>NZ_CP022655.2:4868122-5216245 GCF_002243345.2 Paenibacillus sp. RUD330
GCGCTGCTCAGCAAGCCGTCGCCGGCATTGCTCGTACGTGCTAAAGGGCTGCCCAATTGCGGAAGCCGGCCGGAATAAGCCCCGTGCTCAGCTCTCCGTCGTCCCTGCCGAGGACAAGCTGCTCCCCTTGCCCGCCGCCTTTTCGACAGACCGTGCTTGGGCATAAAAAAAAGCCGCATCCAAGCCTCGCCGAAACGAGGACAGGATGCGGCTGTTCCATGCATGCGGTCAAACGAGGGAGACAATCGAGGAAGCGACCTTCTCCCCGTTCCAGAGAGCGCTCAGCTCCTCGCCGTCCCGAAGGGCGGCGACGCCGGCCGGCGTGCCGGTGAAGACGATGTCTCCCCGGCGCAGGCCGTAACGGCTGCCGATATGCTCCGCGAGCACATCCGGACTGAAGATCATGTCCCGGGCGTTGCCCAGCTGGGCGACCTCGGTGCCGCGCAGCAAGGCGAAGTCGGCGGCCTCCAGGCCGGCCATGCCCGGATAGGGCCGCCACGGGCCGATCGGAGCCGAGTTCCGGAAGCCTTTGGCGGCGAGCCATGGATGGCCTTTGTCCTTGAGCCTGCTCTGCACGTCGCGCAGCGTCAGGTCGAGGCCGAGCGCCATCGCGTCGAACAGCTCGTCGGCTCCGACTCCCGGCTCCCAGTCGCGTCCCGCGCGAAGCACGATCTCCAGCTCGAAATGCACCTCGCCTTCTCCGCCCGGCAGCTCGACGGCTCTTCCGTCCATCGGAATCAGCGAATGGGTCGGCTTGGTGAACACCATCGGGGATTTCGGCACTTCGTTGCCGAGCTCGAGGGCATGCAGCCGGTAGTTGCGGCCGATGCAATAGATGTTGCGTACGGACTCCAGGCTAAAGTCTTCATAGGCACTCATGAAAGGTCAGCTCCTGTTTTTCGCTTTTTGGGCTTCGATTTGTTCCGCAAGCTCGTTCAGATAGGTCCAGCGCTCCATCCATTCCTCCAGCTTCGCCTCCAGGCTCTCCTGGCGGGCCATCAGCTCCTGCAGGCGCACCGAATCGCTTCCCGAGGCGCCCATATCCTCTTGGACCCGCTCCAGCTCGGCTTCCGCCTCCGCGATGCGTCCGTCGATCGCCTCGAAATCCTTCTGCTCCTGGTAAGACATGCGCAGCTTGGCTTCCTTGCGCGGAGCTTCGGCCGTCCCTCCCGCCTGGGCGGCGGACGGAGTTGGAGCAATCGGCCTGGAGGAGGCGTCCGGGGGACTTCCCTTCTTCTGCGCCTGCTCCTCGTAATCCGAATAATTGCCGGTATGCTCCGTGATGGCGCCGTCCTCGAACGCGAAGATCCGGTCCACCGTCCGGTCCAGGAAGTACCGGTCATGGGAGACGACCAGCACGACGCCGGGGAAGTCGTCGAGGTAATCCTCCAGCACGCCGAGCGTCGCGATGTCGAGATCGTTGGTCGGCTCGTCGAGCAGCAGCACGTTCGGAGCGCCGCTCAGGATGCGCAGCAGCTGCAGGCGGCGCTTCTCCCCGCCCGACAGCTTGGAGATCGGGGACCATTGCATCGCCGGAGGGAACAGGAACCGCTCCAGCAGCTGCCCGGCGCTGATCGTCGTGCCGTCGCCGGTGCGGACCTGCTCCGCCTGCTCGCGGATGTATTCGATGACGCGCATCGACTCGTCCATTTCCTCATGCTCCTGCGAGAAATAACCGAGCTTGACGGTCGGGCCGAGCACGACCTGACCGCTGTCCGGCTCCATCCGGCCGGCGATCAGCTTCAGCAGCGTCGACTTGCCGCTGCCGTTGCGTCCGATGATGCCGACCCTGTCTTCCGGCACGGCGATGTAGCTGAAGCCGTTGATCAGCGACCGGTCTCCATAGCCTTTGCCCACATCCTCCAGCTCGATGATCTTGCGCCCCAGCCTGGAGGAGGCGACGGACAGGTCCAGCTTGCCGGATGCCTTGCCCGGCCCCGCCTCCTTGAGCTCCTCGAAGCGCTCGATCCGCGCCTTCTGCTTCGTCGAGCGCGCCTTGGCGCCGCGGCGGATCCAGGCGAGCTCGTTGCGCAGCAGATTCTGGCGCTTGGACTCGCTCGCCGCCTCCCGCTCCTCGCGCTCCAGCTTCAGCTCCAGGAACCGGCTGTAGTTGGCCGTATAGAAGAAAGCCCGGCCCTGGTCCAGCTCGATGACGCGATTGCTGACCCGATCAAGGAAGTAGCGGTCATGCGTCACCATGAGCAGCGCGCCGCGCCGTTTTTGCAGCATGCTTTCCAGCCACGCGACAGACTCGTTGTCGATATGGTTGGTAGGCTCGTCCAGAATGAGCACGTCCGATGGCGACAGCAGCGCGGCGGCCATCGCCACCCGCTTGCGCTGGCCTCCGGACAGCGTGCCGAGCTTCGCCTCGTAGCTCGTTATGCCGAGCTTGGAGAGAGCCGTGCGGGCTTCGCTTTCCAGCTGCCAGGCATCCTGCTCGTCCATGGCCGCATTGGCCCGGAGCAGGCGTTCCTGCAGCGCCGCATCCGAGCTGCTGCGCTCGAGCGCCTCCAGCGCCGCCGCATAGTCCCGCACGGCCCGCAGCTGAGGCGAATCCCCGCTGAGCACATGCTCAAGCACGGTTTCCTCCGGATCGAACTCCAGGTTCTGGAGCAGCATCCGCACGCTGACGCGCGGCGGAATGACGACGCTGCCGCTGTCGGCGGGCTCGATACCCGCAATCGCCTTCAGAAACGTCGACTTCCCTGTTCCGTTCACTCCGATGATGCCGATTTTATCGCCGTCGGAGATTCCGAAGCTTACGTCTTCAAACAGTTTTTTCTCCCCGTAGGTTTTGGAAAGATGCTCTACCGATAACAGATGCATATCAGGCCCCGACTTTCTTGTTTTCTCGTCCTTCCATCATACCACAACTTGGCGGCTGCGCAGCCGGCCGTCCGGTTCCGGACGTGAAGCACATAAGCGAAAATCATTTCCATGTCAGCTCTGTCTTCATTTTCTGTTCATTTTGACAAAGTAGGATAGGACGTAATCCTTGAAGCGAGGTGGATTCGATGAAACGGCGAATCGGCAAATGGAGAAAGTGGCAAATCGGCGCCGGCGGAGCGGCAGCCCTTTTCGTTTTGTTCAGCACCGTGCAGAACAGCACGGCTTTCCAGGAAAAGATCCTGTCCGGGGGGACGGCATCCGGCGGTTCGGATTCCACCTTCGCCAATCCGGACAAGCTCATGGAGGATTGGCAATCGGGAAGCACGGACGGCAGCGGCTCGGCCGACGGATCAGCCGGCAAGCCCGCGGGCAGGCACGGCAGGAGAGGCGGCTCCTTCCCGTCCGAAGGAGCGGCAGGCGGCGGCAATGCTGGCGGAAGCTGGAGCCAATCCGACAGCGGCGGGGGCATGGGCTCCCGCTCCGGAGGGTCCTGACCATGCCGGCCGAATCCCGAATCACGTTGAGGGCGATGAATACGGACATAACGGCCATTCTCCGCTGGCCTGACGATCGGACTCCCGATACGCCGGCTTATCATTCGCTGGTCAGCCGCTGGTTCCGCGATGTCGAGGCGAGGTTCAGCCGTTTTTTGCCCGGCAGCGAGCTCTGCGCCCTCAACCGGACGGCCGGCTCCTGGCAGTTCGTATCGCCGATGATGGAGGAGGTGCTGTCGCTGGCGCTGGAATGCAGCCGGCAGACGGGCGGCGCCTTCCACCCCGGCCTGCTCCGCCAGCTGCAGCGGGAGGGCTATCGCCGCTCCTTCGAGCATGCGTACACCTTCCGGCCTGCCGAAGCCTCCGGGCAAGCGGGAATCAAACCGGATATGGGAAGTCACGCCGCAGCTGTTGCCCAAGCCGTGCCGTTCGAGCTTGACGGACGCATGGGCGCGGTTCGGCTCGCTCCCAGCAGCGAGCTCGATCTCGGCGGCATCGTCAAGGGCTGGGCCGCCGACCGGCTCGCCGGCTGGCTGCGCCGGCGGCACGGCTTTCCCTCCGGCATCGTCAACGCCGGAGGAGACCTCAGCGTATGGCAGGAAGACAAGGACGCCCCTTCTTCCACGATTGCCATCGAGGATCCCTGGGACACCGTCAGGGATGCGGCGCGCCTGTCGCTGAAGCACGGAGCCGCAGCAACCTCCTCCACCTTGAAGCGGCGCTGGGGAGAGGACGGATCCGGCCTTCATCATCTCATCGACCCCCTTACCGGGCGCAGCGCGGCCAGCGGCGTCGTTCAGGCGACTGTCGCCGGAGCGGAGGCTGCCGAATGCGAGGCCTGGTCCAAAACCTTCTGCATCTGCGGGCTGGAGGAGGGCGCGTCCCGAATGAAGCTCGGCGCTCCCGGCTGCGAGGCCGCCGTCATCACGGACAAGCGCCGGCTGATCCTGATTCCTTCACGGAATCCCGGACGCTTCGTCTGGGAGCCCGGCACGCTGACAATCCAGGAGGCGACGATATGATTCAATGGATGGTGGAATGGCCGACATGGCTGCTGACGAGAATCGCCGGCATCGCGGCTTACCTGGCCCTGTTCGGAGGCATGTCGCTGGGCATCTTGTACGGCTATCCCTTTTTGAAGGGAGCGTCGAAAATCTCGGTCTACCGCTGGCACAGCCGGCTGACGGTCGCCGGCACGGCGATCGCCCTGCTCCATGCCGCCGTGCTCGTCATTGACACGTATGCGCCGTTCACCTGGGGAGAGCTGCTCATTCCGTTCTCGGCGCATGGCCATCCTGTTCTGTACGGCATCGGAAGCCTCGCCCTGTACGGCATGCTGCTCCTCATCCTCACGACGGACCTGCGCCCTCGCCTCAAGCGGCCTCTATGGCTCGCGATCCATATGCTCGCGTATCCGATGTTCGCCGCCGCCCTGCTGCATGGACTGCTGGCCGGAACGGACAGCTCGCTTGGAGTCGTCCAAGGGATGTACGCCGTGACCGGGGGAGCGACGCTTCTCCTGTTCTGCGGACGCCTCATCCCCCGCAAGCCCGGAGCCCGCGCGGAAGTCCTTCCCGGCCCGCGCAGGCCGGATGGAAGCCTCCGGCATCAGGCATCCCGCGGCTCCGATGCAAGCTGAGGAAGTTTTCAACAGCCGGACTGCGGCCGCAGTCCGGCTGGGCCTTTTTCCGTTGCCGTCCTTCATGCCCGGCCTTCCTGCGCTTGCCTATTGTCCGAACCTCTCGCCCGTACCTCGCCGGCTTGCTCCAATCCCGGCCATGAGCCAGACCGGCCATCTCCCGCAATTTCTTCCATTCCATCGAATTTTCATCTCCCCGGCTGTCCATGCTAAGATAAGTGCATAAGTCATGGACTTGAACGACATCAATTGACAGACAGCGGGGTTTGACATCATGCTTTCCTTCATCCTGACCAGCAAGCGGCTGCTTTCCGCCTTCTTCCACGCCTTCAAGGACAAGGAGTTCCAGGCGCTCTTCTTCATTACCGCCATCACCTTGGTCTCCGGGACGATGTTCTACCGCTCCGCCGAGGGCTGGAGCACCGTCGACGCCCTGTATTTCTGCGTCACGACGCTGACGACCGTGGGCAGCAGCCTGGAGCCGCAGAGCGACTACGGCAAAATCTTCACCATGATTTATGTGTTCGTCGGCATCGGCATCATCTTCGGCTTCATCCGCACGCTCGCCTCCCATATCCGCATCGGCAGGCGCTGAGCGCCGCGCAAGAGGCGCGCTTCGTCTGACGCTACGAAAAAAGGGACTGTCCCCGGTCATTTTCATGACTTAGGGGACAGTCCCTTTTGAATGCCTGTTTCATCGCCCGGGCGTTCAGGGAATGCCGCGGATCCTCCTTGCTCCCCGGTCAGAAGAGCACGGGTTCCGGCTCCGCGGCGGAGAGCCTCCTGGCGCTGCGGCTGTGCGGGATGCACATCGGCGTTCCGTGCAGCGGATCCGCCATGATGTCGCATCGTAGCCGGAACACTTCTTCGATCATGGCGGAGCTGACGACCTGCTCCGGTGCTCCTTGCGCATGGATCGAGCCTTCCTTGATGGCGACGATATGGTCGGCATAGCGGCATGCCAGGTTGATATCATGCAGCACCATGACGACCGTCCGCTTCTCCGAGGCATTGAGCTCGTCCAGCAGGTCCAGCACCTCGATCTGATGAGTCAGGTCGAGATACGTCGTCGGCTCGTCGAGCAGAATGATTCCGGTCTGCTGCGCCAGCGTCATGGCGATCCACGCCCGCTGGCGCTGTCCGCCCGACAGCGAATCGACGCTGCGCTCGCTGAGCTCCGACATTCCGGTCGCCTCGAGCGCCTTGGTCACCGCCGCCTCATCCTCCCGCGACCACTGCTGCAGCCAGCTCTGGTAGGGGTAGCGGCCCTGCTTGACAAGCTGGAGCACGCTCAGCCCCTCCGGCGCCTGCGGCCCTTGCGGCAGGATAGCCAGCTTGCGAGCGACCTCCTTGGTCGTCATCCGGGAGATGTCGCTGCCGTCGATGACGACCGAGCCTTGCTGCGGCTTCAGCAGACGGGCCATCGAGCGCAGCAGCGTCGATTTCCCGCAGCCGTTGCTGCCGATGAACACCGTCACCTTGCCCTCCGGTACGGTCAGATCCAGGTTTTCAAAGACATGCGCCCCTCCATAAGAGAGCGCCAGCCCCTTCGCTTCCAGCATCCCCATCTTCGATTGCCTCCTGCCTGTCATGAATTGCGATGCCGATAGAGCATGTAAAGGAAAAACGGAGCGCCGATCGCCGCCGTGAATACGCCGGCCGGAATATCGAGAGGCGAAAAAGCCGTCCGCGCGGCAAGATCCGCCGCGAGCAGGATGATGGCGCCGATCAAGGCGCTCGCCGGCAGCAGTCCGCCGAAGGACGAGCCGACAAGCTTGCGCGCCATATGGGGGGCCATCAAGCCGATGAAGCTGATCGCCCCTCCAATTGCGATGGCCGCTCCCGCCAGCGCCACGCTCAGCAGCAGCAGGATCAAGCGGCTGCGCTGCACATGCGCCCCTGCGCTTCCGGCCACTTCGTCGCCGAGCGCCTGGATGTTCACATGCCGGGCCTGGAACCAGGCCAGCGGCAGCAGCACCGCCACCCACGGGAGCAGCGTGTAGACATCCTTTTCCCATGAGACTCCGTATATGCTGCCCGTCATGAACGTCAGGGATTTGACTGTCAGAATGAGCGGTCCGGAAATGATCAGCATGTAGGAAAGCGATTTGAACGCCGCCGACAGTCCCGTGCCGATCAGCACAAGGCGCAGCGGCGAGACGCCGCCCCTCCAGGACAACAGATACAGCAGCGCCGTAACCGCGAAAGCGCCCCCGATGGCCGATACCGGCATCCAGGAGATAGGGACGGAGCCGCCCAGCAGGAACAGGAACAGCACCGCGCCCAGCGACGCCCCCTCGGTGATGCCGGTCACATCCGGGGATGCGAGCGGATTGCGGACAAGACCTTGCAGGATGGCTCCCGCAACAGCCAGCGACGCCCCGACAAGCACGGCGATGACGATCCGCGGCAGCCGCAGCTTGTTCACGATGACCTCATGAGCCGCAGCCCCCTTGCCCGCCATGGAACGGATCACTTCCAGAGGGGACACAGGGAGGCTGCCGATGCCGGTGCTGACGATCATCAGGGCCGCGCACAGCAAGGCGAGAATGGCGAGCACCCAGGTCGTTCGGCGCTCGATCAGGAACGACAGCCGCGGCCTGTCCATGCGCAGAGAGCGGTATCTGCTCATCGTGCCACCCTCCCCGACCGTGCGATGTACACGAAGAAAGGCACGCCGATGACCGCCGTCATGACGCCCACGGGCACTTCCTTCGGCATCGCGATGTACCGGGAGCCCAGGTCGGCCGCCACAAGCAGCAGCGCGCCCACCACGGCGCAATAGGGAATGATCCATCGGTAGTCGCTGCCTGCGATGCGGCGCACGATATGCGGCACGATGATGCCGACGAAGGCGACCGGACCGGCCGCCGCCACGGAAGCTCCGGCCAGCAGGATGATGGAAAGGGCCGCCGCCCCTTTCATCCGTGCCGTGCTCTGCCCGAGTCCTTGGGCGATGTCGTCGCCCATGGCGAGCACGTTGAGATGTCGGGACAGAACGATCGCCAGAAGCATTCCGATGCCCATATAGGGAAGCACGGCGGTCAAGGCGTTCATCTCTCGGCCCGCGACGGAGCCGACAAGCCAGACGAGCACCTGATCGAACATTTTTCCGCTGGTCAGCATATACCCTTGCGTTACGGATGCGAAAAAGGCGGCGATGGACGCTCCGGCCAGAGTGATTTTCACCGGGGTCATGCCGTCCTTGCCCATGCTGCCCATCACAAATACAATCAGCCCGCTGATTCCCGCTCCAGCCAGAGCCATCCAGGTCTGGGCCTGCATGCTCTCGAAGCCGAGCAGCCCCGCGCCGATGACAGCAAAAAAAGCCGCCCCCGCATTCACGCCGAAGGTGCTTGGAGATGCGATGGGATTGCGCGTGATGACCTGCATGAGCGCTCCGGCCACGGCGAGGCAGGCGCCTACGGAGGCCGCGATCAGCGCCCGGGGAACCCGCGCCGTCCGGATGATAAGCTGCTCCTGCGTTCCGCTGTACCCGGTGAAGGAGCCGATGACATGGCCGAGCGGAATATCGGCCGTCCCGAATGCGATGCTGCATAGAACCGCGAAGGCCAGAAGCGCCATAACTAGGAATAAGCCCGTAAGTCTCATGTCGGCCTGCTTTCTTGTTCAGATAAAGAACGTATCTCTCTGCATCTGCTTCATCTGCTGCTTTGCCCGACAACAGCATTTCTCTCCGCTTCCGCTTGTGCTTTCATCAAAACCGTCCAGCAGGATGGAGTCGAGTTGTCTCTGGTTCGAAAAAGCAGCAGTTGCTATGGAAAAAGTGTAGAAGAAGAACACGGCCCTGTCAACGATTCTGATAATCATTCTCAAATATTCATTGACAGGCTTCCCCTTCTTCTCTAGAATTTCTACCTGTACTGATAATGGTTATCACATTATACATAAAGGGGATACAGAGAGATGAACAAACGCATTGCGGCCTTCATGGTCTCCATCCTGCTGATCGGCCTGCTGGCCGCTTGCGGCAGCAACAATAACAACACGGCGAGCGGGCCTGCGGCCAATCAGCCTGCCGCGAACATCGGAGAGAGCTCCTCCAGCGGCGACGCGGAGCGCATCGTCAAGCATGCGCTCGGAGAAACGAAAATCAAGGGCACGCCGCAGAAGGTCGTCGTGCTGACCAACGAAGGCACCGAAGCGGTGCTCGCTCTCGGCGTGAAGCCGGTCGGCGCGGTCAAGTCCTGGACAGGCGATCCTTGGTACGCCCACATCAAGGACAAGATGGAAGGCGTCACCGTGCTCGGCGAGGAAAGCCAGCCGAACATCGAGCTGATCGCCGGCCTGCAGCCCGATCTCATCATCGCCAACAAGATGCGCCACGAGAAGATCTTCGAGCAGCTGAGCGCGATCGCGCCGACCGTCGAAGCACAGGACCTTCGCGGCTATTGGAAGGAAAACTTCACTCTCTATGCCGATGCGCTGAACAAAAAAGCCGAAGGCGAAAAGCTGATCGCCGACTTCGACGCCCGCATCGAGGACTTTAAGGCCAAAGCGGGCAGCAAGCTGAACGAAACCGTATCGATGGTTCGCTTCATGGGCGGCAAGACACGCGTCTACCACACCGACACGTTCTCCGGCATCATCTTCGATCAGATCGGCATTGCTCGCAACGCGATGACGAAGAACAGCAAGGAAACGTTCGTCGACGAAATCACCAAGGAGCGCCTGCCGGAAGTCGAAGCCGACCGTCTTTTCTACTTCACCTATGACACCGGCGACGGCAAGGGCAATGCCACCGAACAGGAATGGACGGGCGATCCTCTCTGGAAGAGCCTCAAGGTCGTCCAGGAAGGACGCGCCAAGCGCGTAGACGACGCCATCTGGAATACGGCCGGCGGCATCCTGGCCGCCAACCTGATGCTCGACGAGCTGTATCAGATCTACGAAGTATAACAACACTGCCCAGCAAGCAAAAAAACCGTCCCTGGCCGTTTCCGGGGACGGTTTTTCCGCATTCATCCCATGTTTGCTCCATTCCTCCGCCACTGATTCCGGAGTCTGGCCGTTCGCAAAGTGCCCCGCGCCAAAAAGAGACTGTCCGCCGTCATGCTTCCATGACAGCGGACAGTCCCCTGCTTGCCGAAAGAGGCTGCTGCTCCTGATCAGCGCTTGCCCGTCATCTTCTCCGGACGGACCCACTCGTCGAACTGCTCGGAAGTGAGCAGGCCGCTCTTGATCGCGCTCTCCTTGAGCGTCGTGCCTTCCTTATGCGCCTGCTTGGCGATCTTGGCCGCGTTCTCGTAGCCGATATGCGGGTTGAGCGCCGTCACGAGCATCAAGGACTGATCCAGGTTGTGCTTCAGCGTGTCGAGGTTCGGCTCGATGCCGACGGCGCAATGCTCGTTGAACGAGAGCATGGAGTCGGAGAGCAGCACGACGGATTGCAGGAAGTTGTAGGCGATGACCGGCTTGAACACGTTCAGCTCGAAGTTGCCTTGGCTGGCCGCGAAGCCGATCGCCGCATCGTTGCCCATGACCTGGCAGGCGACCATCGTAATGGCTTCGCACTGCGTCGGGTTGACCTTGCCCGGCATGATGGAGCTGCCCGGCTCGTTCTCAGGGATCGTGATCTCGCCGATGCCGCTGCGGGGGCCGCTGGCGAGCCAGCGCACGTCGTTGGCGATCTTCATCAGATCGGCCGCAAGGCCCTTGATCGCGCCATGCACCCAGACGATCTGGTCGTGGGACGTCAGGGAATGGAACTTGTTCGATGCCGTCACGAAGTTATGGCCGGTAATCTCGGCCACCTCGGCCGCCACCTGCACCGCAAAGTCCGGATGCGCGTTGATGCCGGTGCCGACCGCCGTGCCGCCGAGCGCGAGCTCGCGGATGGCGTCGACGCTGCTCGTCAGCATCCACGACGATTTCTCCAGCATCGCTTCCCAGCCGCTGATTTCCTGGCCGAGCGTGATCGGCGTCGCATCCTGCAGATGCGTGCGGCCGATTTTGACGATGTCGTCGAATTGGACGCTCTTCTCGTGCAAGGTCGCCTTGAGCACCTCGAGCGCCGGCAGCAGGGAGGTCGATACCGCGATGACCGCCGCGATATGCATCGCCGCCGGGAACGTATCGTTGGAGCTCTGCGAACGGTTCACGTCGTCGTTCGGGTGGATGCGCACGGAGGAGCCTTCCGCCTCCAGCAGCTGGTTCGCGCGGCGGGCGATGACCTCGTTGCAGTTCATATTGGTCTGCGTGCCGCTGCCCGTCTGCCATACGACGAGCGGGAACTCCCCGTCATGCTTGCCTTCGAGGATCTCATCGGCCGCGCGGCAGATCGCTTCGGCTTTCTCCGGCTCCAGAACGCCAAGCTTCCGATTGGCCTGAGCCGCCGCTTTCTTCACATAGGTCATCGCTTTGACGACCTCAAGCGGCATCTTCTCCCAGCCGATCTTGAAGTTCTCGCGGCTGCGCTGCGTCTGCGCGCCCCACAGCTTGTCCGCGGGAACCTTGATTTCGCCCATCGTATCCTTCTCAATCCGGTATTCCATGATTCCATTCCGCCTCTCTCAAGTCGATAAACCGCTTGCCTTCACTCTCCCATTTTACCCAATCCGAGCGTCTGCCGCCAGCGGGCCGCCCCCGCGGCGCGATCAGGCCTTGGCGTCCCGGTAGGCTTGGACGTATGCCTGGGCCTGCCGCTCGATAAGCGTGTAATCCCCCTGCTTGACCGCTTCCTTGGTCAGATCCCCGCCGATGCCGACCGCGACCGCGCCAGCCTTCACCCACAACGCCAGATTGGCCAGCGAGACGCCGCCCGTCGGCATGATGTTCGCTTGCGGAAGCGGACCTTTGACAGCCGTAATCATATCCGGACCGAACGCGCTTCCCGGGAACAGCTTGACGATATCGGCTCCAAGCTCCATCGCGGTCTGGATGTCCCGGATCGTCATCGTTCCCGGCATGACCGGCACCGCATAGCGGTTGCACAGAGTGATCGTGTCGGGATTGACAGCCGGCGCAACGACGAATTCCGCGCCGCTCAGAATGGCCGCGCGGGCCGTCTCCGGATCCAGCACGGTTCCGACGCCGATGATGGCGTAGGCATCCGATGCGGGATCCGCCTTGCTGGAATACTCTGCGGCCAGCTGCTGGATCGCCTGCAGCGCCATCGGCACGGTCATCGTAATCTCGATCGCCTTGATTCCCCCGCGGATGGCATGCCTCGCCATGCGGGCGACCTCCTCCGCCGAATCCGCGCGAAGCACGGCCACGACGCCCGCTTCCGCGATTGCTTGAGTCACTCTCAGTTTGTTAAGCATGTCAGCTTCCTCCCCGATTCTTCTGCTCTTCGAGCCTCGGCGGCCGGCCTCGTCATGCTGCCGGCCGTGCGGTGATCGCCGCACGGCTGCTTCCCCGCCTCCGGAACGGACAGCCGCCTGTTCCAGGCGGCTGTCCGTTCGCTTTCTTCCATTGTCTCACTAGCCCGTCGCCACCGTCAATCATTGAAGCTATCCACAGAAAAGCCTCTTCCACATGGAAGAGGCCGGATCTTTTTTTATCCACAAGGGGACAATGACGGTCGAAAAAGCCTTTGTGGATCCTATGTTCAGGGTTGGAAGCCAATTATTGAAGTTATCCCTACAACCCTGTGGATATTGTGGATATCAAATTGTGCATATGTGCATAGATCCGGGGATAACTTTTTTTGCGCGTCCTGCATCCCCGCTTTACAAACAAGTAAGGATGACCGGTCCCTGCTCGGTTATGGCAACCGTATGCTCGTATTGCGCCGACCAGGAACGGTCGCTCGTGCGGGCCGTCCAGCCGTCATGGGCAATCCAGACTTCCGGCCCGCCTGCCGTCAGGATCGGCTCGACGGTCAGTACCATGCCGGGCTGCAGAACCGCTCCGCTGCCGCCTCTGCTGACATGGTTCACCTCCGGCGGCTCGTGGATGGAGCGTCCGATTCCATGCCCCGCGAAGCTGGACACGACGGAATGCCCCGTCTCCTTCGCCGACTGGACGACCGCGGCGCCGATGTCGCCGATCCGGCGTCCGACCCGGCATTGGCCGATCCCCTTCAGCATCGCCTGCCGGGCGCCCGCCATCAGCGACTGCACGGCGGAATCCCCCTTTCCGATCGCATAGGTCCAAGCCGAGTCGGCCTTCCAGCCGTCCACATCCGCAACCATGTCGATCGTCACGATATCCCCCTCCTGAAGCGGCACCGCATCCGGGAATCCGTGACAGACGACCTCGCCGACCGACGCGCAGGTCGCATAAGGATATCCCCTGTATCCCTTCTGAGCCGGGTAAGCCCCGTGCTCCGCCATCAGCCGCTCTACAAAGCGGTCGATCTCAAGCGTCGTGACGCCGGGCGCGATCCGCTTCGCGATCGCATCGTGGCATAACGCGACGACCCGTCCTGCGCGGCGGATTCTGCCGATTTCCTCTTCCGATTTCCATTCCGCCATGGCCGAGCCTCCGCCCTTCATCCAAGATCGCCATCCAAGCTTCAATCTTTCTAGGCTATTCGGAGGAGCCGCGCCTCATTCCGCCTCGTCACGGCGCGCAAAAAAGACCCGGAACTCCGCAGGGGGAGTATCCGGGCCGGGTATATGATAGGCTCGCTTGTTCTAGCTCACGGAGGAATTCATTCTGCCCATTTCATGCTCAACCAGTGACGTCAGCTCATCCTCATATCCGCCGGTGATGCGGTATTTGCGGATGTAATCCTTAACGAACTTCCGCGGATCCTTGGGCTGAAAAATTCTCGTGAGTTCCTTGAGGCTTTCCTTGACTTCATTCTGGCTGTGCTTGGCCATGAAATCTCCTCCTCTAACGCTGGATGTTCATCCGAAACCTCGGATTCGAGAACGTGCAGGTATCCCTATGGTGCAGACACTCCATGGCAGTTGAGCGAATGTTTGTATTTTTCACACTATTATATCACTTCATGCATCAGGTTGGAAGCAAATTCCCAATCATTCCTGCGGAGGGACTTCTTTATCGTTCGGTTCCTCCTGGGATTTACGGCTGTCCCGCAAGGACGCCTCGGCCTTGCGCAGGGCCTGGTCCGGATTCTGGCGGCGGTACAAGCGCAGGTAGGCCGCGACGCCGACGACAGCTGCCGCAACGCCGAAGGCAAGCGTCAGAGCCGTCACCCATCCTTCAATCACCATGCCGCCGCCTCCGCTTCTCCAGTAAATGTCATTACGGAAAAGTATATCGGAAAGGTAAGGCGCTTACAACAGCGGCACCCCGTGCCGTTCCCTCATCTCCCTCTGCAGCCGGCGGTCGCCGGAACCGCATCAATTCCCCATCCTTCAAGGATTATCGACAGGAATGGACAAGCTTTTCAGCTTTTTTACCCTGCGTGTCCGCCATTCAAACGCAAACTGGCGAACGGAATGAAAATCGTCGGCTTTGCATCGCTCTCCTTTCCTGCATCCGTCGCCAGAGGGATGGGTTGGCCCATCTTACGGCGTCTATCCCCATTGTATGAGCGAAGGAATGGAAAAAAACCGGAAGGCGCGCTTCCGGCTTGGATGACGGCTCTGCCGCGGGTCAGCTGCTGCGGATGATCGGAAGGCCGACAAAGCCCGTCGTTCCTTTTCCGAGCTCGCTTTCGTAGTACATTTTGCCATGATGGTTCTCGACGATCTTGTAGGTCATGACAAGGCCGAGGCCGGTTCCCTTCGCTTTGGTGGAGAAGAACGGCTCGCCCAGCTTGGCCAGCTTCTCCGGGGGGATGCCGGAGCCTTGGTCGATGATCCGGGTCCAGGCCATGTTGTCCTCGCCGACGGAAGCCTTCACCTGAATGACGCCTCCGGAGCCCATCGCCTCGATGCTGTTCTTGATCAGATTGATGAACACCTGCTTCAGCTGGTTGTCCACCCCCTGCACGAGCATATCGCTATCCGGCACTTCCAGCTCCAGCTGCACATTGTTCATGATCGCCTGGGCCTCGATCAGCATCACGACATCCCGGAGCACGGCTCCCAGCGCGACGGGATGGAAGTCGACCGCCTGCGGCTTGGAGAGGACGAGCAGCTCGCTGACGATCTGCTCGATCCGCTCCAGCTCCATCGCCATGATGGAGATGTAGTTGCGCCGGTTGTCTTCCTGCATCAGCTTCGTGAACCCTTTGAGAGAGGTGAGCGGATTGCGGATCTCGTGGGCGATGCCGGCCGCCAGCTGGCCGACGGCTCCGAGCATCTCCGACTTGCGCAGCATCTCCTCCGTCGTCTTGCGGTCGGTGATGTTCTCGGAAATCTTCATGTAGTGGATCGTCTCGCCGCGCTTCACGATCGGCAGCAGCCTGGCCTGCTCCCAGTAGACGGCTCCATCCCTGCCGATGCCGGCCAGCTCGCCCTCCCAGATCTCGCCGCGCTTGAGCTTCTCCCAGATCTCCGCGAAGCTGCAGCCGCTGGCCTGCCAGTCATCGAGAGACTCCAGATGCCTGCCGTAGATGCTCTCCGACGTCTCGCCCGTCAGATCGTGGAACTGCCTGTTGGCATAAAGGATGCCGCCTTCAAGGTCGGAGATGACGACGAGGATCGGGCTTTGCTCGATCGCATACGAGAGGCGCAGCAGCTCCTCGTTGGCTTCCTTCAGCTCGGTGATGTCCACGAGGGTGATGATGACGCCTTTGGTCAGATGCTCCAGCGTCCGGTAAGGCATCATCCGCATCTTGTACCAGCGCCCGCTGCGGCTTTTGATTTCCTTCTCCAGCGAACGGAGCGATTGCAGCACCCTGGAGGCGTCCTCCACGAACTGGTCGTAGTAGAATTGATGCGAAATATGATGGAACGGCCGCCCGATGTCCACATGGAGAAGGTGGATCTCCTTGGTCACTGCGGGAGTGAAGCGGCGGATGCAGAACTGCGTATCCAGGAAGATCGTGCCGATCTTGGTGCTGACAAGGAACAGGTCCATGTCGTTGTTCAGCTCCGTCAGCTCCTGGATTTTGAACTGATACTCGGTATTGATCGTCACCAGCTCTTCGTTGACCGCCTGCAGCTCCTCGTTCGTGCTCTGCAGCTCCTCGTTGGAGGCGATCAGCTCCTCGTTCGTGCTCTGCAGCTCTTCATTGGAAGCCTCCAGCTCTTCGATCGCCGACTGGAGCTTGTCCTCGGTCGAGCGGAGCTGCTGCTCCAGCCACGCCATCTGCCGGCGGACGCTGTCGTTCAGATCGATGGAAGCGGTCGGAACTTCATCCAGCTCGGGAGCGAGCTCCAGAATGATCAGCATGCTGCCGGCGAACGCCGCGCCGGTCTTCGAGAACGGGCGCACGGTCACGTTGATCCGCTGTTCTCCCGACGCCGTCTGCACGACCAGATGGCGGAACACGACCTCGTCCAGCCCGGAGCGGATCTGCTGGACGGCGGTCATGACCGCGACGGCCAGCCCCGGCTCCAGCATCTTCTGCAGGTTCCATGAAGGCCTGCCCTCCATCGGGGACAGGAAAGGCTGCACATTGCCGGTCAAGTGCTGGATGTCCAGCTTCTCGTCCACCAGCAGGGAAGGAGGCATATGCTCGTTCACGTATGTACTGTAGAACTGGCTCTGGCGGCGGTTCTCCTGCGCATCCGCCCCGGCCTGCTGCTTGCGCCGCTCCCTCAGCTCGCCCGGAGTGGACAAGCTCCTGGCTCCGTCCATGAGCAGCGTCGCGCCGGACGCGCTGTTTTTGCGCTGGATCTTGTGCCGGAATATGTTCCATTTGCCGTTGGCGGGCTCGAACAGATGGTCCTGCCTGCCGACCGTCTCGCTCGGGCCCAGGAACAGGAAGCCCCCCGGAGTCAAGGCGAAGTTGAACAGCGACAGCACCTTCTGCTGCATCTCCGGCTGCAGGTAGATGAGCATGTTGCGGCAGCTGATGAGATCGAGATTGCTGAACGGCGGATCCTTCGTCAGGTTATGGGGGGCGAACACGATCAGCCGCCTCAGCTCGCGCGTGACCTGATACGTGTCGCCATGGCGGACGAAGTATTTGTCGAGCCGCGCCTTGGACACCGAGGTCCCGATCGACAGCGGATAGACGCCGTGATTGGCGTAATCGATGGACTGCTTGTCCACGTCGGTGGCGAAGATGCGGATGCTGAAGCGGTTCTGCAGGCCTTCCTGCTCCAGCACTTCGAGAGCGAGCATTCCGATGGAATACGCCTCCTCGCCCGTGGAGCAGCCGGCCGTCCAGATTCTGAGCTCGGTGCTCTTGTTCTGCAGCTTGGCGCGGACCAGCTTGGGCAGAACCTTTTCCCGGATGATGTCGAACGCTTCGGGATCGCGGAAAAAGTGGGTGACATGGATGAGCAGATCCTGCCTCAGCGCCAGCACCTCCTCCTCCCTCGCCTCCAGCAGAAGCTCATAGTCGGCCAGAGTCGCCGCCCCCGCCTCGGCCATCCGCTTCTCGATTCTCCGCAGCAGGCTGTTCTTCTTGTAAAAGCTGAAATCGATGTTCGTACGCTCCCGGACCCTCTCCAAAATCTTGGCGAGCAGCGCCTCCGAGTCGTTCAAGGCCGCTGCATGGACAGCATAGCCGGGGCTCGGAATCAGGGAAGCGGGAAACTTGAGCTTGGAGGCGATCTTCTCGGGAGCGAGCACGAAATCGACATGCCCGCTGTCGATGGCGCTGCGAGGCATGCCGTCGAACTTCGCCGATTCCTCGTTCTGGGCGAATACGATACCGCCGCTGCGCTTTACGGCTGCGATGCCCCTCGTTCCGTCCGTGCCCGTACCGGACAGGACGACGGCAATCGCCTGCTGGCCCTGATCGGCCGCCAGCGAATGGAAGAAATAGTCGATCGGATAATGGATCTCGTCGGGATGCGGATCCGAAAGCCACAACTGGTTCTTTTTCAAGGAAAGCGATTTGCGCGGAGGAACGAGATAGATCGTGTTCGGCTCCACTTCCATGCCGTCGTGCGCAAGCTGGATCTGCATCCGCGTATATAAAGAGAGAATCTCGTTCATGAGGCTCTTGTGGTCGGGCGACAAATGCTGGATGACGACAAAGGCAAGACCGGTCTCCGGACTTGCCTGCTGGAAGAAATGCTTCAAGCCTTCCAGTCCTCCCGCCGAGGCGCCGATGCCGACGATTCGGACCGGTTCGGCCTTGCTGAGCGGAAGCTCGGAATGCTGGCTGTCGGAAGGTATTTTGTTCATGTTCGTCCCTCCTTGGTTGAGCGCTTGGACGGAAATGGGGCTGCGAAGGATAAAAGCCGACCCTGGCAGACGGCCTGCCCGGAGATAAATAGCTTATAGTGTATTCTCCGCAGGACGTCCGTTTCCTCTTGTCCAGCAAAAAGTCCAAATGATTCCGTTTATTCGGCATGAATATCGGAGATTCGTCTTTTTTTGCGATGGAAAGGCTCGTCCCGCATGAGGTAAACTTGAACAAGATTGGATTGGATCTACAGGAGATGGTTGCTGATGAACCCATTGCAGATTGAAGAGTTTGCGGAGCTGCTGCTGTCCGGCAACCGTTCCGCGGCCGAGGCGACCGTCCTCCACTGGAAAAAAAACGGCGCCAACCAGCTCGCCTTGTTACAGCAATTGTTCAGCCCCGCGCTCGGGCATATCGCCCTGCTGGCCGAATCCAGGCGGATCGGAATGGCGGAAGAGCGGCTGGGCCATGGCCTGTGCCAGTGGCTGCTGTGCAGGCATGAGCCTGCGGAGCCCTTGCAGGGCGGCGGAGCCCAGTTCCTTTCCCGGAAGGCCATGCTGCTTGGGCTGGACGGAGAGCCGCATGACCTCGGCATGCGGATGGACGCCTCCATGTTCAAGGAACGCGGCTGGATGACCCGGATGTACGGCTCCGTCCTGCCTCTGGAGCATGCCGTCTTCGGCGCGATGCAGTGGACGCCCGATGCCGTATGCCTGCATGCCGACTCTCCGGAATCTCTTCCGGCCGCCCGGGCTTACGCCGAAAAGCTTCTCAACCTTCCGTGGGCGCCCTCCGTCCTTCTGAGCGGACGGGCCGCCTCGCTTCCCGGCCTCCCTTCCCTGGCGAGAGGAGAGGCGGCAATCGTGCGCAGCCTGCTGGATCTGGATCTGTGGCTCGCCGAAGCCGAGCGGGAGCAGGAGGTCGAAGCGTTCAGCGAGACGACGGGTTGAGGGACTTCCGGCAATCGAAGGACGGACCGGGGGAAGCGTTCCCCTCGTCCGAATCGATCCCGTGTCGGCGTTCGCGGAAGCCAAAAAGGCCGTTCTCTCCGGAGATCGGCCTTTTTAGTCTATGTTTCGGGTAAATGCCTGTGCCGGCTCAAGCCATCCGGATTTCGGCGATGCAATCCGCCGCTTCGTACAGCTCGTCGTCCACGGCGTTGCTGACGGGATAGGCGCGCAGCTGGAAAGGCTCGAGCGGCTGCAGATGCCGGCGCAGGAATGAAAACTCGCGGATCGACGGATTGAGCCAGTCCTCCAGCCCTTCCTCGTCCAGCACGATCGGCATCCGATCCTGCAGCAGGGACAACGGGCCGGATGCCGAGACGGTGACGATCGTCGCCGCGCGCATCAGCGCCCCCTCCGGCGTCCTCCATTCGTCATACAAGCCGGCCATGGCGAACAAAGGCTGCCCCTGGACCATGATCCGCATGGCGCGAGGCTGCTTCGGCCCGTTCTCCACCGCTCCCCTTTGCCAGCCGTACATCCCGCTGCAAGGAATGATGCAGCGGCCGCTGATCAGCATCTGCTTGAAGCATGGCTTGGATTCCAGCAGCGACACATCGGCATTGACGGCATCCTTGGCCCAGAACGGAAACAGTCCCCATCTGGCGTCGTCCATGATTCTCACGCCGTGGCGGTTGTTGCGGATGACGGGGACGTTCTGAGTTGGAGCGATATTGTAGCGCATCGTCGGAATCCGGACGGCATCGCGGATTGCGAACCGGCGTTCAAGCTCCTCGATGTCAGACGTAAGCGAAAAACGCACGCACATAGTTGTTGGCCACCTTCCCGGTTGTTCGTCTCGCTTCCAGTATCTGCAACCGGAGGGAAGTTATGCGCGTGCCGGGAAGGATGGCGGAAAGGAGATCCCGCAGACCATCCGTCTCCTCCTGAGCGCTGTGGACGGATCCGGCCGGTTAGCGGCGGCGGCTATCCCGGAGGCCGAAGCCTCAAGGAATGTCGGTCGGTCACCTGATCATTTCAGCCTGCGAATCATTGACCGGGTTGATGGTTTGCGGGCTTGATCCTCGGCTTCATCAACCGTCCAGAACAGTCAAGGCGTGAACCGCTTGCGGAAGCGATGCGGCGGTATGCCCGCATGGGCGGCGAACAGGCGCGAGAAATGCGGCGTCTGCCTGAAGCCGCTCTCCTCGGCGACGCGGGCAATCGGCCAGTCGGTCGTCAGCAGCAGCAGCTTGGCCCTGTCCAGCCGGTAATAGAGCAGGTATTGCTGCGGAGTGCAGCCGAATGTCTCCACCATGCAGCGGGCGATATAGACCGCGTGGTAGCCGAGCGCCCCGGCCAGCTCCGCGTTCGCGACGGATTCCCGGTAATTCTCCTTCATATAGGCCGCAGCCTGCTCGGCGACCGCGGAGGCGGAAGCCCGGTGGATGCCTGCCCGGCCTGCAGCCTCAAGCTGCCGCAGCAGGTCGAGCAGGCTCATCTGCCGGCTCCAGAAAGCCCCGTGGTCCGGGCTTGACGCCGCCTCGTTCAGCAGGGCGAAGGCTGCGGCGGCAGGCTGGCCCGATAGGCCTGCGATCAGCTTGGGCAGCCTGACCGTATGCGTGTAATGGTCTCCGACCAGCGTGGACTCGTCCCCTTCGGCCGTTTCCTCCCACTCTCCTTGGAACTGGAAATGAACCCAGTCGAACTCCGTCTCCCCGTGGCATGCTCCAGCGCCAAGCCGGGGGCGGTCGGGACGCAGGAGGAGCACTTGTCCCGGCTCCACCGTCCAGGTGCTGTCTCCTTCCGTCACGGAAAGAGCTCCCCGCCGGACGTGAATCAGCTCGAACATGCCCAGCTCGGTCCGGCTCGGATGCTCCTCTCCCGCTTCGTAGGACGCTCGCCTGGCCTCGACCAGGAAGGGCAGCGGCGGGCAGCGGAAGGTCAACAGTCTTGTATCAGGCATTTCTTCATCTCTCCCAAATCTCTAGAAAACCGGCAGCCGCTTCCGGCGGCTGCGGCTGTTTGTCCAAGGCTTCGGCGCATCTGCCGGATCGGCGCGCGCCAAGGCCGTTGCATCGGCAGAAGCCGGGCTCCCTCTGGAGGGGCCCGGCTTCCCGGATGCATCTATTGTAGCAAATCGATCGGACTCCATCAGCTTTCGCTCGGTTTTTTGTAGAAGGAAGGGGATTTGCCCGTGTATTTCTTGAACTTGGCGTGAAAATAATCGACGTTCGCGTAGCCGACCTTCTCCGCGGCCTGGCGCACCTTCATGCCGCCCTCCAGCATCGCGATCGCCCGCTCGATGCGCAGACGGTCCAGATAGGCGTTGAAGGAGACGCCCGTATGGCTTTTGAACAGCTTGCCCAAGTAGCCGCTGTTGTACCCGAACAGCTCGGCCAGCGTCTCCAGCCTCAGCGGCTCGCCGTAGTGGCGCTCGATGAAGCCGGTCATGCGCCGCAGGACGCTGCCGCTGTCCGACGCGTCAAGCGACTGCTGCACGGCGGAGAGTCCGGCCGCCAGCTCCTCGCGCATGGAGCTCCACTTGGCGTGCCGGTAGACGCTCGCCGCAAGGGCGCCGTGGCGTCCATCCGCAGGAGCGCCGCCATGGCGCCCAAGCTCGGCCATGACCAGCGTCATCAGCTCGGCCATCGCCGAGGAGAACGCCGGGCGCGACGCATTCCCGGCCGCCAGCGAGGCCGCCGCCTCGTCCAGAGAGGCGACGATGCCGGACATGCCGCCCGTCTCCACGGCGCGGCTGAGCGCCAGCGCGAGCTCGGCCAGGCGCGCATCGTCTCTTCCATCCGCCGCGCGGGCCGCCGAGGATGCCGCATCGCCCGAGGTCTCCGCCGCAACCATCGCGGGGCGCTCGGTATGGATACGGCCCGGCTCCAGCAGGAAGCGCAAGGCCATCAGCTCCTGCGCCTCCAGCAGCGAACGCGCGGCTGCCGGCGGCTCCTCCGCGCATCGCCCCGCGGCGGCAGTGAAGCCTCCTTCGCCTGCGCTTTCCTCCAGCAGCTTCGCGGCCGACCGCAGCGCCGATTCCCCGCTTGGAATCAGCAGCCCCAGAGAGGCACCGGCCTCGAAGACCGGTCCAAGCCCTCGGGCTGCGGCTCCCGCCTCCAGCCTCCGCCTGAATTCCGCCTGCTCCTGGCCGTCCGCCAGCCCGGCCTCCGCCAGCAGCACGCGGCCGCCGGGAGCGCCTCCATGGAGCAGCCGCCACAGCTCCGCGCCGGAGGCGTCCCGCCCGCCGGCTTCGCCTTGGGCGCCGGGAAGCATGCCGGCTCTACCGGCATCCGCGGCGATCGACAGCGCCCCTTCCGCATCTCCCGCCAGAAGCGCCAGCAGCGCTTCTTCCCGCCGTTTGGCCGGATCGGCCGCCTTCCCCCGCTCCTCATCCAGCGATCTGGCGATGCGCGCCGCATACTGCTCCAGCTCGTCCTCGTCGACCGGCTTCAGCAGATAACCCTCGATGCCGTAGCGGATCGCCTGCTGCGCATAAGAAAAGTCGGCATGGCCGCTCAGCACCATGATCCGGCAGGCGGAATCCCGCCTCCTGATCTCCTCGACCAGCTCAAGGCCGTTCATCCTGGGCATCCGGATATCGACCAGGATCAGATCCGGGGCCAGCTCCCGGTACAGACGCAGCCCCTCAAGGCCGTCCGCCGCCAGCCCGGCGACCCGGAAGCCCAGCCGCTCCCACTCGATCAGCGTCTGCATGCCTTCCCGAATCGCCGGCTCGTCATCGACAATCAACAAGCTGTACATCCGCTATTCCTCCTTCATCCGGGGAATGAGAAGCCTGATCTCCGTTCCTTCCCCATCCCTGCTCTCGAGCCTCAGGCCGCTGCCCGGGCCGTAATTCAGCACCAGCCTCTGATGCACGTTGCGCAGCCCGATCCGATGCTGCTTGTCCTCGCTTGGATCGTCCAGGGCATCCCGGTTGTCCCGCAGCCGCTCCGGCGTCATGCCGACGCCGTTGTCGGCGACGGTCAGCTCCAAGCCTCCGTCCTGCAATCTTTTTCCCGCAATCGAAATGCGCCCGCCTTCCCCGATGCCCTCCAGGCCGTGCACGACGGCATTTTCCACCAGCGGCTGCAAAATCAGCGGCGGGATGAGCGTCAGCGACATGTCCTCCTCGACATCGATGACGAATTCCAGGCGGTCCTCCCCGTATCGGAATTTCTGGATTTCCAGGTAGTACCGGACGATCTCCAGCTCCTCGCCGAGAGGAATATGGCGCTGCCCGATCTCGATGTTGTTGCGGATCAGCCTTCCGAGCATGCGCACGACCGAAGCGATTTCCTTCTCGCCCTTCATATGGATCCTCATCCGAATTGATTCCAGCGCATTGAACAGGAAATGCGGATTGATCTGGCTGGCCATCATCTTGAGCTTGATGTCCCTCTGCCTCACCTCCAGCTCGGTCCGCTGCCGGTGCGAATCCTCCACCTCCGCCATCAGCCCGCGGATGCTCGCCACCATATTGTTGAACTGCCGGGACAGCAGTCCGATCTCGTCGTTGCCCTGGATGTCCGAATACACCTGCAGATCGCCCTTGCCGACCCGGCTCAGGTTGCGGTACAGCACGAGCGTGCGCTTGGTCAGCACCGAGGCCACGATGTAGATGAGCACCAGCGCGATCGCCATGCTCACGGCCAGCACGCCCATGCCAAGGCGGGCGACGCGGTTCGCCTCTCCGACGATGCTCTCCACCGCGAACACGGACACGATGCGCAGCCCGTTGACGCTTGAGGCCGGATTCAGCTTCTCGATGACGACCCGGTATTCCTCGCCGCCGAAGGTCATGTTGTACGTTCCTTCGGCTTTGCCCGCGAGGCCGGGGAACTCCAGCTGGGACAGGCTCTTGCCGATCCACGAGCCGTTCTTCGCGGCGGCGACCGTGTCCGAGGCGTCCACAATCATCGTATCGTAGGGCTCCTGGCGCAGCATCGTGTCGAACAGCTTCGGATTGACGTCGATGACGAGAACGCCGCTTGTCTTATAGGTCGGGAAAGGGATTCTGCGCACAAGGCTGAGCGATTTCTGCCCTTTTCTCGTTTCGTTGGCCGTATACATCCAGTGAATGCCGTCCTTGGCGTTGGCAGCCCGGTACCAATCGGTCCCGCGGACGGCGTCCGTCAGATGGAGAAACTCCCAATTTTCCAGAAGGGTGGCGTTGTCCGCATACAGCCGGATATAGTCTACTTCCCGGTACAGCTTCACGGCGCTGCGGAAATCGTTGAACTCCCACAGCGCATGGGTGGAGTCGAAAACGGTCGCGTACCGGGTATTGACCAGGTTGCTCAGCTCCGTGCTGACCATGTAATCGTCCGACAGCTCCATCGGAATGCGCAGGATGTCCGCAGTCTGCGTGACGATCTTGTCCACATTGTTCGTCGTCTGCCGCGTCGCCTGCTCCAGCACGTTGTTCCGGTATTGGGCGGTCAGGAAAATGCCCACGATCAGAACCGGAATCAGCACGACGATCAGGAAGGCGATGAACAGCTGGCTCTTGAGCCGGAGGTTGTTGAACCGGAAGCCGATTTGCGTGATGACTTGTCTCACTTGCGGATGCCTCTCTTTCGATCCCTGAAGATAGTCTTAGACCGTATCGTAAGGCAACCGCTTACAAAGGTAAACGGGAAATTCCGGCCCCGCTCCGGCGGCGCGGCCGCTGCTCCCCCCTGGCCAGAAAGCGGCTCCTGCAGGGACGAGCCGGGATGTTCCCTTCCCGGATAAAAAGACCCGAAGGCAGCCCTCCCCGAATCGGGACGGCTGCCTCGGACGCGGCCGGAATTACTTGGCCGACCACTGCTCCACGCGGTCTTTGACCGCTTGGGTATAGATGTTCTCGATCTTGCTCAGGTTGACGTCGTCCAGCTGCTTCAGCATGGAATCGTACACCTTGTCGAAGTCGGCCGGCTTCGCGAGCACCGCTTCCGGAATCTTCTTCCAGATGATGTCTTCCGCCTTCTTGAAGATGACGTTGTAATCCGAGTCGGATGGCGCCGGGATGTTCCAGGCCGCGCCGTAAGGACGCTCCTTGAACTCGGTCTCTTTCGGGAAGAGATCCTTCCACGTCGTCGCGCCGTACGCCTTGAGCGTTTCCTTCTCGGCATTCGTGTAGCCCGCCACGATCTGATCCGGGAAGTTCGTCGTGTAGTAGCTGCCGCTCGGATCCTTCACGCCGTCGCCGTAATGCGGCCCGAAGACGAAGTACAGCCCGATGCCCGTATTTTTGGTGAAATTCGTGTTGTCCTCGGTTTTCTGCTTCTGGATATCCGCCGGAATGACGCGGACGCCGTTCTCCACGTTGTACTGCTTGCCTTCGATGCCCCAGTTGCGCAGCACCTGGCCTTCGTCGGAAGCCATCCAGTCGAGGAACTGGATCGCGCGGACGGGATCCTTGCAGTCCTTCGTGATCGCGATGCCGTAGCCCGCCATGAAGCCCGTCGGCGCGAAGCTGTGATCCTTGACGTCCGCGGAGATCGTGACCGGGAAGTGGCCGTACGTGTACGCACCGTCTTCCTTGCTCTTGACCGCGTTCTCGGCGTCTCCGTAGCCCCATTCCTGGTCGATCAGGCCGAGCACGCGTCCGCTGGCGATCTTGGACTTGTACTGGTCGCTCTTCTGCACGAACGCTTCCTTGTCCAGCAGCCCTTCATTGAACATCTTGTTCAGCCAGCGGAAGTATTCCCTCTCTTCGGGGCGGCGGATATGGAACGAAGCCTCGTACGTGTCCGGATTGATGTAGTATTCGCCGTCGTCCGGCAGGCCCGTGGCGAGGAAGGCCGGATTGGTGCCCGTAATCATGATGCGCCAGTCGTCCGTGTCCAGCGTCAGCGGGATGGTCGGCTTGCCGTCGGTCGTCGGATGTTTGGCATAGTAGGTTTTGAGGGCATTCTCGTAGTCCTCTAGCGTCTTGATCTCCGGGTAGCCGAGCTCCTTCAGCACGCGCTGCTGCAGCTCGAAGCCGCCGCCGGCGTCGAAGTAGGTCTGATCGATGGAGTCGTTGCTCGGCAGCACGTAGATCGATGTGTCTTCCTTGCTGTACTTGAGGCGCTGCATGTATTTGCCGTATACCTTCTTGAGGTTCGGGGCGTATTTCTCGATGAGGTCGGTGAGGTCGATCAGCGCGCCGGCGTCGACCAGCTTGTCGACGTCGCCCTTGGCGAACACCATGTCCGGATACTGGCCGCTCGCCGCCATCAGCGAGATTTTGTCCGTGCCTCCGCCGGATACCGCGTACTCGGCCTTGATCGTGACGCCGGTCTTCTCGGTGATGGCTTTGCCGACTTCATCCTGCATATTGTTCCAGTTCGGGCTCGCGTCGGCTCCGAAGAAGCTGAACGTGACCGGCTTGAGATCCTGCTGGCCGGCATCCCCGTTGGCCGCGCCGCCCTGGGTATTCGAGGACACGGCGGCGTTCGCATTGCCTCCGGCGTTGTTGTTGTTGCTGCCCGAGCAGCCTGCCGTCACGGCGAGCACGCCGGCGAGCACCAGCACGGCCGTCGCTCTTGTTTGTCTCATCTTAAGCATCTTCAAGCTCATAACCTCCCTAGTGGTCTGAAAAAGCCGTCTGGAAAACGAATCGAAGCAAACGCATTCATTTTGCTCTATTTAAAACGGGCTCCCCGATCGGCGCTGCGCGGCCGGACTTTCCCCTGTTTCCCGGAAAAGCCGGCCCGCCTTTGCGGGGATGGCCCGGCGAAGCCTTACGCCTTGACGGCTCCAAGCGTCATGCCGCCGACAAAATACCGCTGCAGGAACGGATAGACCGCCAGGATCGGCACCGTCACCACGATCGTGATCGCCATCTTGATCGATTCCGGCGACACCTGGTTCATCAGCTTCGTCATGTCCTCGTTGCTGGTCCGCATGTTCGCTCCGCCCTGCTGCGTGCTCTGGAGAACCTTCATCAGCTCGTACTGCAGCGTCGTCCAGGTCTCGTTGGAGCCGTTGTACAGATAGGTGTCGAGAAAGGCGTTCCACTGCCCGACCGCGAGGAAGAGCGCGATCGTCGCGAGCGCAGGCTTGGCGAGCGGCAGAATGATGCGCCAGTAGATCGTGAAGTCGTTCGCACCGTCCAGCTTGGCCGATTCCTGCAGCGCGAACGGCAGGCCGTCGATGAAGGAGCGGATGACGAAGACGTTGAACGCCCCGACCATTCCAGGCAGGACGTACACCCAGAACGTGCCGATCAGATGCAGGTCCCGCATCAGGATGTAGACCGGAATCAAGCCTCCGGAGACGTACATCGTCAGCGCCAGGAACACCGAGATGAAGCGGCGCGCCTGGAAGTCGGCGCGGCTGAGCGTGAAGGCCAGCATCGAGGCGCTCAGCAGTCCCAGCACGGTGCCGACGACCGTCCTCATAATGGAAACCTTGAAGCCTTGCAGCAGCCCCTGGTAGGCGAAGATCACCTTGTAGTTCTCCAGCGTGAACTGCCGGGGCCACAGGCTGATGCCGCCTCTGACCGTATCCTGCGAATCGTTCAGCGAGATCGCCAGCACGTTCAGGAAGGGATACAGCGTGACGGAGACGAGCAGCAGCATGATGAGTATATTGATGACGTCGAATGCCCGTTCGCCGCGTGTGGCGTTGAAAGCCTTGTTCATCGGTGGTCCCCCCTTTACATGATGCTTTCCTTCGTGACCTTCTTCAGCACGCCGTTCGCCAGGAACAGGAGGAAGATGCTCACGACGGAGTTGAAGATGCTGATTGCGGTGCCGAAGGAGAACCTCGCCAGGCTGAGCCCGTAATTGAGGGCGTACAGATCCAGCACCTCCGAGTAATCCTTGACCAGATTGTTGCCGAGCAGGAACTGCTTCTCGAAGCCGATGCTGATGAGATGCCCGATGCTCATGATGAGCAGCACCGAGATCGTCGTGCGGATGCCGGGCAGCGTGATGTGCCACATCTGCCGCAGCCGGTTCGCTCCGTCCACTCTCGAAGCCTCATACAGCTCCGGGTCGATGCCTGCGATGGCCGCAAGATAGATGATCGCGCTCCAGCCGAGCTCCTTCCACAGGTCGGAGGCGGTCACGATGCTCCAGAACCAGTTTCCTTTGGCCATGAACTGGATCGGCTCGTCCGTGATATGCAGCCACATGAGCAGGCTGTTGACGGCTCCGCTGTCGGTCGACAGCATTTTGGTCACGATGCCCGCTACGACGACCCAGGAGACGAAGTGAGGCAGATAAGAGATCGTCTGCACCGTCCGCTTGAAGATCCGCCCCTTCACCTCGTTCAGCAGCACCGCGAACAGGATCGGGACGACGAAGCCTACGATCAGGCCCATGAGGCTCATCGCCAAGGTGTTGCGCAGCACGAGGTAGAAGCGCTCGTCGGTGAACAGCTCCTGGAAATGCTTGAAACCGACCCATTTCTGCTCGCCGAACGTCTTGCCGGCCTTGAAATCCTGGAACGCCATCGTCCATCCCCAGAGGGGCATGTAGCTGAACACGAACACCCAGATCACAAACGGGATCGACATGAAATACAAGTACTTCTGTGACTTCATTACTTTCCAGAACCGGGCCGGGCCCGAGCTTGCGGCTAGTGCGGCTCCATCCGGACCGGCAGCCGGATGCTTGTCTGTCAGCGCTTTCACAAGCTCCATCCTTCCTTTCTTTCCGCGGCGTCCCGGCAGCTGCGCCCGGGCATCTCCACGCTTGCTGTTTCCCTATGCCATTCATGGTAACGCATTCACCCGGGCCTTCCTACCGGAGGGATCGGAGCGAAAATCAGGTCAAAATTAGAGATTTCTGAAAGCGCATTCCTTCCCATCCCAGCCTCTTCCTTTGGCCCGCCCCTTGGACATGTGATAAGCTGTCGAGTTCGGCGATGATCTGGCCGAAGGGATCGGCAGCCGGGCAGGGACGCGGCACCGGCATTTCCTGCCGTGGACGACGCCGCAAAGCTGTTCGCGGAACAAACGAAAGGCCCTTTAAGTGTGCTTCTGCGCTTAAAGGGCCTTTTTCTCATTCAGGGTCATCGAAGATGAAACGAGAATTCCAGTCGAAGACTTGCTGCACGGCCCGGCTGTCCTTCCGACCGCCGGTCAGCGCAGGATGATGACGGCTGACGCTTCTCCAGCGAAGCCGTCCAGGACGACGGCTCCATCCGCAAGCCGCGCTCCTTCTCCGGCAACCTCTGCGATCTCGCCGGTTCCTCCGTGCAGCGAGAGGCGCAGCGGCTTGCCGGAACCGCTCGCGCGCAGCTCGAGGCGGCTGCCCGAGCGGCTGACCTGCGCCTTCAGCTGCACCGCTCCGGACGTATCGCATACGGCCGCGCTCGCGCTCGCTCCGTCCTCCAGCGCGTACAGCGCCAGCTCTACGGAATCGGCGTAGTCGTAGTCCGGACGGCTGTCGACCGCGCCGAGCGCGAGCAGCGTGTTCGGCCGCACGAGCAGCGGCAGGCTGAGGAAGCCGTGGCGTTCCTTGCGCCAGCGTCCGCCCTCGACGGCTTCGCCGGTGAGCAGCGAGGTCCATCGGCCTTCCGGCACGTAGTAGCTGACGTCGCCGGACTCCGAGAATACCGGCGCGACCAGCAGCGAGCCGCCGAGCATGTACTGGCGGTCCAGCGTTTCCGCCGCCGGATCCTCCGGGAACTCCAGCAGCATGGCGCGCATGCCGGGCACGCCTTGCTCCCGCGCTTCGACGGCAACGCTGTAGAGGTAAGGCATCAACTTCATTTTCAGCTTGGTGAACGTCCGCGTCACTTCGACGGATTCCTCGTCGTAGGCCCAAGGCACCCGGTACGACGTGCTTCCGTGCAGCCTGCTGTGGGTGGACAGCAGGCCGAACTGCAGCCAGCGCTTGAACACATGCGCCGGGGCGGTGTTCTCGAAGCCGCCGATGTCGTGGCTCCAGAAGCCGAAGCCGCTCAGCCCGAGCGACAGGCCGCCCCGCAGGCTCTCTGCCATCGACTCGTAATCCGCGTAGCAGTCTCCGCCCCAGTGGACCGGGAACTGCTGGCCGCCCGCCGTCGCCGAACGGGCGAACACAGCGGCCTCGCCGCGGCCGAGCTTGCGCTCCAGCGCCTCGAATACGACCTTGTTGTAGAGGAAGGTGTAGTAGTTGTGCATGCCCTCGGGATGGGCTCCGTCCTGGTAGGCGACATCCGTCGGGATGCGCTCGCCGAAGTCCGTCTTGAAGCTGTCCACGCCCATGTCCATCAGCTCGTCGAGGTACCCGGCGTACCAGGCGCAGGCATCCGGATTCGTGAAGTCGACCAGCGCCATGCCCGGCTGCCACAGATTGGTCTGCCAGACGTCGCCGTTCGGCTTGCGCACCAGATAGCCCCTGCTCCGCCCTTCCTCGAACAGCCGCGAGCGCTGCCCGATGTACGGGTTGATCCAGACGCAGATCTTGAGCCCCTTCTCCTTGAGGCGCGCCAGCATGCCGGCCGGATCCGGGAATACCCTCTCGTCCCATTTGAAGTCCGTCCAGTGGAATTCCTTCATCCAGAAGCAGTCGAAATGGAAAACCGACAGCGGCAGATCCCGCTCCGCCATGCCGTCCACGAAGGCGTTCACCGTCGCCTCGTCATACTCCGTCGTGAACGAGGTCGACAGCCATAGCCCGAACGTCCAGGCCGGCGGCAGCGCCGGCTTGCCGGTCAGATCCGTGTAGCGGCCGAGCACCTCCTTCGGCGTCGGTCCGTCGATGACGAAGTATTCAAGCGCTTCGCCGGGAATGCTGAACTGCACCTTCTTCACCTTTTCCGAGGCGATCTCCAGCGAGACCGCGCCGGGATCGTTGATGAACACTCCATAGCCTCGGCTCGTCAGGTAAAAAGGAATGTTCTTGTAGGCCTGCTCCGAGCTCGTGCCTCCATCCCTGTTCCAGATGTCGACGGCCTGGCCGTTCTTCACGAAGGCGGTGAAGCGCTCGCCGAGCCCGTAGACGAGCTCGCCGACCGACAGGTCCAGCTCCTCGCGCATGTAGGCTTCTCCGTCCGGACCCGTCACATGGGCGATCGACTTGAAGCCGCTGCCCGTCAAGCGCTCTCCGCTGCGGAAGAACGAAACCGAGCACTGCCCGCCCTTGTCGATCCGCACGCTCAGATTCCCGCTCTTCAGCTCCGCGTAGGCGTCCGTCTCCGTCGTCTCGGCATGTCCGGCAGCGGCGGCATCCCCGCCATGAAGCCCGAAATGCGGCCCGCGGTCGACGGCACCCTCGAAATGACTCAGCTTGACCCCGATCACTCCCGGCAGCGGGGAGTGGAAGCGGATCGTCAGCAGCTGCGTATTGATCATGCTGCCCCGTCCCGTCAGCGGCGTCGTGGAGGCATAAGCCGTCAGCACCCCGTCTTCAGCCCGGCAATCGTGAACCTGCATGGCGCTCTCTACGGAGTAGCCCTCCCGGATCAGCCAGTTTCCGTCCGTGAATTTCACTTCGCACCCATCCTTTATCCCGTGAATTGTAAGCGTTATAATAACAGTATACGGCGGCATTCAAGATGAATCTTGCATATAATCGCGCATTTTATTGCACGATTCTGATGTATTGTTCATGACCTTCAAAGGGGCTGGGAACATGGAAGAGCTCGACCGAAGCTTATTCAAGGAAGAGAACGTCCGGGACGGAGCCGGGAGGCTGTTCGGAAGCTATGAATACCGGTACGGTCCCGGCGAGCATGTCGTCGACGCGCACTGGCACAACGAGATGGAATGGTTTTATGTGGCGGAGGGCGAGGTGCGGTTCCAGGTCGGGGTGGACACGCTCGTGCTCCAGGCCGGCGAGGCCGCGTTCGTGGACGCCGGGGAGCTGCATGCCGGGCATGCCAGCGGCTCCGCAGGATGCAGCTTCTATGCGCTCGTATTCGATCCCGCCCTGCTGTCCGGGGCCGTCTATGATGCCGTAGAAGAGAAGCTGATCCAGCCGCTGCGGGACCGCTCCGCGACGTTCCCCCGCCGCGCTCTGCCCGATGCCGGCCTCGGAAGCGGCCTGCTGGAGGAGCTTGCGGCCATCCGCAAGGCTTGCCGGGAGCAGAAGCCCGGATACGAAGCCGAGGTGAAGGGACGGCTGCTGCTCATGCTGGCCGTCCTGCATGCGGACGGGGAAGCGGCGGACCGGCGGATCCGTCACGAAGCGGCCCGCCCGCCCGAAGGCGACGCGCTCAAGGTCGAGCGGCTGAAGCGGGTTATCGAGTTTATCCGGCTCCACTACGGCCAGCCCATCCGGATCGCCGAGCTTGCCGCGCTCATCCCGCTCAGCGAAGGGCAGTTCATCCGCTTTTTCCGCGGCATGACCGGCCAGACCCCGATCGGGTACATCAAGGCGTACCGGATCAGGCAGGCCGCGCTGCTGCTCCGGGAGACGGACCGCCGGATAGCCGATATCGCGCTGGAGACCGGCTTCGACAACGTCAGCTACTTCATCCGCAGCTTCCAAGCGGCGATGAAAAGCACGCCATCGGACTTCCGGCGGCGGCGCGAACCGGCCCGGTAAGCCGCGCTTGCGATTTCTCCCGACCCACAGTTGTCACATTTGCTGCCGATTGGAGCGAAACCAAGCCTCCCTCCGAGCGTGTTACCTAGAGACGACTCATGTCCAAGAAACCGCCTAGGAGGCTCTCTATGCTTACCAGTGCCGTCGGTCGCTTCCGTCTCATCAGCCTGCTCGAAGGCTCCTCCTTCCTGATCCTGCTCTTCATCGCCATGCCTCTGAAATATTGGGGAGACTGGCATGCGGGCGTGACGATCGTAGGAGGAGCGCACGGAGCCCTGTTCGTCCTCTATATGTTCGCCCTGCTGCATGCCGTCATCGCCGCCCGCTGGAAGCTGATGCGCGTCGCCGGAGCGTTCGCAGCCGCCTTCATCCCTTTCGGCACGTTCGTGCTGGACTCGCGCATCCGGAAAAATCCATAACTGCCCGGCCTGTTCGGACGCAAGGGAAATCGCCGCTTGCCCGCCTTCGGCTGGTCAGCGGCTTTTTTCCGCGCGGCGTGACGGCAAGCGGAACAAGGGCTGTATCCGGAGCATCGCGCTCGGATACAGCCCTTGTTTTTTATGCCTGTTGCAGCCTTTTCACAGCCTTATCCAAGCCGGAACCTCGACAAGCGGACATCTCCGCTCGGCAAGAGGGCAAGCGTTCTTCGCTCCATGCCTTCCGGGCTCGCGGGCAGCGTCACCTTTTCCTCCAGATGTGTCCAGGCCTGCGGCCCTCCGGTGCGGGGCACCGGGCAGCGGCCGACGAGCGGCCCTTCCGGGCCGTCCAGGCGCAGCTCGATCATGCCGGCTCCCGCACCGGCGACGCGAGCCTCGAAGACCGCTTCTCCCTCAGGCAGCAGGCAGTCGCGGAACAGCAGCCAGCCGCTCCCGCCGGCAGGTGCCGCGCTGTCGCCGCCTTCCGTGCACGCATCGATGCGGATCGATCCGCAATCATCGTAATGAACGGCCGGGGTCCACAGGTTCAAGCTCCGCGGCGGGATCTCTTCCCCGGCGATGTCCAGCTCCGCCATGCAGCGGATATCGGCCGAGCTCGCTCCGGCCATCAGCATGCAGCGGCCGCGCTCCAGCGCGAAGCGGCCGCGTGTCACGTCCCACACTTCCAGCTCCCGGCTGTCGAGCGCGAACGGAACCGTCGCCGTCTCTCCCGGCTGCAGCGCCACTCGCTTGAACCCGGCCAGCTTGCGAAGCGGCCGCTTGACGCGGGAGCCCTCTACCCGGACATACAGCTGGACGACCTCGTCCGCTGCCATTTTGCCTGTATTGGCGACCTCAAGCGAGACGAGAGCCGTCTCTCCGGCTGCGACGGCTTCGCGGTCGACGGTCAGTCCGCCGTAGCGGAATTCGGAATAGGACAGTCCGTGCCCGAACGGATACAGCACCTCGCCCGGCCAATATTGATACGTGCGGCCCTGCCGGATCACATCGTAGTCGAACAGCGGCGGCAGCCCTTCCTCGGAGCGGTACCAGGTCATCGGCAGGCGGCCCGCCGGGCTGTAATCCCCGAACAGCGCTCCCGCCACCGCGCTTCCGAGCTCCTGTCCTGCATGGCATACCTGCAGCAGGGAAGGTACGGCCTCCTCCGTCCCTTCCAGCGCGAACGGATAGCTGCTCACGAGCACGACTGCCGTCCGCGGATTGGCGGCCGCAACCGCCCGGATAAGAGCTTGCTGCGATTCCGCCAGCGCCAAGCCCGTACGGTCGGCATCCTCCTTGCCCCCGATGAACGGCTGGTTGCCGACGACGATGACGGCGGCCGATGCAGCCGCCGCTGCCGCTGCAGCCGTCTCCAGACCGCGGCTGACGATCTCGATCGCGAACCGCTCCGGCTTGGACGGCTTTTGCCGCCGCCTCATGCGCTCGGCTCTTGCCGCCTCCTCGGCGGCACCGGGATTGGCGGCGTCGGCAGCGTCGAAATTCTCCGGCCCGTCCTGAGAGACCGGCATCAGCCTGCCTTCGGCAGCCATGCCGACCGGCGTGCCGTTCCAGGTCAGCAGCAGACCGCCTTCTTCTTCCTCCTTCAGGGAGAATACTTCCTTCACGAACCAGCCGCGTGCCTCTGCAGCCGCAGCTTCCAGCCCCTCTTCCCCTTCCGTGACGAGCAGGCCGCTGGAAAGGGCGCGAAGAGTGAGATTGCCGCAGCCCCAATCCGTCCGCTCGAAGGTCTCGGCCGACTCGCTGTTCTCTGCATCCGCCGTCAAAGCCCGTGCTTGACCGACATAACGGCCGCTCGACAGGCTGCGCAGCCGGACGATGTCGCTACCCGTTTGAAAATCTGCTTCGCCCGCAGAGCCAAGCCGTTCGCGGATGCCCGCCAGCGGTGTTACCCGGTATGGCGGAGTGCCGCTGTACCAATCGACGAACGCCTCGTCCGCCAGCGGCCCGATGACCGCGATGGAGCCGTCCGCCGGCAGCGGCAGCAATGGAGTCACGCCCCGGGACCCGCTGCGCGGAAATTCCGGAGCCCCGTCCGGAGCTTCGTTGCGCAGCAGCACGACCGACTCTCTGGCCGCTCTGCGCGCCAGGGCTGCGTGCTCCGGAGCGCACAGCCGCGATTCCGGCACGTCCGCGTATGGATTTTCCGCATCCCATTCGCCTAGCCGAATCCGCACCGAGAACGTATGGACGAGCGCGCGGTCGAGGTCGCCCTCATCCAGCAGCCCTCGATCCAGCGCGTCCCGCACAGCCCGATGCACCGTCTCGGAGTCGTCGGTGATGCTGTCGATGCCGCTGCGGATGGACTGCGCCACCGCCTCGGCATACGAAGCCAGGAAGCCGTGATCGTTCACGGTTCCAAGCACGTCGCCTGCGTCGCTGACGACAAAGCCGTCCATGCCCCACTCGTCCCGAACGATGCCGTTGACGTCCTCGAGCAGATTGCAAGGGATCCCGTTGACGCTGTTGTAAGCCGTCATCATGGAGACCGCCCCGCCCTCGCGGAACGCCGGCTCGAATGCCTTGAGGTAATACTCCCGCTTGTTGCGGGGATCGATGCTTGCGGAGAAGAAGCCGCGCTCCTTCTCGTTGTTGTTGGCGTAGAAATGCTTCAGCGTCGCCGCAGCCCGCAGATAGAACGGATCGTCTCCCTGCATGCCCCGCACCAGCGAAGCCGTCAGCTTGCCCGTCAAATAAGGATCCTCTCCGTAGGCCTCCTCCGTGCGCCCCCAGCGCGGGTCCCGCTCCATGTCGACCGTCGGAGCCCAGATCGTCAAGCCGTTGCGCTCCGGATCGCGGCCGTAATACACCCTCGCCTCCTCGGAGATGGCCTTTCCGATCTCTTTCATGAGCTCGTCGTTCCAGGTGGCGGCAAGCCCAATCGGCTGCGGGAACACGGTCGCTTCCCCGAGCCAGGCGATGCCGTGCGCCCCCTCGGTTCCATGTTTGTATTTGGCGATGCCGAGGCGCGGAATCTCTGCCTGATACTGGCTCATCAGCGAGATCTTCTCCTCCAGCGTCAGCAGGGCTACGAGGCTCTTCGCCCGCTCCTTGAGCGGCAGGCCAGGGTTAAGAAAGGGATACGCGTACGTTCCGGTGCTCATGGTCGGCAGCTCCTTGTCTCGTCTCGATTTCTCTCTGCCCTTCCCGGGCAAAAGAGGACTGAGACTAGCATAAGGTCGTACGGCCGCTTCCGGTACCCCGCAAATTGATGGCGTTTTCATGTTGAATTTAGTGTCGAGGCGATTGAATGCCTGCCTGCATCCTTGCGCCTTTCCAGTTTCAATATTGAATGTCTGCACGGCGGGTTTCATATTGTTTTATCGATATTAAAAAACATTCTAACCATCTCTTTTTCTCCTATCGGACATAGGTTCCGCTATTCCATTGATTTTTGGCCTATTTAAACGTTAGCGGACATACGATCCGCTATTTTGTCGTTAATATTCTTATAGCAATAGGATTTTGTGAAATAAGGGATCGTATGTCCGATACAGCCGCCGTCATGCGATTTTCGCTGATCGTATGTCCGATACAGCCGCCGTCATGCGATTTTCGCTGAAATAGCGGATCGTATGTCCGACTAGCGGTTCAATTCGCAGTTCGATCAGCTATTCAATCGTCATTTCAACCGTCAGTTCAACCGTCAGGTTCAATCTTCAGTTCAATCTTCAGTCCGATCGGCAGTTCGATAGCGCTTCATTAGCGTTCCTATCGGCAGCCCGCTGAAAGGCAAAGTGAAGGAACTCGACATCAATGCGTACAAAATGGGACGGGTTCCAACCAGCTGGCTCCGCCTCTTGCAGCCTTTCATAGCGATCGAGAAGAAACCACATCCACAATACCGTGGTATAACTAAAATCAGATATGTACTTTCATAATTTAAACCTTAAAGGGGACGAGTATGATGGCAAATATCGAGCACTTGCAGACGGTGAACGTTCCGGCTTCAACGGTATATGAAGCTTTGACCACGGCAAAAGGACTTTCAGAAATATGGACAAATGAACTGATCGTCAATGATCAGATCGGTGGGATAAATGAGTTCCTATTCGGCGGAAAAGGCATAACGAAGATGCGGGTTGATGAGCTTGTTCCCGATAAAAAGATTTTGTGGACATGCGTAGATTCAGATCCGGAATGGATAGGTACGGTTATTTCTTTTGACATGGAGGAAAAAAACGGGAGAACTTCAATCCTTTTTCGGCAGATGAATTGGAAGGAAGTGACCTCGTTTTATCGTTTATGCAATTATAACTGGGCTATTTTTTTGTACAGCCTCAAACAGTACTGCGAAGAAGGCGAGGGTCTTCCGTATCAAAAAAGGAAGTTTTAGATCGCATATTGAAAACGCGGACGGGCCGACTGAACACATGATCCCGACAACTTCCATTCATGTGAAAATCCCTGCTCTCCTTGAAAGAGCAGGGATTGCTTGTTCAGAAGCGATCCAAAGCTTAATCGTATCCGAAAGACCCGTCAAATCAGAGAAAGGATCCTTTACTGCCCATTACAGCCCGCATTAGCACTGTTGCCCGCTGTAAGTAATTGATCCATTTGATCCATTATTCATCAAGAAGTCTTTGGCGAACTAAGGCGGCGGCCGAGCTCGAGTGCTTTCAGCGCTTCGCCGGCATACCCGTTCTCCTCCAGCGGTTGGGCGATATACTTGAAATCGTCGGCCGAGACGGCATACCGTTCCAATCCTTCATCAAGAATCTTCTGGTACTCCTCCCATGCCGCATCGATCCCGCCGGACAAGGCGATGCCGGTCAAATGATGGGCCAGATTGCGCTGGACTTCGCCGGTCCCCTCACCTAGCAGCAGGTCCAGAATGCCTTTCATCAGCACCTTGAGACCGACATAATCGTCGTTCATCATGAGGGTGACGCCGAAGCCTGCCTCCGGCAAGAGCACCAGATAACTGCGGAAGCCGGTATCTTGTCCGGTATGGGATACGGCTCTGCGTCCGCGGTACGAGCCCGTGAACCAGCCGAGGGCGATTCCATCCATCCAATCTCCATAGCCTATGTCGGCCCGGGTGGTCCACATCTCCCCTTGGCTGCCTTCCTCAAGCAGCCTCTTTCCCTCTGCCGCCTGCTCCGGCTTCAGATAAGCCAGCATGAGCCGGCAGCTGTCCACCGCGTTCATATACAAGGTCGAGCTCGGTCCATGCGCCCTGTGATAAGGAAAAACAAGGCTTTTCTGAGGTCCGTAGCGTCCTTCGGGAGCTCCGAGAATATGCGGTGCCGCCAGCTGTGCCGACGGCACCTCCGCCAGTAGGAACGTGCTTTCTTCCATCCCCGCAGGCCGCAGCACATGCTCCTGCATGTACGCTTCGAAGGACATTCCGCTGACCTTGGCGATGACGTCTCCCAGCAGCTCGAAACCGATATTGCTGTATGCATGCTCCTCCCCGGGATTCCGGTCCAGGCTGCGTGCGGCGAGGCCGCGGATATACCGCTCCAGACTGCCCTCGTCATCCTCCGGCCGGTCCCACTGGAAGTCGTCCTCGTCGGGCATTCCGGAGGTATGGCTGAGCAGGTCGCGGATCGTCGCCTCGCGCTCCCGGCCGTCGGCAAGCTTGAAGTAAGGGACGTAGTCGCTCGCGGGAGCGTCCAGATTCAATCGGCCTTGCTCCGCCAGCTGCATGACGGCCGTAGCCACCAGGGGCTTGGATACCGATGCCAGGTGAAAAAGAGTGTGCTCGTCCACGGGCTCGCCCGTACCGGCATCGCGGACTCCGTATCCGCGGGTAAAAACTCCATCTGCGGCAACGATGCCCACCGCAAGGCCGGGCAGCGGCTCCTGTGCCGCGAAGCCGGCCAGCAAAGCGTCCAGGCGCTCCATGTCGAAATCATTTCGGCTCATGATGAATCCTCCCGTTCATATTCGGTTTTATTGAGAGTCAGGAACATCGATGAGTCATGCCAATGGATTCACGCCCTTCCGTATTGGCTTCATTTTATACGGATTCCGGCCGCGATGGCGGGTAGAAAACAGGTAGAGAATGGATTGCGGCAATCCGGTTCGCGGCTGACTGGTTTGAGGTTGGCTGGTTCGCGGCTGGGATTTCCGAATGCCTCGGATCGTTATCCAACAGCCGACGCCGCGCGAGCCCCTAGCCCGGCTGCAGGTGCAATTCGCCTTTATTTGTTCTCGCCCTTGATAAAAATGACCCAAATAGGCTATGCTAAAGCCACTTATTTTCAACAGAGGAGGCCGATGTCAAATGACGACTGCATACGCGACTTACACGCTGATTGTCCCGACGCCGGTCCCTGACGGAGCAAGCCGATTCTGATCCGCAGCCCGCTTCTGCCATGACGGCAGAGGCGGGCGTCGATCGTCGGCGCCGCAGGAGACCATTGGTCTCCTGCGGTTTTTTTATGCCCGCGGGATCCAGAGATCGCGGGCCTGCTATAGGCCCGCATGCCATCTTGGCCCGCGGTGCCATGCCTGACAAGGCAAGCCCGCATGTTCGCTGCGGGCTTTTTGCTTTTTCCATCCAACCCACGAAAAGAGGAACCCGCCTTGACCTTGAATACAAACGAGCCTGACGAGATGAACAACCGGAATGAAACCTGGACAGAAACGGACCCTAACCCACGAAAAGAGGAATCTGATTTGAACCTGAAACCAAGTGAATGGAATGAACCAACCGAAACGAATGATCCGGTTGAAGGCCATGGGCTCCGCAGCTACGGCTGGAACGGCTCCTGGCAGGAACGGCTGGAGGCGGCTCGAATGCAGACAGGCATCGCCGGCCTGGAGCCCGCCCGCATCGTCGCCCAGTTCTCCCACCTATACCGGCTGGCCGCCGAATCCGGCGAGCATCTGGCTGAAGTGACCGGGCGCTATTCGTTCGACGCTTCCCGCAAGACCGACTACCCCGCGGTCGGCGACTGGGTGCTGGCCTCCGTGCCGAAGCCCGGCGACAGCTCCCGCGCCAGCATCCATGCCCTGCTCGAGCGGAGCTCCGCGCTGATCCGCAAGGAAGCCGGGCAGGTGCAGGACGGACAGGTCGTCGCAGCCAACATGGACTATCTGTTCCTCACGACGGCGATGAACCACGACTTCAATCTGCGCCGCATCGAGCGGTATCTGGTGGCGGCCTGGGAAAGCGGCTCGACGCCGGTCGTCCTGCTCACCAAGGCCGATCTCGCCGACGATCCCGATGATCTGGTGCGGCAGGTCGAGGACGCCGCTCCCGGCGTGCCGGTCCACGCCGTCAGCGCGCAGGAGAATGAGGGCCTGGAACAGCTCCGGCCGTACATGCGGCCGGGAGCGACAATCGCAGTTGCCGGCTCCTCCGGCGTCGGCAAGTCCACGCTGCTCAACTGGCTCGCCGGAAGCGAGGAGCAGCGCGTGCAGGGCGTCAGAGGCGGAGACGACCGGGGACGGCATACGACGACTCACCGAGAGCTGTTCCGGCTCCCCGGCGGCGCGCTGCTGATGGATACCCCCGGCATGCGCGAGCTGCAGCTGTGGGACAGCGAAGGCTCTCCCGACGGCCATGCAGGCGCCTTCTCCGATATCGAGGAGCTTGCCTCCCGCTGCCGCTACACCGACTGCACCCATAGCAAGCGCGAGCAGGGGTGCGCCGTGAAGTCGGCGCTTGCCGACGGCACGCTGGATGCCGGACGGTATGAAAACTATTTGAAAACTGGACGCGAGCTCGCCCGTGTCGCCCGCAAGGAGCAGTCCGCCGCGCGCAAGACGATCACGCCCGCCGAGAACCGGCTGCGCAACAAGCAGGAGCGCCGCAGCGCCAAGAAAGCGACCAGCGAATGGGATTGACCGGCGCCAAGGGAGGAATGACGCTGTCGTACTTACTTTCGCCAAATGAAGCGCATGACGCCGAGCGCTGGCTCTCGCCAAAAGTACACCATTGACGCTGCTGTCGGCCTCGCGCCCAGCAACGCCTTCTTCGCCGTGAGGCTCTTCGTCCGGCCTGCCTCGATTTGGAGCATAGCGATCCGTAAGAAACGGTCCCCCCGATGTCGTGGTATTCTGATCGTACTTGCCTCATGAAGCTCGGCGCCGATGAAGCCGAAGCAACTGCAGGCAGGAATATGAAAGCACGCGGAGGGAATGTCTTGAAAATCTCCCATATACGCCTGTTCGTGCCCAGTGTCCGGGACAGCTTTTTGTTCTACCGGGACATTCTGGGTCTCCAGGTGCTACACGGCACCGAAGATACCCCTTATGCCGAGTTCCTCACGGGGGACATCCGCCTCGCGCTGGAACCGCCGCTCACCGGCGACGGGCTGGCGGCGATGGACCGCACGCATGAATTTTGCGCGAGCGACCGGATGGCCGTCATCCTCAAGGTGGACGATGTCGACGCGGCATACAGAGAGCTGAGGGACAAGAAGATCGAGTTTGTCAAAGAGCCGCATGACACCCCCGAATGGGGACATCGGGTCGCTTACCTCCGCGATCCGGCCGGCAATTTGATCGAGCTGAACGCAGGGCTCTGAGCACAGCCCTGAGCAAGCTTTAAGCAGGACCTTGAGCGCAGCCACGAGCACGCATCGGGCTGGACCGCTTGCCGGCCAGCTCTCCTTTCCCCGCCTCTGGCGATGAGACCGGCTTTGGGCGGTCAGGCTTCGGACATCGGCGGCAAGCCAAAAAAGCTGTTCCTACGCCGGACTTCGGCTTTTGGAACAGCTTTTTTCGTCATGCATCCTATCATGCACTTTCTCGACACTGTCATGCACTCTTCAAGCTTTATTTCTCCATCTCGCTCCACAGCCTTGGATGGGTTCAACCCGCATACTGACTGTCCCGTCCTTGCAGCAGCAAGCGTCCGTCAGCCGATGATCCGCGCCACCCGCGTCAGGATCTCCTGCGTGGAAGCCTCGTCGTTCACATCGTATTCGTCGATGTTCAGCCGGAGCACCGGACAGGCGCTGAACTCGCCGATCCACTTGGCGTAGCGGGCATGCATATGCTCCCAGTACGATACGTCGGTCTGGATCTCCATCTCCCGGCCCCGCTCCGCGATCCGCGCCAGAATGGACGGAAGGCTGCCTTCGATGTAGATCAGCACATCCGGGTGAGGGAAGTACGGCGTCATCACCATCGCCTCGTAAAGGCTCGTATAAGTCTGATAATCGGTCGGGGACATCGTGCCTTGATCGGCGTGCATCTTGGCGAAGATGCCGGTGTCCTCGTAGATGGAGCGGTCCTGCACGAAGCCGCCGCCCATCTCGAACATCTTCTTCTGCTCCTTGAAGCGCTCGGCCAGGAAGTAGATCTGCAGATGGAAGCTCCATCTCTCGAAGTCATGGTAGAACTTGTCCAGATAAGGGTTGAAATCGACCTGCTCCAGCGACGTGCGGAAGCCGAGGCTTCTCGCCAGGGCGGAGGTCAGCGTCGATTTGCCGACCCCGACGGTGCCGGCAACGGTAATGACAGCGTTCTCGGGAATGCCGAATGGATTCATTTTATAAGTGCTCCTTTAAACGGGCGACGATCTCGTCGAATTGCCCGCGGTCGGCGACAAAGTCGACCGTATTGCCGTCGATCGGTATGATGGCTGTATCCGGCTCGCGCTCGGCCAGGGAAGCCATGGCCGTATCGTAATCGAGGATCAGCTGCTGCAGATAATCGGAGGACATCTCCTCCTCGAACGAACGGCCCCGCTTCGCGATTCTCGCAAGCAGCACGTCCAGGTCTGCCCGGATGTACAGAATGACGTCCGGCTTGGGCAGATCGTCCGTCAGCACATGGTAGATGTGGCGGTACTTGTCCCTCTTGATTCCTTTCAGCGTGCGCTCGCTGAAAATCAGGTTCTTGTAGATATGGTAATCCGCGATGACCGGCAGCCCTTCGTTCAGGCGGGGAATGACGGTGTCCTCCAGCTGCTTGTAGCGGTTGCAGAGGAAGAACATCTCCAGCTGGAAGCTCCAATCGTCCATATCCTGATAGAACTTGTCCAGGAACGGATTCTCCTCCACGATTTCCTTGACCAGCGGAAGCTGCCATTCTTCGGCCAGCATCGTGGCGAGCGTCGTCTTGCCGGCTCCGATCGGGCCTTCGACGGCTATATACGGTGCGCGTTTCATCGTTGCTTATATCCCCCTTGATTACGGTCGATGCACAAGCCCAACAGCTGCTCATGCGGATTGGATGTCCTGCATCTATGCACGGAATCATCGCAAGCGCGTCATGTTCCGACAAAAACAGACTTCCTCATTATATCTGCTGCGGAGGCGGAGGAGAACCCGTCCGGAACGAAAATTATTGCCGCTTGGGCTGGCTTGAGACCAATCGGACAGAGTCAGGCTCCCGCCTTTCCATCCCGGCGCTTGTCTGCCCGTCAACATATAGACGATCTCATCTTGCCCTCTATATCGCAGCGTGATATAGCAAGCTCGATCCCTTATATCATCATACGATATAACACAGAACGATATAGCGAGAGTCAATAAAACGGATTCCGAGAACAGGATGATGGTGATTCATGGGATACGATTCGTATTCGCCGATGTCCGAGACGGCCTTCTACACTCTGCTTTCCCTGCTCGAGGTTCGGCACGGATACGGCATCATGCAGCATGTCGAGGAGCTGACCGGCGGCAGGATCCGCCTGGGAGCCGGAACAATCTACGGCAGCTTGTCGCGCATGGATAAGGACGGCCTGATCGCGGCCGTGGCCGAGGAGGAGCGCCGCAAGCTGTACCGGATAACGGATGCGGGCAAAGCCGTTCTAGGCAAGGAAATCGACCGGATCGGCGAGCTGTACCACAATGCCAAGAAAGCAGGTGACCGGCTGAATGGATGAGATCAGGCAAGTCGTCAAATGGTGGTCGGCCTGGAAGCCGGAGATCATCGAGGACTGGCTGGAGGACCAGCCCAAGAATGATCCGAGTTATCTGGCCATCTTCGAGGATTTCGGCTGGAAATCCGTCTACCGCAGCGGAGGCTGGTTCATCTGGCAAAAAGCGTACTCGGGCGAGCGCCCGCAGATTTATTCCGATACGGACACCCTGATTCAGCGCAATAAAAACCTGGCCGCCTTATTCTCCATCCTGATGCTCGTCCAGCTCCCGCTGATCGGAGGCAACAGCTGGCTGTTCCGGTCCCATCCCTTGCTGCTGCTTGTCTATGTGCCGTTATTCGGAGCGGGCGCATATGCGATCCTGCGCCTGCTTGCCGTAAACAAGAACCTCAAGAAACGCTTCCTCCGGTGAGCTTGGCTCGTCAGGATCCGATGATCTTCTGGTAGCTCGAGATATCGAGCCAGCGGCCGAACTTGCGGCCCACCTGCTTGAAATGCGCGCATTTTTCGTAGCCGATACGCTCGAACAGGGCGATGCTGCGCTCGTTCTCCGTGCAGACGGTCGCCACCAGCGCATGGAAGCCGAGCTCGGCCGCCTTCTCCTCCAGTGAAGCTGCGGCCCGGGTGCCCGTCCCTTTGCCCCGGCGGTCCGGGTCCAAATAAATCGTGATTTCGGCTGTCGTATCGTAAGCCTGCTTGTTTTTGTGCCGGGTCAGCAGAGCGTAGCCGGCATAACACCCCTCTTCTTCGATGACATAGGTCCGGTAGCGCGGATCGCCGCCCATGACATTGGCGCGCATTTCTTCCAGGCTCAGCGCTTCGGTATGGAACGAGATCGTCGTATTAAGGACATAGTGGTTGTAAGTCTGGAGCACTTGCGGCAGATGCCGCTCTTCGACCGGAGCCATGATCATGCGCCGTTCGCCCCCTTCCACCGGAATGTCTCCGATCGGTAATCGATGCCCATGGCATGGAACCATTCGTTCAAGCCGGTCCACAACCGCTCGCAGCGGGCATGGACCTCATGGACATTCCGCAGGTCGCCGTCCATGGCCATGGCCGCCAGCTCCAGGAAACCGTCCGGACGCGAGGGCATCGCCGAAGCCTCCTCGAAGCTGCTGGCCCTCGTCGTGAAATAACGGCGGTTGGCCAGCCCGATCAGCTTGGCCGCCTGCCAGGAGAGGTCGTAAGCCGCTCGGCGCGCATACGCCCCGTCCCCGGCGGAGACGGCGTTGCGGATTTTCCCCATTGTCTCATAGGGCTCCCAAACCATGAACTCCCTCATCACCTCGCGGAAGGCGGAGTCGGGAGCGCTTCCGACAGCGAGCTTGGCTTCCGCAAAGAGACGCCCCGGATCGTGAAGGGCGACCACATCGGCGTAAGAGCCCGCCTTGACCGCCCAGCTCTCGTCCACGGAGGCAGCTCCCTTCAGCCAGGCCGTTCGCTGCATCGCTCCGATCTCCAGCTTGAAAGGAAGAATGATCTCCTCCTGTCCGGGGAGTTCGACGCCGTCCGGCGTCAGAATCCGGATCTCAATATCCGAATAGGGTCCGTCGCTCCCGCGGGCCAGCGAGCCGTAAACGCCGACCGCCAATACGCTTCCGCCGTCCCGCTGCAGGACCTCTTCTTTCACCTGATGGATGAAATTCCATTTATCTTCCCTTGAAGTCGCAGCCGGATAAGGCAGCATCGCTTCAACCTCCCTGAACGGACAGACCCGGTATCGTTTCTTGCGTTCGTTTCTTGCGTTTGTTTCTTGCATTCGTTTCTTGCTAATTCGACAAACGATTCGCTCGCCCCTTCTCCCTTCCCGATAGTGCAGGACTGGAACCTCCCCACACCCTATAGTTATTGCAGTACATTCTATAGTTTGATGGGTGCCGCACGGAGGCCGGCCTCGGTATCCTAAAATTAGTAAGCGTTTTCATTCAATTTTGAAAGCCAAGGAGGATTCCAGTGAGAAGATCTCTGTCAGCCATCTTGTCCATGCTGCTCGCTTTCGGCGCCTTGACATCCGCAGGCGCTGCGGGCAGCCGCGCCTACGCCAATGCGCCGGCCGGCTTGTTCCAGGATTTCGAGCAAGGAACCGCAGGAGGGTGGACGACGTTCAACTGCGGAGCAGCCGCCCAGGTCTCCATCAGCGATGCCGTCTACAGCTCCGGCACCCGCTCTCTGCGCCTGACCGGGCGGGATACGGCAGGCTGCAGCCCCTCCATCAGCGCCGCCGGCCTGATGGAAGCAGGACAGCCGTATACGATCTCCGCCAAGGTCAAGCTCGGCAGCGGCGCGGGAAGCATGAAATTCACCATGAAGGAAAGCGGCAGCACGGACAGCTATGTGCAGGTGCTGGATCCGGTGCCGGCATCGGATGCCGGCTGGACCACGCTGCAGGGCGACTATTCGCCGCCTGCCGGCGCATCCGGGCTTACGCTGTACGTAGAGGGAGCTCCTGCCGGCAGCGACGTCTACCTCGACGACTTCATGGTGTTCAAGCAATCGACGCTGCAGCGGTACGGCTTTGAGGACGGATCGGCCCAGGGCTGGACGGCCAGCGGCAGCGGCACGGCCTCGAGCGTCGCGGAAGCCGCCCACGGAGGCAGCTATTCCCTGCTGTCGGACGGCCGGACCGCGACATGGAACGGACCGAGCGCCGACATGTCCTACCTGGAGACCGGGGCGACCTACCGCATCAGCGTCTGGGTCAAGCAGAAGGCGGGAAGCTCCAGCCTGAAGATGTCCATGAAGCATACCCCTGCCGGAGGCAGCGCCGGGTATGAAGGGATCGGGGCTGCGGCGATCGTCGGCGATGCGGACTGGGTCCAGCTGACGGGCGTCTACAAACCTGCCGATCCCGCCCTCATGTTCTATATCGAGAGCGATTCGGCGAACGCCTCTTATTATGTGGACGACGTCTCCGTCGACATGCTGCTTCCCGCTCCTTCCGCAGGCGGCGGCAATCCTCCTTACGGGGAGCCGCCTGCCCTCTCGGCCGGCTTCGAGGACGGAACAACCCAGGGCTGGCAAGGACGATTGGGCACCGAAACGCTGTCGGTCGTATCCACGGAGAAGCATGGCGGAAGCTCCAGCCTGCTGACGGCCGGACGCACGGCTACCTACAGCGGCCCCGCCATCGACGTGACCGGACATATGAAGACCGGTTCCAAGTACAATGTGTCGGTATGGATGAAGCTGGCTTCCGGCGAGCCTGCCGCCCAGGCTAGAGTCAGCCTCGCGGTGAAGTCCGGAAGCACGACGAACTACCGTACTCTCGTGGGCAATACAGAAGTGACGGACGGCCCGTGGGTGCGGCTGACAGGCGAATATACGCTGAGCGAGCCGTTCGATTTCCTCGTTCTGTATGTGGAGACGAACGCGGGCATGTCCTCCTTCTACATCGACGATTTCTCGCTGTCCTCGACGTCTGCCCCGCCGCAGCTGCCGATCCAGACCGACATTCCGTCGCTGCATGAAGTTCTGGCCGATTACTTCCCGATCGGAGCCGCCATCGAGCCTTCGCAGACGACCGGCCTCCATGCGGACATGCTGAAGAAGCATTTCAACAGCATCGTCGCGGAAAACGCGATGAAATGGGATTCGGTCGAACCGACGGAAGGCGGCTTCACGTTCGAGCAGGCGGACAAGATCGTGGACTTTGCGCGATCGAACGGCATGCTTGTCCGCGGCCATACGCTGCTCTGGCACCAGCAGGTTCCGGATTGGGTGTTCAAGGACGCCTCAGGGGGCGACATGGCGCCGACTCCGGAGAACAAGGCTCTCCTGCTCCAAAGGCTGGAAAACCACATCAAAAATGTCGTGGAGCATTTCGGCGATAAGATCTATGTCTACGACGTCGTCAACGAGGTCATCGACGAGTCGCAGCCGGACGGCTTCCGCCGCAGCAAGTGGTTCCTGATTCTCGGCAAGGACTACATCGACAAGGCGTTCGAGTACGCCCGCAAGTACGCTCCGGCCGGCACCAAGCTGTACATCAACGATTACAGCACGACGGAGGCGACCAAGCGCAAGTATCTGTACAATCTGGTCGCCGATCTGAAGCAGCGCGGCATCCCGGTCGACGGCGTCGGCCATCAGATGCATATCAACGTCACAGGCCCGTCCGGCGCGATCATCGAGCAGACGATGAAAATGTTCGCCGGCCTCGGAGTCGACAATCAGGTGACGGAGCTGGACATGAGCATCTACGCGAACAGCTCCGACAAGTACACGACTCCGCCGCAAAGCGCCCTCGACAAGCAAGGGCATCAGTACAAGGAGATTTTCGAGGCCTTCAGGAAGGAGAAGACAGAAGGCCGCCTGACCAACGTCACGCTCTGGGGCATCGGCGACGACCATACGTGGCTGAGCAAGCCCGAGCGCGCCGACTTCCCGCTGCTGTTCGATGCGCAGCTGCAGGCGAAGCCCGCCTACTGGGGCATCGTGGATCCTTCCAGGCTCCCGGCTCTGATCCAGACCAAGGAAGTGTCCAAGGGCGTCCCTGTCATAGACGGCAGCGCCGAAACGCTGTGGCGTGCGGTCTCTCCGACTCCGGTCGAAGCCGGGGATGCTTCGTGGGGAGCCTCCTTCCGCACTCTATGGGATGACAGCCATCTGTATCTGTATGGAGAAGTCCGGGACGCATCGGTGAATCCGGCGGATAAGCTCGAGCTGTACATCGACGGCAACAACGGCAAGACGCCGGCTTATCAGCCGGACGACAAGCACTACACGCTGACCCGCGGCCAGTCCGCGGCGGCAGGCGTCGATTACCGGGTCGTCGAGAAGAAGGACGGCAGCGGGTATGCCGTGGAAGCGGCCATACCACTGGAGGCGGCGGCTGCGGGGAAAAAGCTCGGATTCGATATCCGGTTCACGGATTCCGATTCCGGCCAGGCTTTGTCCTGGAACGACGCCTCGCACAGCCAGGACTCCGATACGTCCAAATACGGCATCATTACGCTGGCCGGGGAACTCAAGGTAGCCGGCTCCGTTCGGGGCACTCCTGTCGTCGACGGAGACGAGGATGTCGCCTGGGCCGATGCCGAGGAGCTGGAGACCGGCGTCTGGGTGCAAGGAACCTCCGGAGCGACCGCCCGCTTCCGCACGATGTGGGATGACGGCCACCTGTACGTCTATGCCCATGTGAAGGACCCGCTGCTGAGCAAGAAGAGCGCGGATGCGTACCAGCAGGATTCGGTCGAGATCTTCGTCGATCCGAACAACGGCAAGACGCCGATCTATGAAGCCGACGACGGCCAGTACAGGGTGAATTTCGACAACGAGCGCAGCTATAACGGCGCGGCTTCGCCGGACAACTTCAAAACGGCGACCCGCATCGTCGACGACGGCTACATCGTGGAAGCGGCGATCTCGCTCGATTCGATTCAGGCGAAGGCCGGAGACCTCATCGGCTTCGATCTTCAGGTGAACGACGACCAGACGGGTCTCGGCACCCGCGCAAGCGTCGTGAACTGGAGCGACCCGAGCGGCCTGTCCTACCAGAACACATCGAAGTTCGGCGTGCTTGTGCTCGGCGCTTCGGATGAAGGCGGCGAACCAAGCCCGTCGCCGCAGCCGAGTCCGTCCGCTTCGCCGGATCCTTCGGCGGGCCCGAGCGCTTCGCCGGAGCCAACGGCGGCTCCAAGCCCGTCTCCGTCGCCGGACAGGACTCCGGATCCGGCATGGATTCCGACGGTGCTGCCTTCGCCGACTCCGGCTCCAGCCGTGACCGGCAGCGTCATCACGTTCAAGACGGTGCCGGATGCAAGCGGGACGGCCGTCCTGTCGGTGTCGGTAGCCGATCTGGCCAAAGCCGCCGACTCGGCTGAAGGAGCTGTCGTGACGGTCAAAGCCGAGTCCGGCTCCGGCCTCAAGAAAATCGTCATCCAGCTGCCTGTCGGACCGCTGCAGGATGCGGCAGGGCGCGTGCGCTCTCTCGTGCTGGATGCCGGCCTTGCTTCCGTTGCACTGGATGCCTCGATGATGCCGGCATCCGCATCCGGAACGCTGGAGCTTGCCGTCGCCTTGACGGACTCCGGCTCGCTGACCGAAGGCGCCCGTGCCCTGCTCGCCGGACAGCCGCTGGTCAGCATCGGCCTCAGCCTGAACGGCGCCGCCGTCACAGATACGAAGGGCCTTGCAGCCATCACCATCCCGTATGCGTTGAAGGCAGGAAGCAAGCCTTCCCAAGCCGTCGCTTTCCAGGCGGCGGACAACGGTTCGCTGGCACCGGCAGCAAGCTCCAGGTATTCGGCGGCCGCAGGCGGAGTAACCTTCAAGCCGCAGCGCTTCGGCATCTACGCGGCCGTTCTTCACGCCTCCGCCTTCGGCGATCTCGTCCGCGTGCCATGGGCCCAGGATGCCGTCGCCGCGCTGGAAGCCAGAGGCATCGTCAGCGGCATGAAGCCGGGAACGTTCGCCCCCGGCGCCGACGTGACGAGAGCGGAATTCATCCAGATGCTGATGAATGCGCTCAGCATGAACGGCCGCGCCGACGGCTCCAGCAGCTTCGCCGACGCCGAGGCCGGCGCCTGGTACGCCGGAGCGCTCGCTTCGGCGCAGCAGCTGGGCATCGTCTCCGGAAGGCCGGACGGTACCTTCGGCGTGAACGAGGCGATCAGCCGCCAGGAGATGGCCGCGATGCTTTACCGTGCCGCCGGCAAGGCAGGCATCGAGCTGAAGGGCGCTGCCGCCGCCGGAGCGTTCCTCGACAGCTCCTCGATCGCCGGTTATGCGGCCGAAGCGGTCGCCGCCCTCCGGCAAGCCGGCATCGTGCAAGGCATGGAGGACGGACGCTTCGCTCCTTCAAGCTCCGCCACGCGCGCTCAGGCAGCCGTCATGATCTTCGGCTTGTATGGATTCATGGCGTGAAGGATTAACCCTCCGAAAAACTCTGTTCATTAAAGACAAGAATCCCCTTCGCAGCCCGCGAAGGGGATTTTTGGGTCTGGGTCGCCGCATGAATCGTTGAGGATAGATCAGGTCGCAGAAGCCATCGCACGCCCGATGGCCCGGCACAGCTCCTTCTCCTCTTCCGAAGGATTGAATTCGACCTTGAGGCCGGGAGAGGATATCTGCGCGCCGCGTTCCTTCAGCTTCTCCTCGATCAGGTCCACCGCTCCGCAATAGATCGGATAGGAGGTGTCTCCTGAGCCGAACACCGCCGCGAGCTTGCCCTGCAGCTCCACGCCATCAAGCTCGTCATAGAAATCCAGGAATTCATCGGGCAGCTCGCCGTCTCCCCATGTATACGCTCCGATCAGGATCGCGTCGTATTCCTCCAGCTCGGACGCCTTCGCATCCATGATATCCCGGATGACCGGCTCGATTCCCGCTTCGCGAACGCCGGCGGCGATCTCCTCCGCCATCTCTTCCGTATTGCCCGTCATGCTGCAGCATATCACGATCACCTTGCTCATGCTTTCCCTCCCGGCAGCTCTTCCAATTGTTGGATGCCGTCATACAGCGTAGCCAAGTACACTCTGCCATCCCTGATGTCCACATCGGCGACCGGTCCCCCGGAGCGGACCGATACCATCGTGAGGCAGCCCCCGAGCCAGCTGATCCGATACAAGCCCCGGTCGGTGCAGGCCAGCAGCTGCCCTCCCTTCACGACGACGGAGAAGAGGAACAGGCCCTTGTAGCGGTAACGGTCGAAACCGCCCTTGCGATTGCCGACGACCAGCTCCCCGTGCTCGCTTGCTCCCACCAGCTGGCCGTAATAGACGGCCAGGCTGGTCACGCCGGTGCCGAGATCGAATTCCATCCATTCCGCGCTCATCCGGTCGTACAGCGCGATTCCGCTCTCGCAGCCGAGGATGAGATATTGGGGGACATTGAGCAGATCGTACACCTTGCGGTCGTTTTTGGCGGCCGCTCCCCAGGAAGCGCCATGCGAGCACCACAGCCCTTGGGAGGTGCAGGCATACAGGCAGCCCGCGGACGCCCGGAACTGGTAGCAGGGCAGCTCCAGCTCCTCCTGATCCCATTCGGCTCCGTCATAGGTCATCAGCCCGCGGCTTGTGCAGGCATACAGCGTCTCCCCCGCCATGACCAAGCGGTTCACGACGGCATGCGGCTCCTCCGGCGCGCTGATCAGTTCCCATTCCGATTGCCCGTGCTTTCCATAGATGGCTCCGCCCATCGCCGCGGCGTACAGGCATCGGCTTCCTGCGAGCACCGACGAGCAGGACAGCGGCCCGCTCTGAGTTCCGGTCTGATTTTCCATCGTTTCCTCCTTCAAGCCTTTTCTTCCCGCCCGATGATGCGCCTCTCGATGCATGCAGCTCTGCCCCTGCCTTCCGTTCTCAAGCCTGTGGAAATATGTATCTGATCTGCGTCAGCAGATAACCAAAGCGCCTCAATATTTGATAATGATTCTCAATATCATTAATTGTATGATAACCATTCTCAATTATGATGTCAATTTGAAAATGAACTCCTTTCCCGCCCATGCAAAAAAGCCGTGCCGCCGTTGACGGCGATACGGCTAAAGGCAAGAAAGTAAAAGCGAGAGAGTCGAGCCAGAGAGTCAAGCCTGAGACTCAAGCCTGAGACTCAAGCCCCACAGGTACCCAAAACGGTACGCAAACCAGACCAGGTACGCAAATCTGTTGAGCTACGCCGATTGCCAGTAAAACCAGCCGTCCCGTCCCCATATAAAAAGGGCAAATGTGTTCAAGCCCCTGACATTACTGGGCCGCGGCGGCTTAGAGCTGAAGCTTCAGCCCGACAGCGGCGCCATGATCCCGGAATGTTACGGAGCGGATGCCGACAAGGGGCGGCAGCTGGCTGCCTACCGGGATGACGATTTCGTCCAGCATCGTCTCCGGCAGCTCCAGTGAACGGATGGAAAGCGACTGCGGAGTAAGGATGAGATCGGGACTTCTCCATTCCAGCTTGTAGCTCGCTTTGGCGCCTACCGTCAGCAGGCTTTTGTACTTGGCGCTTATATCCGCAGCCATGCGCTCTCCGTCGAGTTGTATCCGCACGCCCTCGATTCTCAGCTCTGGTCTGACCTGCGGGTTTTCCGCGAGCTGGGCGCGGACCAGATTGGTGATGTCCTCCTGGGAGAGAAACACCTCGGCTTTGCCGGATTGGATCATCTCGGCGGCCTTGCTTCTGAAGTCCAGCGGAGAGTGGTCCAGCGTCAGCTTCTCCGCCGGCCTGACGTACCAGATCGCCGCTCCTCCCGCCAGCAGCGCCACGACCAGCAGCGAAACAATGAATCCCCCTATGATTTTGCGCATCTCGGATGCACCTCCGTTCGGCCGAAACCGTTTTATTGTGCGCAGGCCTTCTGCGCCCTGTCCCGCCAGCGCTTGGCTTCCATTGACAAAGGTTCGTACGGGGAGTATAACAAAACTACCCATCGGATGCCGCCAAGCCGCGCCGACGCTGCAAGCGGCAGCAGAGGCTCCGCTCCCGGCCGGTTCCCCCTTGAAAGGACGCGTCTCCCAGAAGCGGTCCCGGGTCGGACAGGCAGCCGTACGAACGTGATCAGGACGCACGTCCCGCACAGGGACGTTTTTTCTTATTTTAGCCCTCCCCCATCATCTTGCCAAACGGAAAGGAAGAGAACGCGTATGAATTCCAGCACGCCCCAGTCCCCCGGTCCTCTGCCCGAAGCGGGCAAAGCCAAGGAGGAAGCGGTACGCATCCCTCTCGAGGAGATCATGCATGCCCAGCTGACGCTGAATGAAGTCATTACCCGCACCCCGCTGCAGCCGAACCGCGTCCTCTCCAGCCGTTACAACTGCAACGTGCTGCTCAAGCGGGAGGATCTGCAGGTCGTGCGCTCGTTCAAAATCCGCGGGGCCTACTACCGCATCCGCACGCTGCCGCCGCAGGACCTGGAGAAGGGCGTCGTCTGCGCCAGCGCGGGCAACCACGCCCAAGGCGTCGCTTACTCCTGTCAGACGCTCGGCATCTCCGGAAAGATTTACATGCCCAGCACGACTCCCCGCCAAAAGGTGACGCAGGTCCAGTTCTTCGGCGGCGACCAGGTCGAGATCGTGCTGACCGGCGACACCTACGACGACGCCTATGACGAAGCGATGAAGGAATGCGCCCGCACCGGAGCCGCCTTCATCCATCCGTTCGACGACCGGGCTATCATCGCGGGCAACGGCACGGTCGGAAAGGAAATCATGGATGCGGCCGAGGCGATGCCGGACTACATCTTCGTCACCGTCGGAGGCGGCGGACTGGCGGCCGGAGTCGCTTCCTACATCAAGGCGGTCTCGCCGCGCACGCGCATCATCGGCGTCGAGCCCAAGGGCGCGCCTTCCCTGGATGCCTCGCTGCGCAGCGGGCAGGTCACGCCGCTCGACTCCATCGACAAGTTCGTCGACGGAGCCGCCGTCAAGCGGATCGGCGACCTCACCTTCGCCATCTGCCGCGACCTGCTCGACGATGTCGTGCTCGTGCCGGAAGGCAAGGCCTGCACGACGCTGCTGAGCCTGTACAACGAGAACGCCATCGTCGCCGAGCCGGCCGGCGCGCTGCCTGTGGCCGCGCTGGACATGTACCGGGACGAGCTCGAGGGCAAGACGGTCGTCTGCATCATCAGCGGCGGCAACAACGACGTCGACCGGATGCAGGAGATGAAGGAGCGCTCCCTGATGTACGAGGGACTCAAGCATTATTTCACCGTCAACTTCCCGCAGCGCGCCGGCGCCCTGCGCGAATTCCTCGACGAGGTGCTCGGTCCGGACGACGACATCGTAAGATTCGAGTACACCAAGACGCATAACAAGGAGAACGGCCCCGCCCTCGTCGGCATCGAGCTGAAGAACCGCGAGGACTACGGCAGCCTGGTCAGCCGGATGAACGCCAGAGGCTACCAGTTCATGGAGCTCAACAAGGATCCGGTGCTGTTCGATCTGCTCATCTGAGCCTGCTTGACTGGGCCGCTGCGATTGCGCAGCGGCCTTTTCGGCTTTCTTTGAATTCTTTTCCGCCCGGGCTTGAAGAGGAGGGGGTTCTATAAAAGAAGGGCCTGACGCAGCGGCGGCGGATGCGGCACAATGGACTCATCCCATTCCAGCCGGACTGCTTCCGGCCATCGCCTTCGGGTAGGAGACACATGGAGTCTACTGGATCTTCGCCGCTTCGGCCCTGCTCTATCGCCTCATGCTTCTCCTGCTGGACATGATTTGGAGAAACCGAAGGCGAATGGCGGCTCTCGCAGCTTTATGTTTCGACAGGAAATAAAATCATCATTAAGCTGGATAAGAATTGGTGCGAAGAGAGGTCTTTGACTTCCCTGAAATCGCGCTGAACGGCGAACGGATCCATTCCGAGCCGAGCTCGCACACTGCCATCTCTGCCTAGGCGGCAGGGGAACGATCCGCTTGGCGAAGGAATCCGTCGAGCAGGACCTAGGATAAAAGATAGGGTTTTGTGTGTTTCTGCTTGCCGTGTCTCCGATCCATGCCGGTAACCGAATCCGGCTTCATTCCATGAAAACGCATGAATGTTTATATCTTATCGGACATACGTTCCGCTATTCGAGCATTTTGGCTCGATTTCCAACTTTATCGGACATACGTTCCGCTATTTCAGATTTATTATCTTTATATAAATAGAATTCATATAAATAACGGATCCTATGTCCGATCCTACAGGCAAAACCAGCTATTTAATAAAATAACGGATCTCATGTCCGATCAACTCGATACTGTCACTCTAGTTATGACTCTAGCTATGATTCTGGTTCCTGCTTCTGCTTCTGCTTCTGCTTCTGCTTCTGCTTCAGCTTCAGCTTCTGCTCCTGCTCCTGCGCCTGCGCCTGCGCCTGCGCCTGCTCCTGCTCCTGCTCCTGCTCCTGCTCCTGCTCCTGCTCCTGCTCCTGCTCCTGCTCCTCCTAAATGGTAATCCCTACCGCAATCCCACTCTGTTTCGACCATTCCCATTCGCATAAAGGGATTATGCTTGCAGATCCTCCGTCTCATTCCGGCCGAGCAGGAAACCAAAAGCCCCCGAAGTTATCTTCGGGGGCTTACCGATATCCACAAGCTGAATCTCAATCCGTCTACAAAGGGATCCGCAGCATCGACATTGCTTTAAGGCTAGATCCGATGCTTGCGCGCATCGAGAATGATGCCGGCCGTCTCCTCGATTGCCCGATCCGTCACGTCGACGACAAGGCAGCCGAGCCGACGGAACAGGCTGCGGGCGTGCTCCAGCTCCTCCGCCACCCGCTCGAGGCTCGCATAGCTGACGCTGGAAGGAAGCCCCATCGTCTTGAGGCGCTCGATGCGGATATTGATCAGCTTTTCCGGGTCCATCGTCAGGCCGACAAAGACGCTGCGCGGAAGCTCGAACAGCTCATCCGGTGGCTTCACCTCCGGCACAAGCGGATAGTTGGCCACCTTGTAGCCTTTATGCGCTAAATAGATGCCGAGCGGAGTTTTGGAGGTGCGGGAAACGCCCAGCAGGATGAGATCGGCCTGGTTCCAGCCGGCTATATGCTGGCCGTCATCGGCCTTGACCGTGTACTCGACGGCTTCGACGCGGTCGAAGTAGGCCTCATCCATCCGGTGCAGGCCGGCTTCTCCCTTCGGCAAGGAATCGAAGGCCTGCACGAATCCTTCCATCGCAGGACCCATCACATCCACCGCGCGCACGCTCAACCGGACGGATTCCTGGCGAAGCATCTCACGCAGCTCCGGGAGCACGAGCGTATACACGACAAGGCTGCCGGTCGCGGCAGCGCGCTCCATCAGCTCCCGGACCTCATCCTCCGACTTGATGTTCGCCCAGCGCTCCGTCCGGACCTTCTGCGCCTCGAATTGCCTGATCACGGCCCGTGCGACCGCCTCCGCCGTCTCTCCGGCCGAATCGGATGCGACCATGATCGTTTTCATATCATCTTCCAAGCTTCATCCTGCCCCCTAACCGCCCGTGCCGGGCTTCAGCCTCTCGACGAAGCCTCATAGAATAGCCGCATGACCGTTGTTTTCGTAATTCTCCCGATGACCTCGACCTTGTCGGCCGGATCGCCCGCATGCGGCTGGACGACGGGCAGGCCGTCGATCTCGGAAGCAATCATCTTGCCCATGGCGTCACGGACGGTATCGTCGGGCGACACCGTTACGAGGTTGGGGTACCTCGTCATGACGAATCCGAGCGGCATGGCGGAAGCCTGCGGGTTGCCGAGCGCCACCTTGAGCAGATCCTTCCGCGAGACAATGCCGGCCAGACAGCCGGATCCATCGATGACGGTCAGGCTCCCCACATTCTCCAGAAAGAGCGTCACGACGGCGTCGCTCACGGTCGCCGTCTCCCGCAGCGCCACAGGCACGCCCATCACCTCGCGGACCGGCAGCATCGAAGCGTCGGCCGCAGTTCCAGGACGGGAGAGGCTTTCCTCGGCCTCGCCGAGAAAGTACCCTACCTTGGGCTTGGCGTCAAGATGGCCCAGCATGACGAGCAGTCCAAGATCGGAACGGATCGCCGGACGGGTGACCCCGAGCAGCTCCGCGATCTGCTCGCCCGTGATCGGAGCGCGCCTGCGCACCGTCTCCACGATTTTCTGTTGCCGGGTTGATAGTTTGATCGCCGTTCCCTCCGCTCGCTTCATTCTATTTTCATTGTAACCGATGCCGATATTTTTTCACACTGGGAGGCGTGGACGGCTGGCCGAGGGGGGAGCGCATGGCTCAGACTAGAGCACGATCCCTGCTTCCTGCTTCACGCGGCTGTGCCGGCTGTCGGGACATCAAGGCAATAGGCCATACAAGCCCTCCAAGCCTTGTTTTTGCCGCCAAATGGGATGGAGCTGCTGCTTACCTGTTTACCTGTTTAACCTGTACACCTGTTTTGCCTCTATTGCGAGTTTGCCTGTTTTACCTGTTTTGCTTCTAATGCGAGTTTGCCTGTTTTACCTATTTAACTATTTGCCTGTTTACCTGCTTTTCCTCTATTGCGAGTTTGCCTGTTTTACCTGTCTTGCCTATTCAACTATTCTCCTGCTTACCTATTTGCCTGCTCACCTATTTGCCTGCTTGCCTGTTTCACCTGTTTATCTGCTTACCTGTTCATCTGTTTTGCCTGCCTAACTACATCGCCTGTATCGCCGGTGGCGGCTCCGCTGATTGAATTTGCTTCGTAGATGGTGCCGACTCCGACACTTCTGCCGAGTCCATGGCTCGCGCAGCCTGCGTCTTCTGCGCTTCCTCTGCCGCCAGCGCCGCCTGAGCGGCCGCGATCCGGGCCATCGGAATACGGTAAGGCGAGCAGCTGACATAATCGAGGCCGATGGAGTGGCAGAAGAAGATGGAATCCCTGTCTCCCCCATGCTCCCCGCAAATGCCGGTCTTGAGCCCGGGACGAGCTTCCCGTCCTGCTTGGGCGGCCATGGCGATCAGCTGCCCCACGCCTTCCGCATCCAGCACCTGGAATGGATTATGCGGCAGCAGACGCCGCTCAACGTAATGGGCCAGGAATTTGCCCTCGGCATCGTCGCGGCTGTAGCCGTAGGTCATCTGCGTCAAATCGTTCGTGCCGAACGAAAAGAAATCCGCATGAGCCGCGATGGATCGAGCAGTCAGCGCCGCCCGCGGCACCTCGATCATCGTGCCGATGGAAATGGGGCAAGCCTGACGCTGTCCAGGGGTTAGCAAGAGAGCAATGACCTCTTCGATATCGGCGCGCAGAAGGCTGAGCTCCGCAGCCGTCCCGACAAGCGGCACCATGATCTCCGCCTTCACGTCCACGCCGCGCGCAAGGCAGGCGGCGGCAGCCAGACAGACGGCCTCCGCCTGCATGCGGTAGATTTCCGGATGAACGATGCCGAGCCGGCAGCCTCGCTGCCCCAGCATCGGGTTGCTCTCGCGCAGCGAATCCGACATGCGCAGCAGCCTCTGCAGCCGGCTGCGCTCCTCTTTCTCTAGATCGGCTTCCAGCTTGCGCTGAAGCTCCTCTTTTCCCGGGAGGAACTCATGCAGCGGCGGATCCAGCAGGCGAATCGTCGATGGAAGGCCATCCATCGCCTCGAATATCGCCTCGAAGTCCTGCTGCTGCATCGGCAGCAGCTCGGCCAGAGCCTCCTCCCGCTCCGCCGTCGTCTCGGCCGCGATCATGCGCTGCATGACCTTCAGCCTCTCGGGGGCAAAAAACATATGCTCTGTCCGGCACAGCCCGATGCCTTCGGCTCCGAAGCCGCGAGCCGTCCGGGCATCCTCCGGCGTATCGGCATTGGCGTACACGGCGAGCCGGCGGATTCCGTCGGCCCAGCCGAGCACTTCCAGCAGCTCCTCCGTGGCAGCCGGCTCCCGCAAAGGCACTTGGCCCGCGATGACGCGTCCGGCACCTCCATCGAGAGTGATCCAATCTCCTTCCCGAATGAGCTGCCCGCCAGCCTTCATCCGCCTGCCCTCCAGATCGACGGCCATATCCTCGCAGCCGCATACGGCGGGCTTGCCCATGCCTCGCGCGACGACCGCCGCATGGCTTGTCATCCCGCCCCGGCTCGTCAGGATGCCCTCGGCCGCCAGGACGCCGTGAATATCGTCAGGCGTCGTCTCCGGCCGCACGAGAATGACCGGCTTCCCTTCGCGAGCCCAGGCGTCGGCGCGGTCCGCATCGAATACAGCCATACCGATCGCCGCTCCGGGAGACGCCGGCAAGCCGCAGGCCAGCGGCCGTACCCCTGCGGTTTCATCGATGCCCCGGTGCAGCAGCTGCTCCAGATGGGAGATGTCCATCCTGCGCACCGCTTCCTCTCGGGCAATCCGGCCTTCGCGGACCAGATCGACGGCTATCTTCAAAGCAGCCTGGGCATTGCGCTTGCCCGTCCGGGTCTGGAGCAGGAAGAGGCGTCCGTGTTCGACGGTGAACTCGATGTCCTGCATATCCCCATGCAGCCGCTCCAGCTTGGCGCACCAGCCGGCGAGCTCCTCATATACGCCCGGCATGGCGGCGGCAAGCTCGCTGATCGGCCGCGGCGTCCGCACGCCGGCGACGACATCCTCGCCCTGAGCGTTCACGAGGAACTCCCCGTACAGGCTGGCGTCTCCCGTGGATGGGTCGCGGGTGAAGACAACTCCCGTCCCGCAATCCTCGCCCCGGTTGCCGAACACCATGCTCTGAATCGTCACTGCCGTACCTTGCGAATCGGAAAGCCGATTGATGCGCCGATAGACCTTAGCCCGCTGGTTGTTCCACGAGCGGAACACAGCCTCGACCGCCATTCGCAGCTGCTCCCTCACATCCTGCGGAAACGGCCTGCCCGACTCTTGCTGGATGCAGGCTTTATAGGAGGAGATCAGCGCTTTCCAAGCATCCGCGCTCAGCTGCTGGTCCTCCCTGCAGCCTTTCTCCCGCTTCAGCTTCTCCAGCAGCTGCTCGAAGCGCCAGCTGTCCAAGCCGAGCACAACCTCCCCGAACATCTGGATCAGCCGGCGGTAGCAATCGTACGCGAACCGCTCGTTGCCGGTCGATTCGGCCAGCGCCTCCACCGTCTCGTCGCTCAGCCCCAGATTGAGAATCGTATCCATCATTCCGGGCATGGAGGCCACCGCGCCCGAGCGGACCGATACGAGCAGGGGATTCATGCGGTCCCCGAATTTCTGTCCGGTCTTATTTTCCAGCGCAAGGAGGGCATCCGAGATCTGCGCCCACATTTCTTCGGCAAGATGCTCGCCGAGGCGGAAATAATCCCGGCAAGCCTCGGTCGTCACCGTAAAGCCTGGAGGCACCGGAACGCCGGCTGCCGTCATCTCGGCCAGATTGGCTCCTTTTCCTCCGAGCAGCTCCTTCATCCCGATATTTCCTTCTTCGAAAAAATAGGCATACTTGATCGCCATCGCCTACTCCCTCCCTTCCGGACGGCCGGCTGCCTGCTCGCGGCAATTCAAGGATTCGCACACGCCGTAGAAGGTTTTGACTCCGTTCGTAGGAAGGGTATACATGATTTCGTTGCAATGCTTGCACAAAACAAGTCCATATTCGAGCGGGGCTGCGGAAACGGCTTTCGGCTGAGCGTTCATCCTGTCCATCTCTCCTGTCGCAAATTGGATTACCGGGCGCCGCCGGCTTCTTGAGCTTGCTTGCTGGACGGCTGCTCGCAGCAGCCTCGGGCGATCAGCGCCGCCAGATCGATGACACGGCAGGCATAGCCCCATTCGTTGTCATACCAGGCCATGAGCTGGATGCTCCGGTCGCGGACCATCACGCTGAGCCCGTCCACGACGGCCGACTTGGAGCAGCCGATATAGTCTGCCGACACAAGCGGCAGCTCGCTGTAGCCGACATAAGCGCCCAGCTTGCCTGAGGCTGCATCCCGAAAGACAGCCTTTACCGCCTCTTCGCCGGCATTCGTCTCCAGCACGAGCTGCAGCTGCAGCAGTGAAACGTCTGCCACCGGCACTCGGACCGCCGTGCCCTGAATGCGGGATGCCAGCTCCGGCAGCACCTCTTTCAGCGCCTTCGACATGCCCGTCGCGGCCGGCACGATCGAGGAGCCGCAGGCTCGGGCACGGCGCAGGTCGCGATGCGGATTGTCCATATGGTTCTGGTCGTTCGTGAACGCATGGATGGAAGTCGCCCATCCCTCGCGAATGCCAAAGGCTTCATGAACAAGCTTCAGCACAGGCGCCAGACAGTTCGTTGTGCAGGAGGCGGCGGATACGATCCGATGCTCCATAGGGTTGAAATCCGCTTCGTTGACTCCCATTACCGCGGTCAGATCGGCTTCGCCGGGAGAAGTGAGCAATACTCTGGAAGCGCCTGCGCTTAGGTGCAGATCCAGCATCGCTCTGGCCGAAAACGCTCCTGTGGCGTCGATGACAAGCCCGATCTCCAGCTGTCTCCACGGAAGACGGGAAGGGTCCCTCTCCGATACGAGCGCCAGCCGGCTGCCATTGATCAGCAGCTCCTGCTCGCTGGCAGCGGCGATATCCGCTTTCCAGCGGCCGTGCACCGTGTCGTATTCCAGCAGATGGGCCAGCGCGGCGGCCGTGCAGGTCGTATTGACCGCAACGAGCTCGATTCCGTCCTTCTTCAGGTCGATCAGGCGCCTGATGCACAGCCTGCCGATTCTTCCGGTTCCGCTGATCGCAACTTTCATTCCCATCCCTCCATTTCCCGCAAATATGATGCCTATTATTCAATATGACGCCTCATAGGGTATGAAAAGTCCTTCCCGCCGCGTTCATTCCGAAGCAGATGATGAGCTTCTCGCTGTGCTTCTTCAACGCCAGAATCCTTCGCCGCTCCAAGCAGATCGGCACTCGCACATCGACAGGCGCACCCATGAGCACATTCGCAGGCACACCCATGAGCACATTCGCAGGCACACCCATAAGCACATCTACATGCACATCCATAAGCACTTCCATAAGCACATTCATAAGTACATTCATAAGCGCGCATCGGCACTAGCGCTTCGATAAGCACACCCACCTCCGGTCAGACTGCCGCCTCGCGGCCCCCGTCGACGACCTTGAGCGACAAGTCATGACGCGTCTGGATATGCCGCAGCGTGCGGGTTTCGGCGCGCATCACGACTGAGTGGGTCCAAACCGTTCCATCCGGAAGATAGCGGACTCCGTCGAGGAAGTCTCCCTGCGTGATGCCCGTTGCCGCGAAAATAACGTCGCCGGTTCCGACCATGTCGTCCATGCCCAGGACGCGGCTGGCGTCGGCGATTCCCATTGCGGCGCAGCGTCCGGCCTGCTCCTCGTCCTCAGGCAGCAGCCTTCCTTGCAGCTCTCCTCCAAGGCATCTCAGCGCCGCCGCTGCCAGCACGCCTTCCGGCGCTCCTCCGGAACCCGCATAAATATCCACGCCGGATTCGGGATAACAAGTCGCCATCGCTCCCGCCACGTCTCCGCCTGGAAGCATCCGGATCCGGACGCCAAGCTTCCGCAGCTCGCTGATCGCCGCTTCATGCCGCTCCCTGTCGAGGATGGCGACCGTGAGCTCGGTGAGCGGCTTGCCAAGCTCTCGGGCCGCTTTGCGCATGGTGACGGACAGCGGATCCAGCAGGCTGAGCTTGCCCGAGAGCGCGGGTCCGACAGCGAGCTTCTCCATATACATATCCGGAGCGTGGAGCAGGCTTCCCCTCGGCGCCATCGCCAGCACGGACAAAGCCCCGTTCAAGCCGCGAGCCGCCAGCTCCGTCCCTTCCAGAGGATCGACGGCCACGTCGACTTCCGGACCGCTGCCGCGGCCGACGCTCTCGCCGATGTACAGCATCGGAGCCTCATCCATCTCGCCTTCGCCGATGACCACCGTGCCGCGGACAGGAACCGATCCGAACATCCTCCTCATCGCTTCCGTCGCGCTGAGGTCCGCCTGATTTTTGCTGCCCCTTCCAACCCAGGGCGCCGATGCCAACGCGGCCAACTCCGTTACGCGCACAACTTCCAATGCCAGTTCCCGCTCCATGCCCTCGTCCCCTTCTTCTTTTCTACTGCCGGATCGCATCCGGATCTTTCCGGAATTAATGTATCATATTTTATATATGACGCACAATAGGCGAATAAAGCATTATTAATGACTCCTAATGGAATTTGCCTCCCGTTGAATACTGGGAGGATAGTCTATTAAGCCTGCCTTGGAAGATTGCTTTGTTCCCTTTGCAAATAAATAGACCGCTCATTCAAGGCGGCCTAGCGAGATTCTAAGGGAATTCCATGGGGATGCAGACATTCCTTGGGGATGCAGACATTCCATGGGGATCGGACAGTCCATGGGGACCAGACATTCGATGGGGATCGGACACTCAATCCGTTAATTTGTTTTCCCAAACCATTCCATCCCGGTCTGCATTGAATATTCGAGTCAGGTACTCGAAAACATACTTGTCTTTGCGTTCCGGACATACGATCCGTTATTCGGCCGAAAACCAACACATTCCTATACGGATCGGACATACGATCCGTTATTTGTGAACTATTAACTATATAACGATACAAACTGTAGAAATAACGGATCCTATGTCCGATAAATGCGTCCATGAGCGAAAACCTCGAAAATAACGGATCCTATGTCCGATAGGTCAATGAGGTTGCTTGCATAAGCATGAGCAGTCTCAGGGAATGAGGTTGCAAACCAATAACGCCTTTCTGTCGGATAGGTCAACAATGGGCGCCGGTTCACTTCATCCCTTTTTCTTCTCCCCGCACTCTCCCTTTCTCTCCTAATCCCCCCTTCTCTTTACCAGTCTCTCTCCTTTCTCTCCTTTCTCTCCTTTCTCTCCTTTCTCTCCTTTCTCTCCTTTCTCTCCTTTCTCTCCTTTCTCTCCTTTCTCTCCTTTCTCTCTGCTCTCCTCCACTCTCCCTTTTCTTCATCGTCCTCTCTAATTTCTCCCGTACTCTCCCTTTTCTTCATCGTCCTCTCTAATTTCTCCCGTACTCTCCCTTCTCTTCACCGTCCTCTCTAATTTCTCCCGTACCCTCCCTTCTCTTCACCGTCCTCTCTAATTTCTCTCGTACTCTCCCTTCTCTTCACCGTCCTCTCTAATTTCTCTCGTACTCTCCCTTCTCTTCACCGTCCTCTCTCCTTTCTCTCTTTCTCTCTTTTTCTCTTTCTCTCTTTCTCTCTTTCTCTCTTTCTCTCTTTTTCTCTTTCTCCTCTCTCCCCCTCCGCCCTTCTTTTCGGTCCACCCTCCTCCCGCTGCATCACGCCGCCCGTCCGCTTGAAAACTCCCCCAAACCCAAAAAAGGCCGTCCCCAAGGGACGGCCTGAAGGCCTCTGGCCTCTAAAAACCATCTGGTTTCCGCTTATCTCCCGTCCAACACAAGCACTCGCCTCGGCGAAACGCCTCCTACCAGGCGTATGCGTTCGGAGCTTCCCCGCCCGGGCCGGGGAAGATTTCGTCGATCCGCTGCAGGACGGATTCGTCCAGCTGCAGCTCGACCGCGCGCAGGGAGCGCTCGAACTGCTCCAGCGTCCGCACGCCGATGATCGGCGCCGTCACAGCCGGCTGATGCAGCAGCCAGGCCAGCGACACCAGGTCCTCCGTCTCGCCCAGCTCGTCGCACAGACGGCCATACTGCTCCAGCTGGTCCTTGTGCTTCTCCCAGCGCTTGTCGCCGCTGCGCTGGCCGGCGTCGCCGCGGCGGATGTTGCCGGAGAGCAGGCCGCCGTCGAGAGGGCTCCAAGGAATGACGCCGATGCCGAGCGCCTTGGCGGCAGGCAGCACCTCGAGCTCCGGCAGGCGGGTCAGCAGGTTGTACTTGTGCTGCTCCGAGACAAGCCCCAGGAAGCCGCGGGCTTTGGCCTCTCCCTGCGCGACCGCGAGATCCCAGCCGGCGAAGTTGCTGGAGCCGACGTAGCCGATCTTGCCTTGGGCGACAGCCGTCTCGAAGGCCCCCCACAGCTCGTCCCAGCGGACGCTGCGGTCGATATGATGCATCTGGTACAGCTCGATGTGATCCGTCTGCAGGCGGGTCAGCGAGCCCTCCAGATGGCGGCGGATCTTGTAGGCGGACAGTCCGGCTTGCCTGTTGGGGCCGTCATGGCTGTCGTGCATGTCGCCATAGGCTTTCGTCGCGAGCACGGTCCGTTCCCTGCGGCCGCCTCCCTGGGCGAACCAGCGTCCGATGATCTCTTCCGTCCGGCCGGAATTCTCGCCCCAGCCGTAAATATTGGCGGTATCGAAAAAGTTGATGCCGGCATCCAACGCCGCGTCCATGATGGCGAAGGCATCCTTCTCCTCCGTGCCGACGCCGAAATTCATCGTTCCCAGGCACAGGCGGCTCACCTTGAGCCCCGTTCGTCCGAGCGTAGTGTATTCCATCGCTTTCCAACTCCTTTTTTCGAGTGAAATGAGGATCTATGGCAAGATGGCTGGCAGACTATTCCTTTATACCATAAATCGATGCCGCGCATAATCTGCGATGCGAATCAGCCGATGCCGCCGTTTGGATGACGCCAAAAACAACCCTCCCGGCAAATTTCAAAATCTCCATCTCCTTCTGATCTTACGTTTACAAGAGGCCCGTATACTGGAAGACAGACATATTTACGCCCCAGGAGGTGCCACCGTGACCATGCAGCACGCAGAGCTTCCGCACCGGCAGCCCAAGCTGATGATCCTGTACGCTTCTTATGGAGAAGGCCATCTTCAAGCCGCTCTGGCCGTGAAGGAATCGCTCGCCCGCAAAGGCAACGACCGGACGGTGCTGATCGATCTGATGGCCGAAGCCCACCCGCTTCTGAATGAGATGACCCGTCTCGCCTACCGCTCCAGCTATACGGTCATGCCCGGCTTATACGGCTGGCTCTACGACCGCACCCGGCCGATGAAGCCGGATTCCAGGTTCGGAGCATGGCTGCATTCTTTCGGGCGCAGCAAGCTGCGCCAGGTGCTCCTGCGCGAGCGTCCCGACGCGGTGCTTCATACCTTCCCCTTGTTCGCCGGCCTCGCCTTCAAGCATACGCTTCTTCCCGGAATGCTCACCGCAGCCGTCGTCACCGACTTCGATCTTCATTGCCGCTGGGTGCATCCCGGCATCGACCGCTACTATGTGCCTACCGAGGACTTCGGCCGGGAGCTTCATGCTCTGGGCATCGCCGGCTCGCGCATCTGCGTCAGCGGCATTCCGGTCAAAAAGGGCTTCCGCATGCAGGAGAGCTCCGAGCGGGCAGCGGAGCCGTTCGCACGCTACGGCCTCGACCCCCGCCTGCCGCTCGTGCTGATTATGGGCGGAGGCAGCGGCGTCATGAGCGGAATCCTCGACGCCTGCAGCCGCCTCCTGAGGATGGAGAATCTCCAGATCGCCGTTGTCTGCGGACGGAATGAAGCTCTCCGGGCATCGGCTGCCCGCAGGTTCGAGCGGCATCCGGAGCGGCCGCGGCTGCATCTGTTCGGCTATGTCGAGACGATGCCCGAGCTCATGCCCCTGGCCTCCTGCCTCGTGACCAAGCCCGGCGGCCTCACGCTGGCCGAAGGGCTGGCCGCCGGGGTTCCGCTGTTCGTCTATCGCCCCGTGCCGGGACAAGAGCTCGGCAACGCCTCCTACCTCGCTTCCAAGGGAGCCGTGGAAATCGTCCGGTCCCCCGCCCGGCTCGCGGAGGAAATCATGAAACTCTTTGCCAGTCCCGAACGTCTTACCGAGAGAAGGTCCGCAAGCTCCTCTCTGGGCCTCCCCGGCGGCGCGGATGCCGTCGCCGAGGATTTGCTATGGCGTCTGGGCGGGTATACTTAATGGCAACAGGCCTTACCAGCCGAGCAAGGAGGAACCCGTCCATGAATCGATTCCTGAACCGCTCCCTTGGCATCGGAGGAACCGAGATCCCCCTCTATGCCGTCATTCTTCTGCTCGTGGAATTCGCGCGCGGTGCCGTCCTGATCAGCTTCCTGCCCTTGTACGGCAAGCGTGAGCTCGGCCTTACGCTGGATGCGGTAGGCGCCGCCATTACGGCGCATTATCTCACCGATACCGTGCTCAAGATGGCCATCGGCTATTTGCTGGACCGGTTCTCCATCCGCTTCGTCGTCATGGCGGGCATGGTCGCATCGGTCGCCGGCGTCGTTCTTCTTCCCTTCGCGGACGTTCCCTGGCTGTTCATCGTCGCGGCCGCCATTTACGGAATCGGAATCTCGCCGATCTGGATCGTATGCCTGACCCAGGTGACAGAGGAGCGGAGAGCGGCCCAGATGGGATTTTTATACATGATCTGGCTTGGGGGACTTGGCGCCGGGCCGATTGTGTGTAATATAGTAATGGACCACAGCAGCCGCGCGGCTTATCTGATGATCCTCTCCAGCGTCTTGCTGGCGTCGGCGCTGTCGCTCTTCATCAGCGGACAGCAGCGCTCGGCCGTCGAGCGGGTGCCGCTGCGGGAGCAGCTGCCCGCCATGAAGCAGCGATTGTCACAGATCAAGCTGCTGCTTCCGGGCATGGTGCTGCAGACGGCCGGCGCCGGCATGCTCGTGACCGTGCTCCCGACGCTGGCCACCGGCCGGCTGGGCCTGACCGGCGCCCAATACTCCCTCCTGCTGACAGCCGGAGGCGTATTCACGCTCGCCGGGCTCGTCCCGTTCGGGAAGCTGTCGGACCGGCTGCGGTCGTTCCGCCGCTGGTTTCTCGTCATCGGCTTTTTCGCCGTCGCGGCCGCGCTCTATGCTCTCGCCTACGCTTCGGGCCTATGGCTCTGCATCGTCATCGCCGCTCTGCTGGGCTTGTCCTATGCAGCCGTCCTGCCGGCATGGAACGCTTTGCTCGCAGCCTACGTTCCTCCAGGCCAGCAAGGACTCGGCTGGGGGCTGCTCAGCACCGTGGAAGGCGTCGGCGGCATGGTCGGACCGGTCCTCGGAGGGCTGATCGCGTCCTGGCGAGGAGAGCCCTTCGTCGTCTGGATCAGCGCTCTGCTGTTCGGATTGATCGGCGTCTGCTACTGCTTTCTCCCGCTGGCCGAAGCCGGCAAGCTCGATCCCAAATAGAACAGGTTGTGTAAAGCATGAGCATCGTCCAGGATTGGATCCGCGAAATCAAGACCATGAACCCCCAGCAGCTGGAGCATTCGCTGCAGCAGTTTTCCTCCTACGGCCCTTTGCCGGGAATCCTGCTGCCGCTCGCCGAGGCATTCATGCCTTTTTTGCCGCTGTTTCTGTTCATTGCGGCCAATGCCAATATTTACGGCTTGGGCTGGGGCTTCCTCTATTCCTGGATCGGCGTCTCTGCGGGTTCCATCTGCGTCTTCTGGATCGCGCGCTCCATGGGCGGCGGCCTCGGGATGTGGCTGGAGCGCCGATTTCCGCGCGTGGGCGTCTTCTTCGACTGGCTGGAGCGCCGGGGCTTCACGCCGATCTTCCTGCTCGCCTGCTTCCCGTTCTCTCCTTCGGTGCTCGTCAATATCGCATCGGGCCTCAGCAGCGTCCCGTTCCGCACCTTCTTCGTCGCGGTCGTGCTCGGCAAGGCGGTCATGATCTTCATCATCTCCCTGCTGAGCTTCAATATCGGCGATCTGGCCCCGTGGCGCATCGTGCTTGCCGTATGCGTCATTGTCGTCATGTGGCTGGGCGGAAAAAGACTCGAAACCCGTTACTTGGCCAAATAAGACAAGCCCTGTCCGGCGGGAGGCAACTGGAAATCGTGTCGCTGCCGACGGCTCTGTTTTTCCGATCGCTGTCGCCGTCAGCCCCCGGTTTCTCCGATCGCTGCGCTGTCGGCGGTTGAAATCCGGGGGACACAGGCGACCGCATCCGCTTACCACAACGAATTCGCGCTTACGCTCTTTTTCAGCGGCCCCGTCCGGCAGACGGGGCTTTTTTTTGGCGTTCGCGCCTTGCCGCCCGCTCGGCTGTCTGTCCGTAAAGTCCGGCTTCCCTTCCCGTCAGGCATCCCTTTCCCGTCTATGGTCGATATTGGCCGCTTCGATGCCGATTAGGGGCCGCTTCGCCTACACAAACTGTAAAGGCATCTCCCGCGAAAGGAGGATGGCCATGTCCGGCGAACAGCCTTCATTCAAGCAGACCTTCGCGCGCAAAGCCCAGTCGGAAGCAGATCGCTCCGGCAAGGGCAAAGCCGCGGCCAGCGCCAAGCAGTCCGAAGCGGATGCCGCCGCTGTCCGCAAGCACGGCGTCTAACCAGACCCTATACACTCAGGAGGGATCGCATGAGCGAGAAGCCTAGCCATAACGAAATGGAGCCGATCTCGGGGGAGCATGTCGAGGTCGACGGCGTTTATACGAACCAGTGGGGCCGTCAGGAAAAGCTGCAGCGCGGCGATGCCTTCCCCGCGGATCCGATGTGGGGAACGACGGAGTGGAAGCTGGCCGAGCTTGAATTCAGCAACCATCATGCCGGCCATACGGACCCTCGCGAAATTCCGCATGACAGCGCGAACGACCCCGAGAACCACTTGCAGCATCCGCGCCGCCACAAGCACAAAGAGCATCGCGGAGACGAATAAGCGATGCGCAAAAGGCGTACCCTCTTGATGGTGGGTACGCCTTTTTTACGGCGGCCAAGCGGAACTCATTGCCGAAGCCGAACGGATCAATTCTTGATTTGGCTCGGCTCCGCTTCTTCGGAGGCGGCAAGCGCCGGGCGGCCGTCCTCCGCCTCCCGGTCCCTGCTGTGCACCTGATCGATGATCTTCTCCAGCCGACGGAGATGATAGCCGTATTCGAACAGCGCGGCGGCGACGAACACGAGCCGCCGGTGCTGATCCGGATCCTCCCGCAGGTAATCCGTCAGCTGCCGGGCCAGCCTGGTTCCGGTAATCGCTTCCGATGGCACGCAGGCATGCGGCTTGATTTTCCCGTCCAGCTTGAGCAGCAGATGCTCATGGTACTTGGTCAGCTCCTCGATCTGGGCATCCAGCTTGACCGCCCAATCCTCCGCTCCGGGAGAAGCGAAGTAATGCTCCTCCACGACGTCCAGCAGATCGGCTCCCTTGGTGACCGCCTTGATGAGCTGCTTGGCCAGCAGCAGCTGGCGCGCCCGCTCGGCGCGGCTGGAAGCCCGCAGGGAGCGCTCGTCCACGAGCACCTTGTAGCGTTCGTCCAGCTTGCCGATCGTCCCGTGCAGCTTGGCCTTCTCGTCGTTGTACACCTGCTCTTTCATCTCGTCGGAGATGGAGGTGCGCAGGAGCAGCGACAGCTGCTGGTAGGAGCGGTGCACGTCGCTGTGGAACTGCTTGCGCGGCCTCGGCGGGAAGACGAGCACGTTGACGGCGAATGCCGCGCCCATGCCGGTCAATACCTGGAGGAAACGCTCCACGGCGAACATCCAGCCGGTCGCATTGGCTTCCATGACGGCCACGACAGTCACGAGCGTCAGCCCCACCGTCGATTCCATTTTCAAGCGGATGCTGACGAGTATGACGGATATGATGACAATGCCGACCGCGATCGGATTGTTGCCGATGAGCTGAACGGCTCCCAGCGCGATCATCGCGCCGAGCAGATTGGTCTGGAATTGGTCGCTCACCTGCTGCCAGGAGCGGAAAATGGACGGCTGCAAGGTGAATATGGCTGACACGGCAGCCAGAATCGGAGAGCTGAACTGGAAGAGCTCGCTCAGGTAGATGGCCAGCGCAACGGCGATGCCGGTTTTTAGCACTCGGGCCCCGATGGTCATAAGGGTTGAAATCCTCCTTCTCAGGCAGCGAATGGGTATGCTTGCTTCTCCTCTTATACCCTGTTGCTCCATTGCCTGTAACGTATCCCATGCCCGCTCGAATTCGGGCAACTGCTATATTGTACATTTTTTTCATTTCAATTTATACCTGGCCCCGGCATGACTCCCTGTCTGGAGACAGACCCGCGCCGCTTGGATCAAAAAAGAAGCGCGGACCGGGCATGAATCCCGATCTGCGCTCCCATCTGCACCCCTTGCTCCGCGCTTCTCCGCTCCGGCTTCGCGTCACGAGCCCAGGCCGCCCAGAGAGCTTCTTCTCGCGTCCGCGCAGTAGGGCAGATAGATCTGGAACGAAGTTCCCTCTCCCAGCTCGCTCGCCACCCGGATCCTTCCCTTGTGGTTGTCCACGATCTTGTAGGACACCATCAGGCCAAGCCCCGTTCCTTTGTCCTTGGTCGTATAAAAGGGCTGGCCCATCTTGGACAGCTGCTCCTCGTCGATGCCGGGCCCCTCGTCCTTGACCGTGACGAGCACCTCTTCCTCGCTGAGCTCGGTGGCGATGATGATCTTGCCTCCTTCGACCATGACCTCGATCGCATTTTTGAGCACATTGATGAACACCTGCTTCACCTGCGGCTCGACGCCGTATATCCAGAGCGGCTCCGATCCGTAGACGGCCTCGATCTCGATGCCGTAGAGGGAAGCTTGAGACTCCAGAAGCAGCACGGTGTCGAGCATGATTTCGCGCACGTCGGTATAATCCATCTCATATACCTGCGGTTTGGACAGCATCAGCAGCTCGCTGACGATGTTCTCGATCCGGTTGAGCTCGGATTTCATGATGTCGAAGTAGGGACTGCCGGACGTTCGGCCGCTTGCGATCAGCTGCAGAAACCCTTTCAGCGAGGTGAGCGGATTGCGGATCTCATGCGCGATTCCGGCTGCGAGCTGCCCGGCCACATAGAGTTTCTCGGAGTTGATCAGAAGCTCCTCGTTTTTCTTGCGCTCGGATATGTCGCGGATGATGACGATCGCCACCGGCTGGCCGGAGAAGGTCGATTCCGAATGAATCAGCTCCGTGCTGATCGGCCGGCCTCCCAATGTGAGCCAGTCCAGCTCGATCGCGACCGCGGGAGCTTGGGGGGACGGCTTGCCTGATTGCTTGCCACCGCGCGGGTGGCGGGCCAGATGGCTGCGCAGGCGCTCGTGGCTGTCCGGACACAGGAACCGGTAGACCGACTTGCCGACCATGTCGGATTCATCCGCAGCCTCGAACATCCTCAGTCCGGAACGGTTCACGAATTCCCACTTGCCTCCGCTGATGACGGCAATCATATCGATGGAATTCTCCACAAGCAGCTTGTAGCGCTCATTGATCAGCCCGTAGCGGCGGTCTGCAACCCAGGCGACGATGCTGAAGCTGAAGATGATGACCGCTGCAAGGGCAAGCAGCAGCCCCATGAACATCAGGTACTGGTCGATCCGGGCGGTCGGCTGCTCCGACGAGCCGCGGCCGTAGCTGAGGGACTCCAGGGCGAGCAGATGGAAGGCGATCGCCCCTGTTCCGAAGACGAAGCTGGCCGGAAACCGGCGTTTGCCCCCATGCTTCATATAGACATGCAAGGAGGTGTAGGTGCCGGCCAGCAAGACGGCCAGACCGGCGGCCAGCAGCGATGGATTCAAGTCGAAAAGCCGGACATGATGCATCAAGACGCACATGTAGTGCATGAAAGCGACAGAAGAGGCGATGATCAGGGAAGAAAGCGCCAGTCGGAGTTTGCTCGTCTCCCCGTCTCCAAGCAGCAGAAAGGCGGAATAAGCCGCTCCTCCAAGCAGGAACAACGCCAGGTAGGATTCCGACGTAATCGATACCAGGTAATTGGAAGCCAGCATGGCGACGAAATGCATGGACCACACGCCGAGGGCGAATACGGCTGAGGATCCGAGAAACCAGTAATGGCGGAACGGGCGGCGGCTGTTCAAATTACCAACCATGCTGAACATCGTATAGGCGGAGAAGACGATGATCGTATAAGCTAAGGACATGTAGAAGGCATGGTCAAGCTGCATCGTCGAGATCATCCCGTTCTGTATAAGAAATGGGCTGCAAAAAAATGGATTTTGCCTTGGAATTCGACGTACCCGCGAAAAATCCTTTTGGAATGAACAATCGTCTTTCCGGCTAAGACGTTCTATCCGCTCACCGCAGCAGCAGATGAAAGGAATCCGCCCATGAAAAAAGAAAGGTTCGATATTTACGACGAGAGCTGGACGCGCATCGGAACGGCCACCCGCGCCGAAACGCACCGGCTCGGCCTGCGCCACCGCTCCTTCCATTGCTGGCTCGTCCGCGGCGCCGGCGAAGGCGCCCTCATCCGCTTTCAGAAGCGGCAGCAGAGCAAGGACACCTATCCCGGCCTGTACGATATTACGGCCGCCGGGCATCTGTCCGCAGGGGAGGATATCCGCGATGCCGTCCGCGAGCTTGAGGAGGAGCTTGGAATATCCGCCGCTTATGAGGATCTGCTGCCGCTCGGCTATTCGGTCGAAAGGTCGGAGGGGATAGCGGGAGGCGTTCCTTTCGTGGATCACGAACGATCGGAGGAGTTCGCCCTGCGCTGCGCCCTCCCCCTTTTGGAGCACCGGCTCCAGCATGAGGAGGTAGCCGGAATCTACGAGGCTCCTGCCGAGGGACTGATCGGCTTGTTCGAAGGCAGGCTGGACGAGCTAACCGTCCAGGGAGCCGAATGGCCCGAGCTCGCGGGAGAGGGAGCCGATACGGCCTTATCCGAATCCGGGCTTGTCCCGGTCACCCGTAACTTGCGCTCCGAGGACTTCGTTCCTCGTCCGGCCGGCTACTACGCCTCGCTGTTCCGGCGCCTCAGCGAGCTTCCTTGAACCAAAAAGCCTTGCCTTCTCCATCGGGAGCCGGCAAGGCTTTTTTGGGCTAGGCGCGCCGGGGCCGGCCGCCTTCACGCAGACGGATTCGCCATGCGAGCGGCGATGTAGATTGCGCCGCCGGCTGCTGCGGGAGCATGCAGGGATAGCGCATGCGGCAATGCTATCGGGAGCTGCCCGGCAGCTTGCTCGAATGCAGGCCGCCTCTGCCCTGCCGGGCTGCTTTGGCTGTTTTCACGGCTTTCGCGATTTTGGCAGCCTTGGCGCCTTGGCTGTTTGCACGGCTTTCACGGCTTTCGCGATTTTGGCAGCCTTGGCGCCTTGGCTGTTTGCACGGCTTTCGCGGCTTTCGCGGCTTTGGCAGCCTTGACGGTTTTGCCGGCTTTGCCAGCCTTCGCAGCTTTGCGGGCCGCTCCTCGGGCAGCCTTTCGGGCTGATCCCGTACCCGCTTTGCGGGCGCCTCCGCGCCTGGAAGCCTTCTTGCGGACATTTCCCGCCGGAACGATGCTGCTCAGCAGGCCGGGAATCGGTCCCGGAGCTCCCGGCCCGGGCACTCCGCCTCCGAAGCCGCTCAAGCCCGGCATGCCGGGCATTCCGGGCATGTTTCCCATGCCTTGCATTCCGGGCATCGTTCCCATGCCTTGCATACCAGGCATGAAGCCGGGCTGCGGCGATAGGCCGCCCGGGAATCCGCCCGACCCCTGGCTCCGCTGCCAGTTGGAGTACCAGTTGTCGATCATGCCGTGAATCTGGTAGAAGTAGGTCGAGCGCGGGGCGATGTCCAGATCCCGCAGGATAGGCTCGCTCAGCACCTCGGAGCCGGCATCGTGGATGCAGGCGTGGATGTGCTCGATGAAGCGCCCCAGGTCATCCGCCGTCGCAAAGGACTGCGGCTGGTAGCGGACGCGCATCTCGCCGTTCCCGTCGTAGCAGGAGGACATGCGGATGCCTTGCGGAACTTCGCTCCACGGAGCCACCAGCGACATGTCGAGCCCTTGGCCGCGGTACCAGTCGAGCACCTTGCGGATATATTGCCGATGGAAGTTCAGGAACCTGTCTCCCCATCCGATCGGGGGATTGTCGTTGTCCATGACATGGTTGGCATGATGCCACCGGCGGTGTTCTTCAAGCAGATCGCTTGGAAAATTGGGAATTATCATCGTGGAAGGCCCTCCCTGGTCCATAGGTTGCTACCACAGGATATGCAGCCGCCCTCGGGCTAGTGCCTTCCGCTCCCCTCAGCTCCGGTCGTCGTAATAACGGTGCTCCGCGTGCATCCGCCCGTCCGACAATTCCAGAATGCCGTAAGAATAGCGGGGCTGGCGCCTCTTCTGGACCGGAGAGCCGGGATTGAACAGCAGCAGGTCTCCCTCCCGCTTGCTGTAAGGAGCATGGGAGTGGCCGAACAGAATCAGGCCGACCCCGTCGTCGGGAAAATGGGACCGCGCCTTCTGCTCCGTCCATCGGCCTTGGCCCAGATCGCCGTGAACGATGCCGATCCGGCAGCCCGCGAGCTCGATCAGCTTGCGCCTGCCGTAGCGGCGCACGAGCTCGGGACCGTCATTGTTGCCCGCTACTCCGTCCACCGGCGCGATGTCTTCCAGCAGGCCGGCGACGCGGGGATGCGTCCAATCTCCGGCATGTAGGATATAATCCACTCCCCGCAGCCCTTCCACAAGCGCATCCGGCAGCTTGGATGCCGAAGCGCCAAGATGCGTATCCGACACGAGTCCAATCCGCATGGGTCCATCCCCTTTCTTCTCGCAGCTTTGGTTCCAGCTTAGCACAAACAGGATCCGTCCCGATACGCTTCAACAACGCTTTCCGCGCCGGCGGCGATTCGTATTCCGCGGGGCCGCTCTGGTACAATAAGAAGACCGCTACGGCGGCATCCGAACAAGAACAAGGGGGATCGAGCAGACCCGCCGGCGCCGCTTCGGCAAGAGGGCTGTATTCGCCATGAGCCATAACATACCCAATAAGCTTCGCGAAGCCGCCGCCCATCTGGAGAACCGCTTCCAGGAACGCGAGGAGCTGATCCGCGTTCTCCTGCTGGCGCTGATGAGCGGCGAACATCTGATGCTGGTCGGGCCTCCGGGCTCCGCCAAGTCCCAGCTCGCCCGGAGCGCTGCCGCCCTGTTCGGCAGCAGCCGCAGCTTCGATTATCTGCTGACCCGGTTCACGACGCCCGACGAGCTGTTCGGTCCCGTCTCCCTGCAGCAGCTCAAGCAGGACCGGTACGTCCGCCAGACGCAGGGTTATTTGCCCGAAGCCCGCTTCGCCTTCCTCGATGAGATCTTCAAGGCGAGCAGCGCCATCCTGAACTCGCTGCTCTCGATTCTGAACGAGCGGATCTTCTACAATGGAGCGGAAGCCAAGGAAGTGCCCCTGCTCTCGCTCATAGCTGCGTCCAACGAGCTGCCGGAGGAGCAGGAAGGGCTCGCCGCCCTATACGACCGCTTCCTCTTCCGCTACGAAACCCGCTATCTCCAGCAGATCGCCAGCTTCGAGCGGATGTTCCAGGGGCCGGATACGCCGCCTCCCGCACTGCTCGATGCCGGCGATGTCCGGCGCATCCAGGATGCCGCCGCCGGGGCCGCCCTGCCGGAGCCCGTGCTCGTCATGCTGTTCCGGCTCAAGACTTTGATGGAAGAAAAGGAATATATCCTATCGGACCGCCGCTGGCGCCGGATCGGCCGCACCTGGCAGGTAAGCGCCGCTATCCACGGCCGCGATGCCGTCAGCGTCTGGGATACGGTGCTGACTCCGCATCTGCTCTGGGACTTCCCCGAGGACCTCGAGGAGCTGCGCGGCATTTTTGCCGGCGTCTGGCAGGAGCTGCTCGCCAAGGAGATGGACAAGGAGCTGCCTCTGGCCTCCTACCGCGACACGCTCCAGAAATGGCTGTCCCGCGAGGAAGAGCTGAGCGGCTTCCAATTCCGCAAGGAGGTCGGCTCTTCCCTCGGCCGCACGCAGGCGGAACGGCTCGTTTCAATGACGGACGAGGCGAGAAGCGAGCTCGAGGAAACGGCCCGTTCCTTGCAGGGACGTCTGGTCGCCTGGCAGGAGAAGGAGAAGCAGCTGCCCGCATGGATCGAGTCGCAATCGGTTTTCATCCTTCATGCCGACGAATACGCCGTCCGCTTCACGCATCTGCGCATCGGAGGCGAGAAGGTCCTGCAGCAGCTCCAAGGTCTGTACCGCACTTTGTTCGACAAGGATATTCCCGGCGTTTCCTATGACTATACCCTTTGACGGCAAACGGAAGGAGGCGGGCCGATGCTGATTCGCAGCGCCCGGGTGGACCGCTATCAGTTCGACGCGTTCGTCCGCTCCTCGCGGACCGCCCGCGAATGGATGAAGGAAGCCGAACGGCAAGCCCGCTGGTTCGATCTGGAGCTGTTCGCCGATTTCTTCATGAGCTTCTACCTGGCGGAGCCCGTCTTCGAGCATCCCGTCGGAGGCGATCCGTTCCATCGCTGGATGCTGGCCTCCCTGCGTCGGCAGCATTTCTACCGCCTCATCCATCCGCGGACGATCGGCGAAGTGAATGCTTCGTTCAAGACGGCGCTCAAGGCGCTGTCATGGCTGACGGAATCCTACGAGGAGGAGGCGAAGCGGCGGGAACGGGAGAAACGGCCGATCCTTGCGGCCGGCGAGCAGGCTAAGGGCCCCGGAGGCAGCGAGGCCTCCGGGGAGCTGAAGGAGCGGCTCAGCGAGCGCCAGCTGGAGCAGCTGCAGCTCGTCGGCTACCGGCTGCAGCAGGGCCGGCGGACGGTAGAGGACAAGCAGCGCGAGCAGGACAGCCGCCCGCTGGATCTCGAGGAGCGCCGCGCCTTGCGGCAGCGGGTCGAGCAGCTGCGCGAGGCGATGCGGACCGACTATCTGCGCCGCGACAAGCTGCGGGCCAAGCTGACCAAGGCCGAAGCCGAGCTGCAGCAGCTTGAACGTCGCCTGTCCCGCGTCAGCGCCCGCGAGGCGGCGGCCATGCAGCGCATCGAGGATGAGCTCGGCGATTGGCTCGGACAGTCGCTGCGGGGCTCGTTGGAGCGGGAGAGCAAGGACAGCGGCGACATCTTCGGGCTCATGCAGGCGAGCCAGCGGCTGGCCAACCGGCGCTGGGGAAGCGAGCTCGGACGCCTGCGGCGCCAGACGTTCGAGGAGTACAGCCGCTGGGTCGAGCAGCTGCGGAGCCGCAAGGATCTGCTCGCTTTTCTGGAGGCTGTCGGCCGCAGCGTGCACTCGCTGAAAGCCATGCGCAAGAAAGCCTCGTCGCTGCGTGTCCATGAGGCTTACGGAGGACTGGAGCTCGCCGGCGACATCGCCCGCATGCTTCCGGGAGAAGCGAGCCTGCTTGCCGATCCCGACTTCGAGCCCTATTTCCTGATGAAGCTGCTGGACCGCAAGCTGCTGGCCTATTCTCCGGAAGATGAGGCCGAGGAATCCCAGCGCGGCCCGGTCATATGCATGATGGATACATCCCATTCGATGCGCGGATCCAAGCTCCGTCTCGTCCAGGTGTTCACGGCCGCATTCGCCGCGTTCGCGCTGGCGGAACGCAGAGACTTCACGCTGCTGCTGTTCGGCGCGAAGGGCGAGGTCATCGAGCATCGCCTCTATCATCAGCGGCCCGACTGGGACCGTTTCTACGGCATCGCCTCCCTCGCTTACGGCGGCGGCACGAACTTCGACGCTCCCCTTGCGAGAGGCATCGACATCGTGGAGCATGTTCGCGGGTTTGCCGCCGCCGATTTCGTCATGCTGACCGACGGCGTCGGAGAGATCACTCCCCCGCTGCGGGAGCGTCTCGCAAGGCTCTCCGCCCGCAGGAGCGTGCGCCTGCATACGCTGATCGTCGGCTCGGCAAGACAGCATCTTGCCGCCGAATATGATATCCTGGGAGTCTCTCACCGGGTCCGCTTCGCGCAGGCCTGGGATTCCCGCGATGCCGAAGCAGGAAGCCTTCTGCTCGACGTCTTCGCCGCATCGGGCGAAAAGCAGGAGGACCGCCGGCGGAGACGGCGCCTTTGATCCCATGCCAAAGAGGCTGCGCCTTTCGCGCAGCCTCGGCTTGCTTCTTTTCGCCGTCCTTGCCGCCAGCCGCCTTGAACAGCGTTCAGCGGGTCGCCAGCCATGCCGCGCAGGCCGCCCAAAACGGCAGCGACAGAGCCAGTCCGTTCAACAATCCGGTCAGCAAATGGCCTTCCCGTCGAATCATGAGACATCTCTCCCTGTTTTCCGTAATGGATTCATTATGGCCCTTGCGGCCGCCGTTTAGACGGAGCGTAGTTGACTTGTTTTACCCCGTGAAGCGCTTTCACAAACCTCGTGTCCGGCCTGCACGGGCGCTTGAATCTATTCTATGCAAAGAGGTGATTCGTTATGATCTGCCGAAGCGGCTGCGCCGCCTGCTGCATCGCCCCTTCGATTTCGTCTCCGATTCCGGGCATGCCTGACGGCAAGCCCGCCGGAGTTCCCTGCGTGCAGCTGCTGCCGGATCTGCGCTGCGCCCTGTTCGGCAAGCCCGATAGGCCGGCCGTATGCGGCGAGCTTCACGCATCCGCCGACATGTGCGGAGATTCCCGCGACGAGGCCCTCGCTTATCTGAAATGGCTGGAAAAAGCCACCGCTCCCGGCGCATGACGACCGGGAGATTTTGTCGGAAAAAATAAAAAAACGCCGCTCCCGACAGATGTCGAAAACAACGTTTTTGCGAAGGGAATGAATCCTGAAAAGTTGAAAATGGTGCTGATGAAGGGATTCGAACCCCCGACCTACGCATTACGAATGCGTTGCTCTACCAGCTGAGCTACATCAGCAAATCATTGGTTGTCGCGACGTCTGCTTGTCCATGTTTTACAACAAGTTTTCGTCAGCGGCGACTTTTATAGAATACGCATTTTCGCGAATAATGTCAAGCATTTGTCGACGGGTTTCTGCGGCCGCATATGTGACGAATTTATGTCCGCCGTTTCCGCTTTGCCGGCCACGGGTAATGTAACGACAAGTAAGACTCGCGCTGCATCAGGATGCCGGAATGGATCCGGACCGGAAGCGAGCATAACAGAACGGAGGCGCATCGAACATGCCCTATTCCAAAATCATTGTCGGATACGACGGCTCGGAACAGTCCGTCCGTGCCCTGAGATCGGCGCTGGAGCTTTCTTCTGCCTTCAAAGCGCTGATCGAAGTCGTCCATGTCTATAATCTGACGCCGATCGTCGTTGGCGAGACGGTCGCGGGCTCGCCGCCCGCGGCAACGGAATCCATGAAGCTCGAAGCCGAGACGGTAGCTGCGGAAGCCCGCACCATCATCTCCTCGGTCACGGATACTCCGATCGAGGTGCTTATTGCCGAAGGCGATCCCGGCAAGACGATCACCTCGATCGCGGCTGACCGCGGCTCCGACCTTATCGTCGTGGGAAGCCACGGCAAAGGCGGCTTCAAGGAGCTGTTCACGGGCAGCGTCAGCCATTACGTGACCCAGCATGCCAAGGTTCCGGTGCTCGTCGTCAAATAGGCGGAGATCCCAGCCGGACGAGCTCCATCGCGGCTGTGACATGCTCCATCGCGGCTGTATAGAGAGATGCGGACAAAAGCGGAAAAGAGCCGGGCGGTTCTTTTCCGCTTTTGCATGTCTTTCGGCGGCGGATGAGATGCCGCTCAAGATGCAGAACAGCCCTTCGTCCGCGGGACGAAGGGCTCTCGCTCATATTCGCTGCGGTGCATCGCCTTCCGCTCCAGCCCCGGCGAAGCTGCTGTCCGCAGGCATGCGGAAGATGAATGTGCTGCCTTCTCCCTTGTCGCTCTGCAGCTCGAGCATGCCTCCGAGCAGCTTGGACAGCTGCAGGCTGATGGAGAGGCCGAGGCCGGTTCCGCCGTATTGGCGGGTAATGCTGCCGTCTTCCTGCTGGAAGGCCTCGAAGATGAGGTTCTGCTTCTCCTTGTCGATGCCGATGCCGGTGTCCTTGACGGCGAACACGATCCAGTCCACTTCGGGCGGAGCCGGCATCGGCTGCCGGAGCTTCTCCCTGCTCCGCAAGCGCGCGGACACGCGGGCTCCGAACAGCTCCTCGTCCCGTGCCGGGAGCAGCGCCCTGCGTTCACCGGACACCTTGAGCTCCACGAACCCGGACTCGGTGAACTTGAACGCGTTCGTCAGCAGATTGCGAAGCACCTGATTGACGCGCAGAGCGTCGGTCAGGAGCAGCTGCGGGGAATCCGGCTCGATCTCGACCCGGAACGGAAGTCCCTTTCGGTCGGCGACCGGCTGGAACTGCGCCTGGACGGCATGCAGCAGCTCGACGGCCGGAACGTTCTCCAGGGTAAGCTGCAGCTTGCCGGCTTCGACCTTCGACAGATCGAGGATATCGTCGATCAGATGGAGCAGATCCACTCCCGCTGCTTTTATGATGCCCGCGTAACGCTTGTCCTCCTCGCCGTATGCCTCGTCATCGCTCTCCTGGATCAGCTGCGAGATCAGGAGCATGCTGTTCAGAGGCGTCTTGAGCTCATGCGACATGTTGGCCAGGAACTCCGACTTGTAGCGCGACGAGAGCAGCAGCTGTCGAGCCTTGTCCTCCAGATCCCGCTTGGCTTCCCTCAGCTCCTTGGTTTGCCTGCGCAGAATCAGGTTCATATTCTTGAGCTCGACCATCCGCTGCTGATCGAGGCTGAAGTCGCGGATCATGTAGACGAAGAAGGCGCTGAGAAGGAGCGAGAGCAGCAGCGTCAGCGGCGCGTATTCGCTCCAATAGACGGACAGCGGAAGCACGCCGAGCCAGGAAATGTTTATGCAGTTGAGCAGATTGATGGCGAGTATGATCACAACGGCCTTCCGGAAAAATGTCCAGCGGCTCCGGCCGAGGAAATAGGCGAGCAGCGCTCCGGCGGCGCCCAGGATGAACATGTTGCCCATGCCGGCGAGAGAGGCCGCATGGATGCCGAATAGAAGCCTGCCCATGCCGATCCCGATTCCGATGGCCATAATCTGCCAAGGCTTGCTGAGGATCAGGACCGCCATGATCAGCGGCACATAACGGAGGTCGAACAGGATATGGTCGTTCACCCGAAGGCCGAAAACCATCGTCAGCCAGCCGGATGCGATGAAGATGATGGAGGCCAGCGCCTCCTGTATGCCGGGCCGCAGCCATTGGAAGGCGGTTTTATAGCCGAGATTGAACAGATAGGCGATGGTGATAAGCAGGCTGATGTTCATGAAGAAAACTTTGGATAGTGCCATGCCAGCCTCCGTCAGTTTCTTTTGTATGCCTACATTCTACATCAATTCTCAGCCTTCATCATCCATCGCCTGTCATTCCCCCCTGAGTTCACGCGAATGACAGGCGCCGAAACGATGCTTGTTGAATAATGTTCCTATTTCGTTCATATTCCTTTAATGCGTTTAATGTAAAATAAGGCAAGGAAAGATTAATTTCACAAGGGGGTGCTGTCCGATATGATGCAGCCGATCACGTTCAAAAACCGTTCTGTCCCCGTCTACTACCCCCCGGGTCAGGAGGAAGCGCTGAAGGCGCTCCCGGGCAAGCTGAGGGAGCTTGAGCTCAACTTCGATTTTCGCAAACGATGGAAAGAGATCGCCTCCGTCGAAATGTCGCGCGACGTGGCGATCTTCCAATATCATGACGGAACGAAGCTCTATCTGGAAGTAGGCTAGCCTTCTGCCGGAGGCGGCTCAGGCCGGGCCGTCCTCCAGGGAAGTCCTCCCTGCTCCGGCAGAAGGCTTGGACTTTCGTCCGGCCTCTCGACGGATTCGGCACCAGAACAAGCAGGCGCAAGGGAGTCGCTCTCCCTTGCGCCTGCTTGACGTTCATTCATGATTGTCCGACCCGTCCAGCCCGGACCTCCCGCTGCTCAAGCGTCGCGGCGCAGGATGCCCTCGATCTTCTCCAGCTCATCTCCGCTGAATTCCAGGTTGTCGAGCGCGCGGACATTGTCCTCGATCTGCGAAACCCGGCTTGCGCCGATGAGAGCGGAGGTGACCCGCCCGCCGCGCAGCGTCCAGGCAAGCGCCATCGCCGCCAGCGACTGGCCGCGCTCCTGGGCAAGAGCGTTCAGCTCGCGGATCTGCGCCAAGCGGCCCTCGGTGATCTGGCTGCCGCTCAGGAATACGCTTGGGCCGCCGGCCCGTGAATCCGCGGGTATGCCCTGCAGATAGCGGTCCGACAGCATGCCGCCCGCCAGCGGGGAAAAGACGATGGAGCCGATGCCCTCTTCCTCCAGCACATCCTGAAGCCCGTCCTCGATCCAGCGGTTGAACATGGAGTAGGACGGCTGATGGATCAGGCACGGGGTGCCGAGCTGCTTCAGGATGTATGCCGCTTCCCTGGCCTGCTCCGCGCTGTAGTTCGAGATGCCGGCGTAGAGCGCCTTGCCGGAACGGACCGCATGGTCCAGGGCAGACATCGTTTCCTCGAGCGGCGTATCGGGATCCGGACGGTGGTGATAGAAGATGTCGACATACTCCAGGCCCATCCTCTTCAGGCTCTGGTCGAGGCTCGAGAGGATGTATTTGCGCGAGCCCCACTCGCCGTAAGGGCCTTCCCACATGTAATAGCCCGCCTTGGTCGAGATGACGAGCTCGTCCCGGTAAGGCGCCAGGTCATCCTTCAGCATCCGGCCGAAGTTCTCTTCGGCGGAGCCTGGCGGAGGCCCGTAATTGTTCGCCAGATCGAAATGGGTGATGCCCAGGTCGAATGCCCTGCGCGCCATTTCCCTGCCGTTCTCGTAACGGTCGTTCCCTCCGAAGTTATGCCACAATCCGAGCGATATTGCCGGCAGCTTCAGCCCGCTGCGTCCGACGCGGTTGTACTTCATCGATTCGTACCGTCCGGAATGAGCTTGATATCCCATCGCCATCTTCCTCCCTTGAACCTCTATGATCGCCGTCTGCGGTCAAGCTGGAAACGGCGTCCTGCCATGCTGCTCATTATACCTCAAGAGCTCGGCGCCGGCTTGGCCGATCCTGGAACCGGCTCAGACGGTCAGCGTCCGGGTCCGCGGCGGAACGACATGCATGTCGGTAGCCGTTTCCGCGAAAAATCCGGGCTCCTCCTCCGCCAGGCTCAGCCAGGCATCGACGCAAGCCGGATCGAATTGCCGGCCGCGCTGAGCCGAGATGATTCCGAGCGCCTGCTCATGGGTCATCGCCTTGCGGTAGGACCTGGACGAGGTCAGCGCGTCGTACACGTCCGCGACGGCCGTAATGCGCGCGAACAGCGGTATCTCCTTCTCCCGCAGCCGGTCCGGATAGCCGGTTCCGTCCCACCGTTCATGATGGGACCGGATGACGGCAAGCTCTTCCCGCATGAAGCCGAGCTTGCGGCACAGCTCGTAGCCGTGCACGGGATGGAGCTCGACGACCGCGCGCTCCTCCTGGGTCAGCACATCGGGCTTGTTCAGGATCGACTGCGGAATCTGCAGCTTGCCCACGTCATGGATGATGCCGCCCTGGCCGATCGCCATGAGATCGGATGAGGCCAGCCCCATGCGCTCGGCCAGCTTCAGGGCATACAGGGCGACCCGATAGTTGTGCCCCGCCGTGTAGCCGTCCTTCTCTTCCGTCGCCTGGATCAGAGCCTGGACGCTTGGCGAGATGCATTTCTGCAGCCATTCCTTGGGATCCGAGCGGAACAGGGCTCTCATGGAATCCAGCAAGGAATGGGAGCTGGCATATTGGAGCAGGATGCCCGCCGCCACAGCCAGCAGGGACAGCAGAAGCAGCACATGGTACAGCCACCAGCTCAGACGCCACGGCTCGCCGAGCACCATGATGAGCTGACCCGCGCCGAGCCAGCCGCAGCTGTAGACGATCGAGAGCTGCAGCGGCATCCTGGCGGCCCTGTAGCCTTTCCAATAACTTCTGGCGGCGCTGGCGAGCAGGATGAGCACGATCGCCGTCGATGCGGTTCTCGTCGAATCCCTCTCCGACCACCCCGCGAGAATATGGGGATGGTTCATGGCGGAGAAGAAATAAAGCATCAGAACGACTGTCCAGGCGGGGACCAGCCACCGGTGGAAGCGCCCCAGGAACAGGACGAGCGGACGAGCCGCGTTCACGCCGGACAGCGCCAGCCACACGGAGGCGATGAGGATGCCCAGCTGCGAGGAGAGGCCCTGGACGGAGTTGTGCTCCATGATGAATCCCGGCGTGGCGAGCCCGTGCAGCATGATCAGCGCCGTCATGGAGATGTAGGCCAGCGCCAGGAACGATACGCCGATGTTGCGCAGCTTCATCCCGGTGTAGCCCATCGCCCCCGCAAGCAGCAAGGAGAAGACGGAAACGATCGTCACGATATAAAAATGTCCGACTGGGGAATGCCAATAGATGTCCAGAGTTCCGGACCATCTCAAAGCCTGGAACAGAATCAGGGGCAGCAGTATGAATGCAGCAGCCGTAAGCAGCTTCCGGTGAGGAGCGCGCATGGGACTGAAGATCACCTCGTATGACCGCATCGGGACGAATGGTGGAATAAAAGGCAGGACTTATGGATGCCTATACAAATAGCGGCCGCTGCATTAATATGGGAAAAATAAGCTTTATCCGTAGCATACCTTATCCTGGAAAGCTTTGAACAGAGCCAATATTCAAATTCATGACCTTTTGGTCCCGTTTGAAAGACGAACGATGGAAGATGCTGTCTTTTGAAAAGAATTATTTTTACAGGAGTTGAGACCTATTGTCATATCAATATGAAGTCAAAACATACAAAGAAACATTCGAAATGGTCGAGCTGACGGAGGCGGCGACCCGCTCCCGCGTGCTGATCTGTCCGGAACGCGGCGGCATCGCCCTGCAATGCCGGCTGAACGGCTATGAGCTGTTCTATCTCGACGAGGCCACGTTCCTGGATCCGGAAGCGAACATACGCGGGGGCAATCCCGTGCTCTTCCCGATCAGCGGCCAGCTGGCCAACGGAGAATACGAGTGGAACGGCCGCAAATACCGCATGCGCAACCACGGAGTCGCCCGCACCGAAGCTTGGGAGATCGCCGGCATCTCCGATGACCGTGAAGCCTCCGTCACCCTCCGCCTGCGCAGCAGCGAGCGGACGCTGGAGCAGTTCCCGTTCGATTTCGAGCTGTTGTTCACATACACCCTGAAAAACGGCGAGCTGTCCATCGCCCAGCAATACCGCAACCTGTCGGATTCGCCGATGCCGATGTATCCCGGCTTCCATCCCTACTTTGCCGCGGATTCCAAACACATCTCCTACCGGACGGACGCGACCCGGTATCTGGATTACAACGACGGTGAGGAAAAGCCGTTCGAAGGCTCCCTCGATCTCGGGAGCATGAAGGAATCGGCCGCCCTGCTGGATCCGGCCGCTCCGGAAATCGCCTTCAAGCCTTCCGGAAACCTTGCGGTCCGGATGCGCTACAGCGGCAGCTTCCGCTACGTCGTCCTCTGGAGCGTAGAGGGCAAGCCGTTCGTCTGCGTGGAGCCCTGGATGGCCCTGAACGGCGAGCTCAACCGCCAGCAGGAGCTCGTGCTCGTCCAGCCGGGCGAACCGGTCGAGGCCGAGCTGGTCATCGGCGCGTCCCATACGCTGTGACGTGTTGAAGCCGCAGCGGCATCGCCGATGCGCATGGCCGATATGTCCAAAAAGGAAAACGGACCTGCTCCCCTCTCCTAGGGGAATCAGGTCCGTTTTCCTTTGCATGTCCGTTATCGGATTTCTTTTTCGTACAGACAGAAGCCGTTGTCCGATCTGCCCATGAACGTATATCCGGACCTGCTGTAGAAGGCGTTGAGCTTGTCGTTGCTGCCGATGCAGTCGAGCCGTATCGCCGACTTGCCTTCGCAAGCGGCGCCCGTCTCCGCCCAGGACAGGATGGCACCGCCGATGCCTTGACCGGCATAATCGCGGTTGACGGCCAGCCGGTGCAGATACAGGTAAGGCTCATGGCCTTGCTCACCCCACAGCTCCTTGTCCCATTCGCCGGGCTGCTGAAGCAGGATGACCATTCCGGCAAGCGGCAGCCTCTCCTCCGCCGAGGCGATCGAGCCTGCCCGGAACAGGAACGCCTCTCCTCTGGCCGCCGCCTCTTCCAAGCCGTGGCTGTCCTCTCCTCGAAGCAAGCCGTTCCACTGCAGGGAACCGCTGGATTCCAGCCAGCCGGCGATGCCCCGGAGCATGTCCATCGCTTCCGCCGTTCCTTCCGGCCGTAGCCTCTCGACCGTCAATCCGCCCGCTTCCGCGCGCATCATCGTTATTCCACTCATAGCGATCCCGTCCCTTCCAGCGGTTTGCCCGCGCCTCCTCGTCCAGATCGCAGCTTGAGGAAGCTGTCTTGCACAAGCGGGCCTTGTCCACCCATTGTATCGCGGCGGCCTCATCCGCGCGAGCCCCCGGATTTTTCCGGAAAATGCTATAATGACCCGTAGCAAAGAAAAGGGGATCGGAATGATGCTCGAATTCAGCGAAAACGGCTATACGGTATCCTCCAACGGGGTATCGGTCGAGCTGTTCGCCAAGGAATATGCCCTGATGCGGTTTCTTTACCGCAATCAGGGAAGCGCCTTCAGCCGGGAACAGCTGCTCGACCGGGTATGGCCTCTCGAATATCCGGTCGAACGCACCGTAGACGACCATATCTATCGGCTCCGCAAAAAGCTGGCGCCCATCGAAGGCTTGGCGATCCGGACCGTGCGCAGCTTCGGCTACTGCCTCACCGTACGTTCCCAGCCGGCGGAAATCCATGCCGTCCCTTCAGCCGCCGACGAAGAGCTGCGGGAGCAGATGCGCACTATATTCGCCAAATATCACCGCTACGGCCAAGGGACTTCGATGCTGGCGCTTGCCCGGCAGCAGGATATCCTCGGTTATGAGCTGGACCCGTTCTACTCCGTTTACGTTCATTTTGTCCAGGGAGACGTGCAATGGCTGCTCTACGGAGGCGGCTTGCCTGCTTCCGAAAGGGTCTACTGGCTGCTTCTGTTCTACCTGTTTGCCGGGGAGCCCCAGGCCAGCCTGGACTACTGCGAGCGTGTGCTCGCGACAGGGAAGCTCCCTCCTGCCCAGCACCGCGAAATCGAGATGCTCAACATTCTGGATCTGTACACGCTGGCCGGAGCGCCGCACAAGGCTCTGGAGCGGATCGAGTTGACCCGCAGCTTGATTATGGAGGACCCGAGCTACGAAAGCTTCGAAACGCCGGCGGCCACATCCGGGATGTACGCCCAGCTCCTAAGCGGCTCGGGAGACCAGGAGCTGCAAGCCAGCTCCACAGCCATCGAGCAGCTCCTGGCGGCCAAGCCCTATTTGAGGGAAATCGGCAGCTACTCCATCGTGAACGGGCTGTGGCGGCTGAGAAAGAACGAGCGCCGCTCCGGCGAGGCGCTGCTCGACGAGGGACTTGGCGTGCTGGAGCTTTCCGGATTCGTCCCGATCCGGCTGTTCGGGCTTTACCGCATCGTCCAATTTTGCCGAAGAGCCGCCTTCAAGGGCAGTTCCGAGGTAACGCGCAAATACGAGGAGCTGTTCGCGGAGGCGCAAGCCCGCTGCGGACTCCCTGGCCTCGTGCCGGATATCGAAGCGTTGCTGGACGACTGCTTGGCGGACTGACCCTGGAAGGCTGGCGGCACTGGAATCGCAACAGCTTTCTTCATTCTCCTGATAATTCTCTGACAATCCGGCGGTATACTCGGCTCAACAAACGGCTAATGCCAACGGACAGGGGAAGATCACCATGGGAATTGAAATGCCGATCCATCATGACCGCGCCCAAAAAGGCCTGCTCGGCAACAAGCTGTACAGGCGCACCTTCGCCGCTTACGCAGCGTCATCCTTCGGCGACTGGTTCGATATGCTCGCCATCCAGGTGCTGGTCGCCTATCGCTGGGAAGCCGGCCCGCTCATGCTGGCGCTCATTCCGGTCAGCCTGGCGCTGCCGGGCATCCTGCTCGGTTCCGTTGCGGGAGTGGCCGCCGACCGACTGAACAAGCTGCAGCTGATGCGATGGTGCGATCTGCTCACCGCTGCGCTGACCGCCGCCCTGCTGCTCGTTCCGAACATGCTCTGGCTGCTGCCCGTCCTCGGGCTTCGCTCTGCCGTTTCCGCGCTCAATGTGCCGGCCCAGCAGTCCTTGACCCGCAGCCTTGTGCGGGACGATCAGCTGCTGCAGGCAGCCTCGTTGAACGGCCTCGTGAACCAGAGCTCCAAAATCGCCGGCCCCTTGCTCGGCGGATTGGCCTTGACGGTCCTTTCCCCCGCATGGTGCATCGGATTCAACGTCTGCATGCGGCTTTTCTCCTATGCCATGCTTTTGTTCATCAATAACGATGCCGTTGCCGGTACTGCTGCGGACGTCAGCGGCTCCGCCCGCAGTGGCAGCGCTCCTGCGGAAGGCGGCAAGCCGCTGCCGTTCCGCCAGATGTGGAAGGAGGGCTGGAGCTTCATCCTCCGGAACAGGCTGCTGCGCAATACGATGCTGTTCGGCCTGCTCGGCGCGTTGTCGATCCAGATCGTCGATTTCCAGTTCGCCAGCCTGTTTCTCGTGCTGGCGCCAGACAAGGAGTACATGCTCGGCTGGCTGGTTGCGGCTGCCGGAGCCGGCGCGGTGGGAGCGATCGCTCTCCTGAACAAGATCGGGCGGAGCCTGGGATACGGCTTGCGTCTCGGCGGAGGATACGCGATGATCGGCGCGGCAGTCGGCGGACTCGGTCTCCTGCCTTCCGGCGCCGCTGCGCTGCCGGTCCTTTTGCTCGGCCTGCTCCTCGGAGCCGGCAACGGCATGTTCATCATCGCCTTCAATTATTGCCTTCAGAAGGAGACGCCTCCGCACATGACGGGCCGGGTGTTCGGCATCCAGAGCATGGTCCTCAGCACGGTGATGATCGCCGCTCCGCTGCTCGGCGGATTCCTCGTCGAGCTGGCCGGCCCTCGGGAAATCTTCGGCCGGTTCGGTGTCGTCATCGTTCTGCTCGGCGCGGCCGGAATCCTGCTCAGCCGCTGGATTTGGCCCGCCGAGCCGGCACGTGTGGATGCGGAGGCTTGAAGCCTGAAACCAGTTCGCTTCGCTGCCGGATGGCCCTGTAAGGTAAACCCAAGTTCGCTTCGCTGCCGGACAGCCCTGTAAGGTGAACCCATTTCGCTTCGCTGCCGGATGGCCCTGTAAGGTGAACCCAAGTTCGCTTCGCTGTTGGATGGCCCTGTGGTGAACCCCATTCGCTTCGCTGCCGGACAGCCCTGTTAGGTGAACCCTATCCGCTTCGCTGCCAGACGGCCCTGTAAGGTGAACCCCATTCGCTTCGCTGCCGGACGGCCCTTCCGATCGCTGTTGCCGCCAGATTTCCCGATTAGATGGTTTCAAAGGTGGAAATCCGGCGGCAAAGGCGACCATTCCCATTTCTCCAGGGCCATTCCGGATGCTTCGCTTCCGGGTTCAACCCCAGGAGCGTTTCCGGTGGCTTCGCTCCCGGGCTCAACCCCAGGAGCCTTTCCAGTGGCTTCGCTTCCGGATTCAACCCCAGGAACCTTCCGGTGGCTTCGCTTCCGGATTCAACCCCAGGAACCTTCCGGTGGCTTCGCTCCCGGGCTTAACCCCAGGAGCCTTTCCAGTGGCTTCGCTTCCGGATTCAACCCCAGGAGCCTTCCGGTGGCTTCGCTTCCGGGCTCAACCTCAGGAGCCTTTCCGGTGGCTTCGCTTCCGGGTTCAACCCCAGGAGCCTTTCCCGAGGCTTCACTTTCGGGTTCCACCCCAGGAACCTTCCGGTGGCTTCTCTCCCCGGTTCAACCCAAGGGCCATTTCGGTGGCTTCGCTCCCCGGTTCAACCCGCAAGTAGCCTTTCCGGTGGCTTGCTCCCGGTCAACCCGCCGGAGCCTTTCCGGTGGCTTCGCTCCAGGACTCACCCCCAGGAAGCCGTTCCGTAGGAAAAGGCCCGCCGTTTGCAGAGTCTCTTCCCTGCACCCACATCAGCTTGCGACCAAGCTTCCGAAAAGGCCGAACGGCAAGACAAAAAGATCCCTTCCCGGCAGGAAACGGCATGTTTGCCGCCAATCCGCCGTGGAAGGGATCTTTCTTTTTGAACAGGACGGCTGCTCATCCGCCCATCCGGATAAAATCGATCTCGGCCAGGTCGCCGATGATGCCGACTGCGGCGCGGGTGCCGCTGGCCGCCGCGACGACGATCTGCGACGGCGAGAACCCCGCCGTATCCCCCGCCGCATAGACGCCGGGGACGCTTGTGCGGCCGGAGCCGTCGGCCGAAACGGAGCCGTATGCGTCATGCGCGCATCCGAGCTGGCTCCCAAGCGGAGTGCCAAGCATCCCGTCCGGCGTGGCGAAGCCGCCGCTGCGGGCTATCCGGCTGCCGTCCTCGAAGACGACCTCGCGCAGCATGCCGCCGTTTCCTTCAAGAGCAGCGATTCGGAGAGAGCAGACCTTCACTCCCCGGCTTTCCAGCGCTTGCCTCTGCTGCATGGTCAGATTGGACGCCCCATGGCTGCATACGAGCAGATCGCGGCTCCACCCGAGCAATAACCGCGCCTGCTGGAACAAGCCGGATCCGGTCGACAGCGCAAGCAGCGGTTGCCCGCGAAGCTCCCAGCCGTCACAGTAGGGACAGCTGAACAGGCTTTTGCCGTACATCTCCCGCAGTCCGGGAATATTCGGGAACCGCTCCTGCAATCCAGCGGCGAGCAGCAGCGTGCGGGCGGCGGCGGAACCACCCGCTGCGGTAAAGACACGGAAACCTCCATTCGCCTTCTCCACCGATACGACCCTGCTCTTGCTCAGCCGCACCGAGGGATATCTCGCCAGTTCATTGCTGGCGAGGGAACGGAATTCCGCAGGCGCAATCCCGTCTCTCGTCAGATAGCCGTGGCTGGCCTCCGTCACGGAGTTGCGCGGCTGATGATCGTCGAGCAGAAGGACCGATCTTTGCGAGCGGCCCAGCATCAAGGCGGCGCTCAGGCCCGCAGGCCCGCCGCCTATGATTGCGCAGTCCCAATCCATCCCCCGAAGCCCCCTTCCCCTTGCTACTCTAACCTTATTAGGAAAATAGCACGCGTAGAAGAGGAGCCGCCCGGACGAAAAGACGGAGACAAAAGCGGGCTTCACCGCTTCCGTCTCCGCCTTGGCGAATGTGCTTCAACCTCGTGAATCCTTTGTCCCGGAGGTTACTTTCGTCCCGTAACCGGCACTGCGGCTCCGTAGTACTCCTCCAGCGTGTCGCCGCTCGCAGCGAGCTTGACGGCCAGCTCCTTGCCTACGAAGCGGATATGCCACGGCTCGTATTTATAGCCCGTAATGGATTCCTTGCCTTCGGGATAGCGGATGATGAAGCCGTAATCCGCCGCATGCGCCGCCAGCCACTCCGCTTCCGGAGTACCGCCGAAGCAGCTTTCCGCGGCGCATTTGCCGTCCGTCCCGGACATGTCGATCGCAAGGCCGGTCTGGTGCTCGCTATGCCCCGGACGTGCGCTGTATTTGTCCGCAGCAGCGACTCCGTCTTTTTTGGCATAGTTGTCAAACAGCGTTTTTTGTCTCGTTTCCGAACGGTAGCCCGAAACCCCTGCAAGCGAGATTCCGTCTTTCTTCGCTCCCGCCACCAGCTTCTCCAGCGCCCCGGCAGCTTCCTTGCGGAGCTTGCGCTTGTCGATCTTCTCGCTGAAGGTGAACGGAATATCCGGGTAGACGAGATCATCCGGCACGTAGCCCTTCGGCAGGCGGAACTCCTTGTTGATCAAAGCCGCGACTGTATCGGCCTGGGCCGCCACCTGTTCGGACGGCTGCCCGGATACAGCGGTTCCTTGTCCGTCCTTGTCCCCGGCCGGCTTGTCTGTGCTGCCTGTGCTGCCGGCCGGCTTGTCTGCGCCGCCCTTGGAGCCGGATGGATCCTTCGTTCCGCCTGCATTGGCTGCGCCCCCTGCATCCGGTGCCGCACCGATGTCGTTGCCGTCATTGGCTGCCGGCTCCTGCGACGGCGACGGAGAGGCCGTCTGCGCATTTCCAGCCGCCTCGTTGACTGCCGCGCCCGTTCCCGGAGCGGAGTTGTCGGAGCAGGCTGCCGCAGCCCAAGCGGTAAGGGCAAGCAGAAGCGCTGCCGCGATTCGTTTGTTTCGGTTTTTCATGGTCGTCGTTCCCCTTTGCTGTATGAAATCCGCCTGCCGGCGGCCTGCTGGCCATGTCTTGCCGGTCCCCGGAGAGCTGTGTCGCTTCCATTGGAGCCTGCGGCTTCGCAAATTCTTGAAGCAGGATCAACCTTGCGTAGGATCCGGTGCCTGGCAATCAGCCTTGTCCATCATGTCGAATGAATGATTGTTAACCTTGTGAACGATCCCGGAGCAGGAAATGTTTCACCCTCCATGCCCGTCCTCCATCGTATCAGACCGCAGCCGGGGATGGAACAGGGAGCCGCAGGCGCCGCTGCAGGAATATGCCGCAAGTTCCATTTGAACGAAACGGCAAGGAAGTTTATGCTTAGTTTTGGAAATGCTATAGCTTGAGAGGAGTATGTTTCATGTCCCATCTATTCGTGTCGCCCTTCGAAATCAGGCTTGGCGACGGCGGCATTATCCGCGGCGAAGTGCGTGCGGCCAAAAAGCCGGGAGATCGCCCGGCCCTGTTCCTGGCCCATGGCTTCAAGGGCTTCAAGGATTGGGCCTTCATGCCTTATGCGGCCGAGAAGCTGGCCGAAGCCGGCTTTGTCGCCATCACATTCAATTTCTCGCGCAACGGAGTCGGCGAGCGGGATTTCGACGAGCTGTCCAAATTCGGCTACAACACCTACACCCGCGAGCAGGCTGACCTGCAGGAAGTCCTCAAAGCCGCGATCGGCGGCAATCTGCCCCACTCGAGCTTGATCCAGCGGGCTAAGCTCGGCGTGATCGGCCACAGCAGAGGCGGAGGCAACGCTCTCATCTTCGCCGCCGAGCATCCGCTCATCCGAGCAGCCGCTACCTGGAACGGCATCGCCCGCGCCAACTTGTTCGACGACGCCTTCGAGGCCAAGGCCCGCGAGGAAGGCGTCGCCTACGTCGCCAATTCCCGGACGCAGCAGGAAATGCCTGTCCGGCGCGAGTTTTTCGAGGATCTGGACGCCAATAAAGACCGCTTCGACATTCCCGCCCGCCTCGCCGGCCTCCGGATTCCGGTCCTGATGATTCAAGGAAGCGACGATGCTCCCCGTCTGGTCGAAGGCTTTCGCCGCCTGCAGGAAGCGGCGCCCCGACAGCAGGCGCTCGAGCTGGAGGGAACCGGCCATACATTCGGCGCCGTTCATCCTTTTGCCGGCACGACGGAGGCTCTGGAGCAGGCTCTGGATGCCACGATCGGCTTTTTCAAAACCAATTTGTAGAAATTTCATGTTCCGTTAAGGTAACCCGGCATGGATTTTGATATTATTCTCGCAGCAAGTACTATCCAGAATCTATTCCATTCACCACTCTTTGAAGGATACAGAAGGGAGTCAATCGTTTCATGGCAGATAAGGACAAGGATCCCAAGGATCATCTCGATCCGGTCGATCCAAAACAGGACGAGCATCTTACGATGGAGGATACGGCAACGAACGAGGGCGTCGAATTCGCTGGCCGCAGCGGCGACGAGCATCGCGAAGAAACGCTTCAAGCCGAGGATATTGTCGAGGAGGAGCGCGCCGAGGAATCCCTGCGGCAGGCCGAGAACGACGCCGAGATCCATACGGCGGATCCCGAGCGCGCATTCGGTTCGGTGCCGGTCATGGAAGGAAGCGTCGTCAACGCTTCCGCCGGAGCGGCTGACCTGCCGCTGAGGGACGGCGACGGATCGGGCCCTCGCCGCAGCGGGGCCGCTACCGGCTGGATGATTGCCTCGCTCTTGCTGGCAGTCGCGCTTGTCATCGCGCTTGTCAGTTTCTTCAACGGCGGCGGCGGCGCAGCATCGGGCGGCACGGTCGCCACCGTCAACGGCGAGAAGATCTCGAAGGACGAGCTGTACGAGGCGATGGTTCCTTCCGCCGGCACGACGGCTCTGGACAGCCTCATCACGATGAAGCTCGTCGACCAGGAAGCCAGCAACAAGAAGATCGAGGTCACCGACGATGAGATGGCCAAGGAGCTTGCCGACGTCAAGAAGAACTTCGCCAGCGAAAGCGCGTTTAAGGACGCTCTGAAGCAGGCCGGCTTGTCGGAGGATGTTCTCAACAACCAGCTGCAGATGCAGGTGCAGCTCCGCAAGCTGCTCAAGGACAAAGTCAAGGTAACCGACGCGGACATCCAGAAGTATTATGATGAGAACAAAGCCTCCTTCGCGACCGAAGAGCAGGTTAAAGCCTCCCATATTCTCGTCAAGACGAAGGAAGAAGCCGACGCCATCGAGAAGCAGCTCAAGAACGGCGGCGACTTCGCGGCGATCGCCAAGGAAAAATCGACCGATACCGGCAGCGCGGCCAATGGCGGCGACCTCGGCTACTTCGGCAAAGGCGCCATGGTTCCGGAATTCGAGAAGGCGGCCTTCGACCTCAAGGTCGGCGATATCTCCGAACCGATCAAATCCGACTACGGCTACCATATCATCAAAGTCATCGACCACAAGCAAGCCTCGACGCCGACGCTGGAAGAGAAGAAGGCGGAGATCACGGAGTCGCTTGAATATCAGCAGCTGGGCACTCTGTCCCAGACGCTCATCACCGACCTCCGCGGCAAGGCGACGATTGCGAATTCGTTCGAAGAGAAAGAAAATGCCGCCGCCAACACCGGAGCAGCAGAAAACAGCGCAGGCGCTGAAAACGCGGCCGCGAACAACAGCTAGGCGGGCACGCTGGACAGCAATAAAAAGGCTTCCGGAGCCATCCATGAGGATGGGCTTCGGAAGCCTTTTTTTTAATGATGGATGCGATCTGAAAGGAGCGGCCGCTCCCGGCCTGAATCAACGGTGCGGAAGCGGAACGAAGCCGCCCCGCTCAAGCCCGATCAGCCTGCGTCCCGGCATTCCGACGCTACATCGTCGTATCCTTGCGGACACGGCGCCGCGCAGCGCGGCTCCGCCTCAGCAGGCCCAGCACGGATACATGCGCCGGAGCCGCATAATAGCCCGCATCCTCATCGGGAGCCAGCAGCACTCCGAGCTGGTGATGTTCGCCGGCGTACCTGGCCCGCTGCAAGAACTTGAGCTGTCCGTCGGCATTGAACACCTCCATCCGGCAAAAAGCGGAGTTCATGTGCAGCGCCGCATGCAGATCTTCCTTGGTCCTTACCTTCTGCCCGTTCACCTTGTGGAGCACTTCGCCCGCTTCAAGGCCCATCTCCTCGGCCGGCGTTCCCGGTACGACTCCGAGAATGCACAGGCCCCGCTCGTCATGGACGAAGCGCGGCCGACGCTGACGCTCCCGCATCGATCCCAGCAGAATGAGGGCTTCATGAAGCCCGAGGGAAAGCAGCGCGGCGACCGGCACGAGCGGCTCCGCATATGCGGCCCCGAGCGCGGCCGCAGCCAGCACGGCGCTGTAGGCGAGCAGCCGGCGCGATGTGAGGCGGGCCTGGAGCTTCGGAAGCTCCGAGCGCGTCAGGTCGGTGAAGCCGATGATGGCCGGCAGCGCGATGACCGTCCAGCCGCCGTCCCATGCGGAGCCGCCGAGCAGAGGCGTCCATGGCAGCGAGGCCGCCGCCGAAGCGGACGGCACCAGCAGAAGCAGGGGCACCGGCCAATAGCCCTGCAGGGCGTAGCCGCCGATCAGCTTCCCGCGCTTGCCCTCGAGGAACAGCGGCGAGGAGAAGCGGGCGCCATCCCGGCGGACGAGCAAAGCCTCGGCCGCATGCAGGCCGGCTACGAGCAGCAAGAGGCCGGGAATGTCGAGATTGTCCAGCGAGAGAGCGGCCCGTCCGAGCCAGCCCGCCCCGTCCGGCAGGCCGAGCAGGCCGCTGAGCCATTGCAGCAGCCCGAGCACGCCGACACTGTAGGCAAAACAGAGATAGCGGACGCGGACGAGCATGAGCAGGGCGGCCGTCCCCCACAGCCACAGCGCGGCGGAAGGCGTCAGGCTCATGCCGATGAAGGCTGCGCCAGCCGAGAGGGCGGCACCGGCGAGCAGGCCGCTCCAGACGGCTCGCCCGAGCAGCTTGGGCCAAGCATGCAGGCGCACATGGAACAGCTTGCGTTCCGTCCGGGTCTGCCGGATATAAGAGAGGATGATCAGCAGCAGCGCAAAATAATAAAACGGCTGGGACAACAGCCTGACGGCCGCTGTCCCGTAATGACGGAGTATCTCCAAGGCCGTGTCCACAGCAAACACCTCATTTTCACAAGAATGACTCCCAAAAGTGTACCATCCAGTCGTATTGTTTTCGACAGCAAAAGGCCGAAATCCTCCCCGGGAAGGATTTCGGCCTTGATTTGCGCGGCGGTTCCGCGCCGGCTGACCGGGAGGCTTAATGCTCCCTGCCGCAAGCGCTTATGGCTTCCGGGCTCCCTTGCCGGAGCGGAGCGCCTGCGCCGCAGCCTCCAGCTGGGTGTCGTGGCTGCCGCTGCGCACCCACTCGCGAACGGCCTGCTCCAGCTTCTCCTGCGTTGCCGGGTCGGCCGATCCCGTCTCCCGGAGACCGGATTGCCGCTGGAACGCCTTCACCGCGGCAGCCGTCTCCTCGCTGTAATAGCCGTCTGTGCGTCCCGGCTTGTATCCGAGGCCGGCGAGCATCGCCTGCAGCGACTTCGTATCCTCGCTGATGGCATCCCTTTGCGGCTCTCCCGACCTCGACAGCCGGGATACCGTGTACAGAGCCGGGGGCTTGACCTGAATGTCCGGACGGATGCCTTCATGATGGATCCAGACGCCGTCCGGCGTCAGCCATTTGGCGATCGTCATCTTGACGAGTCCGCCTTCGAGGTTGCGGTCGTAGCTGACCTGGACCGTTCCCTTGCCGAAGGAAGTCTGGCCGACGAGCACGGCGTCCGCCGACTCCTTCAAGGCTCCGGCCAAAATTTCCGATGCGCTGGCGCTTCCCTTGTTGATCAGCACAGCGACGGGATACGGCTTGCCTTTTCCGTTGGAGAGGATCTTCTCGGCGCGCTGTCCCCGCTGCTGGACTTGCAGGATCGGCTTTCCGGCCGGGATGAACGGCTCGGATATCTTTTCCACCACCGGCAGAATGCCTCCCGGATTGTTGCGGACGTCGATCACGAGCCCCTTCAGCTTCCGCTTCTCGAGCTTGTTCAGCTCCTCCGCGAAGCGGTCGGCCGTGTTGAGCGAGAACTGCCGAATCTCGATCAAGCCGATGCTCCCTGGAAGCAGGCGGGCCTCCACGGTTTCCACGTCGATCTCTTCCCGCACGACCGTAACGGTCATCGGCTTGCCGCTGCCGGCGCGCTGGATGACGAGGACCGCCTTGGAGCCCTTCGGACCGCGCAGCTTGGCTACCGCCTCCGAGATCGGCAGGCCTCCCAGGCTGGTGCCGTTGACGGACAGGATGACATCCTTGGCCTGCACGCCCGCCCGCTCCGCCGGCGATCCCTTCATCGGCGAGACGACGGTCAGCTTGCCCTCTTCCAGGGACACTTCCGCGCCGACGCCTCCGAACGCCCCTTCCACCGTCTCCGAAAACTGCTTGGCTGTAGGAACGTCCATATAGGTGGAGTAAGGATCTCCAAGGGATTCCATCATTCCGCTGAGCGCCCCGCTCACGAGCTTGGAGCGGTCAACGGGCTCATAATACTGCTTCTGGATCAAGTCGAGCACCGTATTGATTCTCTGCAGCTCTTCCTTGCTCAGGCCGCCGGACTGCGGCTCCGCGGCTTCCGCCGGCTTGGCCGGCGCATGGACCGGCGCCGGCGCCTGGGCGGCCGCTCCGGCTGCTTGAGGCAGCGCCAGGGCGATCGCCGCCGCCGCTCCCAATGCGGCTGTCCTCCGGACCATCCGCAGTGACAATGACTTCATACCGTTCTCCTCCTCGGTTGCTGTATCGTGCCAGACCTGCATGAGAATCTAGTATGCGACAACCGTCCGGGTTTTATTTGGCAGCAGCGGGAAAAGTACGGATCCACCAGGCCGTCCAGCTCTGCGGCGGTTTTTTTTGGTCTCCTCGACAGCGTCATGCATGGCGGGATGCGCCTGCCGCGGGTGCAGCCCGCATCGGACAGGGAACAAAAAAGCTTCCCGCAAAAGCGGGAAGCTTTCAGATTTGCCATCCACAACCTCGACTCGACTGGAGAGGAAATGTCCGCAGCCGGCCGGCTCTTCGTCCATTATTTCAAATAAGGGAGCGGATTGACCGACGTTCCGTCCTTGCGCACCTCGAAGTGGAGATGATTGCCGGTCGAGTTGCCGGTCGAGCCGACTTCGGCGATGAGCTGGCCGCGCTTCACGGTCTCGCCCTTCTCCACCTTGATGCCGCCATTGCGGATATGTCCGTAGATCGTCCACAAGCCGCCGCCATGATCGATGACGACGCAGTTGCCGTATCCGGTCCACCACTGGGCGATGAGAACGACGCCGGATTCAGCCGCGTAGATGTTCGTTCCTTCCGGAGCCGCCATGTCGACGCCCGCATGCAGCTTGCGCTTGCCGGTGATGGGATGGATCCGGTAGCCGAACGGCGAGCTGATGCGGTAGCTGGCCTTCAGCGGAATGCCAAGCTTGCCTCCGGTATAATACGTCTTGAGCGCGTTTTTCTTTTTGATCAGCGCGGATTCCTTGGCCGCCAGGTCCAGCAGAAGCTGCTCCTGCTCCTCGCTGATCTCGCCAAGCTCCTCCAGCTTGTCGTCGTACGTGGAGATCAGCTGCTGCTTCTCCGATTCCTTGTCCGAGAGAACCTGCTGGTAGTCGGCTATCTTCGCGTACAGCCCCTTGACCTCGGTGAGCTGGGACTCCACTTCCTTCTTCTTCTCCTCGACCAGCTCCTTGTCGTGCCGGCGCTCCTCCAGAATGACCTTGTCCTGGCTCATCATCGTATGAAGCGAGTCGAGGCGGCTGAGGAAATCCGCGAAGCTCGCCGCATTGAGCAGAACCTCCAGGTAGCTGACCCTGCCGTTCATGTACGTCATCCGGATCCGGGACTGCAGGCGGTCATCCTGCTTGCCGATCCGCTTCTCGGCATCGTCGAGCTCCTGTGCCGTCTGCTGGAGATTCTCGGTCGTGTCGCGAACCTCGTTCTGAACCTGGCTGAGGCGGGTGCCGACGGTGTCGATCTCCGCCATGACGGCTTTGAGCGATTCCGCCGTCTGGACCTTCTGCACCTGCACGGTCTTGGCATCCTTCTCGGCCTGGTTGCGGTTATGGGAAGCGGCCTGCATCTGGTCGCGGACCTGCTTGATTTCCTTGTTGATCTTGTCCACCTGCGAGGCCGCCTCTCCGCCCGCCGGAAAGACGGTCAGAGCCAGGACAGCCGCAAGACAGGCAAGAATAACCCTGTTCTTCTTCATCTGCGCTTGCATCCTCCTACACTTTCAAATAACGGCGGACCGATAATACGCTGCCCCATACGCCGAGCAGCGTGCCGATGCCGATCGTGAGCAGCGCGATGATCGGAGCGGCCTCCTGAAGGGTGACGAGCCTGATGCTCATGAGGCCCAGCTCGAACTCGGACTGCTTGAACAGCTCCCGGTATCCGAGCAGGATGACGGCGGCGGTCAAGGCAGAGGAGAAAAATCCGATGAGCGCGCCCTCAACGAAAAAGGGCCAGCGGATAAACGCATTGGTCGCCCCTACCAGCTTCATGATGCCGATTTCCCGCTGGCGGTTGATGATCGTCGTCTTGATCGTCGTTGCGATGAGGAACATGGCCGTGACCGCCAGTCCCGCGACGAGGATCAGGCCGATGTTGCGCACGGCGTTGGTCACCTTGAACAGCGTCTCCACCTGTCCCTGGCCGTACTTGACGCGCAGGAACGGGGAAGGATCCTGCCCCGCGCCGAGCGCTTCGATCTGGCCGGCCGCGGACGCGATCGTCTGCGGATCGTACACTTCGATGACGAAGGACGCGGGCAGCGGATTGTCTTCGCCCTGATAGTCCTGCAGCAGCTGCTTACCATCGCTGCCCATCATCTGGCTCATTTCCTCCAGATTCTGCTGCTTGGTCCGGAACTCGACGCTCTTGACCTCGGGGATATTGCGGATCTTGGTCTCCAGCGAATCGATCTGCTGCTGGGCCGTGTCCAGCTGCAGGAAGGCGCGGATCTCCACCGTGCTCTCCAGCTGGTCGGCCAGCTTGTTGACGTTGAGCGCGAGCAGGACGAAGACGCTGAGGATGAACAGGGAAATGAAGATCGAGCTGATGGAGGCGAAGCTCATCCAGCCGTTGCGGAAAATGTTCCGCACGCCTTCGCGCATGTGGCGCAGGAGGGTTCTAGCCTTCATAGCCGTAATCCCCTCTCAGCTGGTCGCGCGCGATGACGCCGTTCTCGATGGCGATGACGCGCTTGCGAAGAGAGTTCACGATCTCGCGGTTATGCGTCGCCATCACGATGGTCGTGCCCCTGAAGTTGATTTCCTCCAGCAGGTTCATGATGCCCCAGCTCGTCTCGGGATCGAGATTGCCTGTCGGCTCGTCGGCCACGATGACGCTGGGATTGTTGACGATCGCGCGGGCGATCGCCACGCGCTGCTGCTCGCCGCCGGAGAGCTGCGCCGGCAAATGGCCATGCTTGCCGCCGAGGCCGACAAGCTCCAGAACTTCCATCGTGCGCTTTTTCATCAGCTTGCGGGGAGCTTCGATGACCTCCATCGCGAACGAAACGTTCTCGTAGGCGGTGAGCTTCGGAAGGAGGCGGTAATCCTGGAAGATGACGCCGATGTTGCGCCGCACATAAGGAATCTTGCGCGGCTTGAGCTTGCCTATATTGAAGCCGTTCACGAAGAGCTGCCCCTTGGTCGGGTACTCTTCCCGGTAGATCAGCTTCATGAACGTGGACTTGCCGGCGCCCGAAGGCCCGACGATGTACACGAAGTCATTGCGGTCGATGACGACCGAGATCCCGCGCAGCGCATGCGCGCCGTTGGGGTAGGTCTTCCAGATGTCCATCATTTCAATCACGGGTGTTCTCACATCCTGTCTGTTTTCCGCTTATGAATGTTCGACAGAAAAGGCGTATTTCCTCTCCTGCAGGAAGGGATTTCCTTAATTTTCACAATTCTCATCTGCATGTCCGGTCCGCAGTCCCGGATTCGACAAACGTCCCTTCGCCGCCATGTCGAACGAGGGAGAGAAACTCCCTCTCTTTACATCGGTAAAAGAGCAGCGATTTGTAGATAAATGTCGAGAAAACCTTGTCTGTCCCGCCGAAAAAGAAATCAAAAAGGCACGGCGCGCCGATCGGCGTTCCGTGCCCCGCAATTCCATTCTGCCTCGCAGTCAATCCTGATCCCAAACCCCGGACAAGGATATCGGGATCCGGTATGGGCGATCGATATAATTCGGATAGTTTCCAATCGGGAACGTGAGCGGCTGCTTGTAGGCGCCCGCCTTGTACTTGAACGCCAGCGTCTGGTTCGTCTCATCGGAATTCGCGCTTACCGAGGATGCCAGCTCCTTGCCTTCATGCCAGCTTCCGCTCCCGTCCATGAACGCTCCGTCGAGCAGATTGTAGCTCATGTTGTCGTCCTTGCGGCCCGTATCGAGGTTGAACCGCAGCTGCAGCTCGCCCCCGCTCTCCGTCGCTTCCAGCAATGTCACCTTGTCGTCCGGAGCCTTGAGCAGCAAGCCCTTCTCCGTGTCGATGACGATCTCATTCTTGCCCTTATCCAGGGCACGGAGCCAGGTTCCCGTCAAATAGAGAGCCTGCGGCTTGCGGAAGTAGCTGCTCTGGAAGGTGAAAACGGTCCGGTCGGGATCGTTCGTCCCGGAGCTCATGGAGGGAACGGACCATTCCTTGCCGGTATCGTCCACCAGCTTCATGTCGCCTCCGCCGAAAATCTTCATCGTATTGCTCTTCGCAAAACGCGCTTCGATCTTAATCGTAAGCGGAGAGATGACGGCCCGTTCGAAGATGATCTTCTGTCCGGCGGCTTCCAGCGTATAGTCCATCGGGACGGAGCGGGAATGCCCCGCGAACTTCCCGGTGTCCACCGCGAACGCCACCTTGTACTTCTGGCCGCGGAGCGTGAGCACGACGCCCAGCTTATCCGGCAGCGGCTCTTCCTTGCTGAACAGAACGGAGATGTTTTCCATTTTCTTCGCTCCGTCCGCTTGGCCCGTGACGTTTCCGGATGAGCCGTAGCCGAGTTGCAGCTGCCTGTCGGTACCGTCGGTCAGGCTCAGATCATGCAGCTCGACCTGTTCATCGGGGCGCAGCCCTTGTATGCTGTACAGCAGATTCATCCGGAACTCGTCCGCGACGATGCCCTCCACGGTGAACTTGAGCCCTCCATGCTCATCCGACAGCCCTACCTTCTGCATGTAGTCGTTATCCACCGCGTCCAGGATGGATTGGTCGTTGGGGTACTCTTGGCGGATCGCGTCCACCAGCGAGGCCATTCCCGGAATCTGCCTCACGGCAGATGCGAATGCCGGGGATACGCGGATCGTCACCAGACAGACGAGGAGCAGGAGGCAAGCGGCCGAAGCGGCATGGATTCGCCGGCTGGCCGTCCTCCGCCTCCCCCGCTTCCTTTCCTTGCCGGCTGCAAGTCCCGCCCTGATCGCGGCGTCCGCCCGTCCTGCGAGAGCAGGATCAATGCCCCTGTCTTCGGCCAGAACGGACAAATCCGGCTGCTGCTCATCCTTCATCCCGCGCCTCCCCCTCTCTCATCCATGCTCTCAGTTTCGCCAGCGCCCGGTTCAGCCAGGTCTTCACCGTGCCCTCCGGCTTCTCCAGCAGCCTGGCGATTTCCGTCAGCGTCATGTCGTCGTAATATTTGAGAATGACAACCTGCCTCAGCTTCGGCTCCAGCTCGGCGATGGCCTCCTCCATCCGCAGCCTGTCATCGACTCCAGGCATTCCGAATTCCGCAGCGGGAGCCTCGGGCAGCCATTCGGCCGGTCTCTGCCTGCGGCGCCGCTTCTGCTCGTCGATGCAGACGTTCATCAGGATCCGGATCAGCCAGGTTTGGAAATAGGCCGGTTCCTTCAGCTTCCCCAGCTTCATGTATGCCCGCAAGGTCGTCTCCTGAATGGCTTCCAGCGCCGCTTCCTCGCTGCGCAGATAGGCCAGGGCGATCCGCAGCAGCCGATCCCGCGAATCGCCCATCAGCTCCAGAAAGGCGCCTTCGTCGCCCGCGCGGGCTTGGGCGGCCAGCGCCGCGGAGCTGTCCTTGGCTGTTGCTTCTTCCGACAAGGAGGCCGCCGGTTCCGGAGCCTGGCAGGCGGTTGTCGTCGTTTCGTTGTCCAAGCCCTTCCCTCCCCTTCTCCGCATTAGACTTCGGACGCCGTCAAACGGTTTTGGCCGCAGCAAAAAAAACCGGCCTCGGCTGGCTTGAAATCCGCAGAACGAGGATGGACTGCTATCGAGCCTTATTTTCCGGCCATGCGCGAGCCAACGCAAATAGGGCTCGATTCGAGCCCTCTTCCTTTCCTATGGAACCTCATGCGCTATAAAAACGAAGAAGCTGCCCCCGGCCATGCTCATGACCCGAGGGACAGCCTCTGGAATCCCGCTCTCTTCCGGGCATCCGGCCGGCGAGGGCGGACGCTTGCCCGGCGATCAGCCCGGTTCGGCCTCCAGCCGCTTCAGCGGCTGCGTCGCCGGTCCCTCCAGCACGGTGCCGTCAAAGCCGAAGCGCGAGCCGTGGCACGGGCAGTCCCAGGAGCGGTCGCCGGAATTCCACTTGCACTCGCAGCCCATATGCGTGCAGGTCGTATCTACGACATGCAGCGCTCCCTGCGAGTCGCGATAGGCGCCGGCGCGCTTGCCCTTGACCTTGACGACGGCGCCCTCGTCGGGCTCCAGCGATTCCGGCGTCCGGGACGGAGCGTCCAGCTTGCCGGAGATGAGCTCCCCGGCGACGTTGGCGTTTTGGACCACGAACGTCTTGAGCGACGGGTCGGCCTTGAAGCGCGAAGGCTTGAACAGCTCCAGATGCTTGCTCTGGCCGTTCGCGACAAGATCGTTCACGATCAGCGCGGCGAGCGTGCCGGTCGTCATCCCCCATTTGCTGTAGCCGGTGGCGATGAGCAGGTTGGGATGCTTGCCCGTGATCGGCCCGATGTACGGCACTTCGTCGAGGGTGACGAGATCCTGAGCGGACCAACGGTAAGGAATGCTCTTGGCTCCGAGCAGGGAATCCCCGAATTGCTCCAGCGCCTCGAAATGCTGGATCATCGGAATGCCCTGGCCCGTCTTGTGGTTGTCTCCGCCGACGAGCACGACCCGCTTGTCTCCCAGCTGCGCCGAGCGCAGCGAGCGGACGGTGCTGCCCGCGCTGATGTACATGCCGCCCGGGAAAGGCTTCTCCGGCTCGACCGCGACGATGTAGGAGCGCATCGCATGCAGCCGGGAGAAGAACAAGCCGCCGCCGTCCGTGAACGGGAAGTGCGAGGCCGAGAGCGCCCAGCTGCAGGAGATGGTGCCGCCCGCTTCCGTCTCCACCTGCAGGCGGCCGTTGTCGTCCTCCTTCACCTTTCCGCTCGCGGTCGTATTCTCGTACACCTTGAGCCCGTGGCGCTGCGCTTCGGCCAGCAGCTTCTTCAGGTATTGCAGCGGATGGAACTGCGCCTGGCCCGGCAGCTTGATCGCGCCTTTCTCCGACAAGCCGTCCAGCGGAAGCTTGTCCGTCCATTCGCCCGGTATGCCGATGGTCCGGTAGGCTTTCCACTCCGCATGCAGCTGCTTCAAGTCGGCATCGTTATCGGCATAAATATAGGCATCCTGAGTTTCCAGGCCGCAGTCGATGCCGAGGTCATCCACGGTTTGCGTCATCCATTTCAACGCCTCGTCGTTGGCATCGTAATACTGCTTGGCCTGCTCCTTGCCGAAATGCTGCAGCAGCTTGCCGTAGATCATGCCGTGCTGGGCCGTTATTTTGGCGGTCGTATGTCCGGTCGTTCCGTCCAGAAGCCGGCCCGCCTCCGCAAGCACGACCTTGAGCCCCTGCTTGCTGAGCAGGTAAGCCGCCGTTATTCCCGTGATGCCGCCTCCGATGACGGCCACATCGGCCTCCACGGTGCCGCGCAGAGATTCGAACTGCGGCAGCTCCTCCGTTGCCCTCCACATCGATTCCGGATAGCGGGGAAGCTTGCTGGATGAAGAAGGATTGCTGTTGTCCATGATTCAACCTCCCATATGCTGGATTTCCTATTTCTTTTATTCCCACAACCGGACGGAATCAAAACCAGGCGTATGATAGGGTTTAGAAAGAAGGTGCCGCATGACGCCGTCACCGACATGATCCGGGGCGGCAGCAACGTATTGGAAGCTTGCTGAATGCAGGAACAACCGGCAGGATGCCTGCCGGTTGTTTTCGCATGCCCTATTTGCATGAGCCTCATCATAGGCTGGAAGACGGCCTAGACGAACGTTTTCGTGTCGTTGTTGCGGCCGAACTTGTAAGCTGCGACGAGGAAGAACACAAGAGCGAAGGCAGCCAGCACGGCCAGGTTGATCGCGACCCGGCTCGTATCTCCGGTCTGCAGCTCGTCGATCGATTGGAGCACCCAGCGCTGCGGCATGAAGTCGCCGATCTTGCGGATCGTGTCCGGCATGATCGAGATCGGGAAGAAACATCCGGCCAGCAGGCAGCTCGGCGTAATGATGAAGTTCGACATCGCTCCGGACACCGCCGAGTTTTTGGAGAAGGCGACGATGACGAGCGAGAGGCTGACGGAGACGAGGGCGAACAGGATCAGCATGCCCCCGAGCTGGGCGATCGGAAGGCCCGGGTCGATGCCGAAGACGTAGCGGAGCGCGACGAGCGCGACGGCCACCTGCACGACCATGACGGCGATGTTGACCAGGACGTTGGCGAGCACGTACGAGCGGGCGCTGATGGGAGAAGAGAGAATGCGGTAATACGTCCGGTCTTCGCGGCTCTTCAGGATGATTTCCGACAGATTGACGGCCGCGGTCATCATGAACAGGATCAGGAACCCGATGGACTGGACCGACATCGCCTTCGTCAGGGATGTATCGGCGACTTGCTGCGTCTCGAGCTTGAACTCTCCGCCGCGGTAGTCGGCATACAGCTTGTCGAAGGACGCCCGGTCCCCGCCGGCTGCGCGGCTTAGCGCAGCCGTATTGTCCAGGTATGCGTTCAGCATGCCTTGGATATATGCCGTCACAGTCTGGCCTTTGACGGATTGAATGGCGATTCCTTCCGGATTGCCGGCCGCCACGCTGTCGGAATAGCCTTTCTCCATAATCAGGCCCGAGTCCAGATCCGCCGAAGCCAGCTTCTTCTTCAGCTCCTCCCGCGTCAGCAGCGTCGCCTTCACATGCTGCAGGCTGCTGACGTAGGCCGCCGTATCGGCGGCGATGACGGCGCTGCCGTCCTCATTGGCGATGCCGACGCGCAGCACCTGCTGTCCCGAGCTGCCGTAGAGCATGATCGAGCCGACGACTCCGATGATCGGCAGCCCCAGGTAGACGAGCAGGCTGCTCCTTTTGCGGAAGGTGTTCTTCAAGGTATGGACGGCCACCCACCATATATCTCTCCACATGTTACAATCCCTCCCGCTTGCTCATCATATAGGCCGAGGCTGCCAGCAGCAGCGCGGCAAGACCGGCGTTGAGGCCGATGGTCTGAACCACTTGGGTGTTGTCGCCGAGGTAGATCATATTGTTCAAGGCCATGTTCGCCCACCGGATCGGGGACAGGCTGGCGGCGATGCCCAGCAGGCTGTTCTTCTCGACCACTCCGATCGGGAAGTACGCGCCGCCGAAGAAGGAGGCCACCTGCACCGCCAGGGAGATCAGACCGCCCGATGCGCTCGACTTGAGGAGATAGCTGACCGCAAGCCCCAGGCTGGTAGACAGCACGACGACGGAGAGCAGGACGAGCAGGACGAGAGGCAGGTTCTCGCCCCAGTAGGCATGGTAGACGACCTTGCTGAATGTAATGACGACAAGCACGCAGAGCATGTTGACCGCCAGATTGCCCAGCACCTTGCCGGCAAAAATCTCTCCCTTGCGCACCGGCGCGGCCACCAGGCGCGCCGCCGTGCCCTGCCTGATCTCGCTCTTGACGAGGTTGGCCGCCGACATCGCGCCCCACAGGGCGATCATGACGGTCAGCGCGACCGCGTAGTAATCCATCGACCCCGGCATGCGGTCCAGATCCAGCGACAGCTCCTTCACGTACCCGCCGGAAGGCGCCGGCTGGAACGCGGAGGCAGCCTTGGCCGGATCGGCCGCCGCGATGGCGGCTGCGGCATTGTAGCGGTCGGCATAAGCCGAGAGCATGCCTTGGGTCATGTTGCTCGCGACGGCGTTGCGGTCGCTTCCGTACAGCTTGATGCCGCTGTTCGCCACGATTGCATAGTCGTCATAGTTGTTTTTCTCCACTTCCGCCGCCCCGTCCATGCCGGGCTTCAAGTCCGTGAAAGCAAAGCCGGATTTCTCCATCTCCGCCCGGAATCCCGCAAATCCCTGCTGCGCGGCGCCGCTGCTCCGATCCTGCACCAGCACGCGGATCGTATCCATGGAAGCTGTCGTGCTGAACGCATTGGCAAGGGCCGTGCCGAGCACCAGCATCAGGACCAGCGGAAAGGCGAGCATGAAGAACAGCGTGCGCCGGTTCCGGAAGCTCAGGAGCATTTCCTTCAGCGCGATTTGGATGACATTCATCTCGATACCTCCTATTGGTCCCGCAGGCTGCGGCCGGTAAGCGTCAGGAAGACCGTCTCGAGATTCGGCTCTTCTTCCTGCAATGCCTTCACTTCGGCGCCGCCGTCCATCAGCGACTTCAGAATCCGGTTCAGATTGTCCACGGCCGCGTCGCTCTGGATGCTCAGACGCCCTTCCTTTTCGTTCACCGCGCGCACGCCGGGAATCCGGCTGAGGCTCTCGAGGCTGTAAGCCGAACCCGGCTTCAGCTCGATCGACAGATCCTTGACATCCGTAATGATCGCCTTCAGCTGCTCCTTGGTGCCGTCCGCGATGATCTTGCCATGGTCGACGATGGCGACGCGGGAGCAGATCTCTTCGACCTCTTCCATGTAGTGGCTCGTGTAGATGACCGTGCAGCCGGATTCGTTGAGCTTCTTCACCGACTCCAGAATGTAGTTCCGGGACTGGGGATCGATGCCGACGGTCGGTTCGTCCATGATGATCAGGCTCGGCTTGTGCGCGATGGCGCAGGCGATGTTCAGCCGGCGCTTCATGCCGCCGGAGAAGGTGGACGGGCGGCTCTTGGCGCGGTCGCCGAGGCCGACGAATTCGAGCGCCTCTTCGGACCGCTCCTTCAGCAGCTTGCCCCGCAGGCCGTAGAGGCCGGCGAAGAAGGCCACATTCTCGTAGGCGGTCATGTCGTCGTAGATGGCCAGGTCCTGCGGCACGATGCCCAGGTTCGTCTTGGCGTGGCGGCTATGCTTGCGGCTGTCCTTGCCGAGGATGCGGATCTCGCCCGCGCTCGGCTGCAGCAGCGAGGAGATCATGTTGATCGTCGTGCTCTTGCCCGCTCCGTTGGAGCCCAGGAAGCCGAAGATCTCGCCCTCCTTCACGTTCAGGGTCATATTGTCCACCGCGACGAAATTTCCGAATTTTTTGGTCAGACCTTGAATTTCCAACACGTTCATGCTCCCCACTCCGTTTCCCTCATCCATTTGATGCTCTCAGTATAAGAAAAAAGGATGCCCCTATGTCAGTGCATAAGTTCACCCTTTGGATATGAGAAATCTCACGTTCTTGCGGAGGGCAGCCGTCCGCTGACCCTGAAGTTCTTCATGCCTCCCTTCCTTGCGCAGGCTTGTCCCCGAATGGCAGCAGCGTCGTGACGCTGAAGCCGCGGCTGCCGTCCGCGACGACGGTGCCTCCGACCGAAGCGGCCCTCTCCTCCATGCCCTTGAGCCCGAGCCCCTTGACGATCTTGTCCTTGCCCCGCCCGTTGTCCGTCACGACCGCCTTGATGTAGCGCTTCAGCACGCTCACCTCGACATGGACGGCCGTCGCGCCGCTATATTTGAGAGCATTGGTGAGCGATTCCGTCACGTTGTCCTGGATGATCTTCCAATAAAGAGGCCCGATGGACTCCAGGTCGCCGCTCCCGCTGACGCCCGCCTGCAGGCCGCTGCTCATCCCGAAGCTCTCGACCTTCTCGCGCAGCCGGCTCATCCCGAGCTGCTCCGTCGGAGGCTTGAGGCGATGCAGCGTCAGCCGGATCTCCTCGATGGCGCCCTTGGAGATGCCGATCGCATTGTCCAGCAGCTGCTCCGCCCGCTCCGGATCCCGCGCCAGAAGCCGTTTCGCCGCCTCCATCTGGATGAGGGCGCCGGTCATGGAATGGCCGACGCCGTCATGGATTTCCTGCGACAGCCGGTTGCGCTCCTCCAGCTTGTGCGTATACTCGGAGTTCCGCTGTTGCTCCTGCCCGTCGCTCAGGCGGCGGGCCAGCCTCTCCTGCTTCATGCGCAGCCGGTCGAGCTCCTCCTCGAGGCCGATGGCCTTCATGAGCTGCTCCGAGTACAGCAGATAATGGAACCAGGCCGCAACGGCCACGAATATATAGCCGACGAGCAGCCCGTCCCGGAGAAAGAGCAGAGGCAGGAGCGATCCCGCCTGCAGCATGACTCTCCGCCTGCCATGCAGAAAGGCCAGCTCGCAGGCGCTGAAAGGCAGCAGCAGCACGAACAAGGGGCTGCCGTATGCGCTCGCGGCGAGCAGGAACAGGATGACCGCCGCAATGGCGCCGGTCTTGATGCGGATGTGGCCAAGCAGGCGGACCGAGATGCTGAGCGCGATATAGAGAAGCGCGAGCAGCATGAGCAGCGACGAATGCGCCGCGGTCCCGTCGGCGAAATAGGCCGATGCCATGATGAAGGCCAGCGCAAGCAGCTTGTTGCCCATCGTCCACAGCTGCATGGCGCTAGGAAAGCTTGCCCGTGAGGTAGTAGATCGCGATCTGCGTCCGATGCTCCAGGGCTGTCTTGTTCAAAATGGAAGTGATGTAGTTGGCGATCGTGCCCTCGGAGATGAACAGCTCGCGGGAAATTTCCTTGTTGGACAGCCCCTTCGCGATCCGGGCCATGACTTCCAGCTCCCGTTCCGTAAACAGGCTGCGGTCGATCGCCGGCGCCGGCGCCGCCGGGGCGGCGGGAGCGGTCAGGCCGGCCCTCAGCTTCTCCAGCACGGCGTCCTGCAGCACGCTGTGGCCGCCATGGACGCTGCGGATCGCAGCCGCGATCTGCTCCGGGTCGTTGTTCTTGAGCAGATATCCCTTGGCTCCGCTGCGCACCGCATCGAGAATATAGGCGTCATCGTCGAAAGTCGTCAGGATGAGCGGCTTCGCCTGCGACCCCTCCGAGATGAGCCGGGCGGCTTCCACCCCGTTCATGTTCGGCATCCGGACGTCCAGCAGCGCCACATCCACCTCATTCGCCTTGCAGAAGTCGACGGCCTGCAGGCCGTCCTCGACCGCGGCGACAATCTCGAACTCGCCGAAGCTGGCGAGGATGATGCGCATTCCTTCCCTGATGAATGAATTGTCGTCGGCAATCAGCACCCTGATCATCGGTATTCCTCCCTATGGCGTCCGGGGCCTGCTTCGGCAGGCTTTAAGTGGTAGTTTACCATGAAAAGGAAAGCCATGATGAGACTACTTGCTCCAGGCCGGGCATATACATGACGAACGATGCCTGATGGGAGGACTGCCCGTGAAGAGGCTGCATCTGATGCTGATCATTCTCCTTGCCCTGCTGCTCGCCGCTTGCGCCGCATGGGGAGCTCTATGGATATACGGCTCCAAAGCAACCGTTCCCTCCGGCACCGCAGCGGGAGGGCTGCCTGTCGGAGGCTTGCCGAAGCAGGAGGCGCTGCGGCTGCTGCAGGCGTACGGAGAAGCGATGGATGGCCGCGCGGTCATCCTGCAGGATGGAGGAGGCCTCGCCTCCTTCAACGCGGACAAGCCCCCGGCCTCAGGCGCCGGTGGCTTTGCGGCAAGCCTTAATCCGAACGGAACCGGCGGCTCCGAAGGAATTGCCGGCAGCTTGGCGGCCAATGCATCCGGCAGCCTAGCGGCCAGTTCGTCCGGCGGCCTGGAAGCCGAAGCGGCCCGCAGCGCCTCCTGGACGCTGCGGGCGCTCGGGTTCCGGCTTCGGCTGGACGAAGCGGAGGCGGCGATCCGCCGGCTGGCCACAGGCTCCGCGTGGAGCCGGGCCAAATACCGCTGGCAATGGGACAAGCGGCTGCCGGCGAAGCTCGAATCCCGCCGCGGGACGTTCGACGCCGCGCTGCGCCGGGAATGGGGCTTCTACGACGAGCGGAAGCCCGTCGACGCCGTGCGGACGATTGCTCCGGATGACCGGGTCGTATACACGCCGGGGCGGAGCGTCCTCCACCTGGACCTGGACCGGCAGTACGCCCAGGCCAGAGCTTGGGCGGCGCTTGGCGGAGCTGCCGCCTCAGGGCTGCAGGATCCGCCTCTGCCCTCGGCACGTTCCCTGGCGGGGCTCAAAGGCAAAGCGCTGCTGAAGCGGCTGGGCGTCAGTCCCGTTCTGGAGGGAAGGCTTCAAATGAAAGCGGTGCTCCCCAAGGTCACGCTCACGTCGCTGCGGGAGGAAGGAATCGACCGGCTGATCGCCAGCTTCACGACCGACTACAGCGCCAGCTCCCAGGGGAGGGCGTTCAACGTCTCGGAGACGGCCCGAACTCTCAGCGGCTGGATCATGAAGCCGGGCGACGTCTTCGATTACGGAGAGGTCATCCGGATCACGGAGCGCGAGACCGGCTACCGGGAAGCGCCCGTCATTCTGAACGGCCAGCTCACCCCCGGCATCGGGGGCGGCATCTGTCAGGTGTCGAGCACGCTCTACAATGCCGTGCTGCTGGCCGGCCTAGACATCGTGGAGCGGCGCAACCACTCGCTTCCCGTCTCCTATCTTCCTCTGGGGCGGGACGCCACCTTTGCCGATGGCCTCATCAACTTCCGCTTCCGGAATTCCACGGGCAAGCATATTCTCATCCAGACAAGCTCGGGCGATGGAAAGCTGACGGTCAAGCTGTACGGCACGCTCTCCCCGGACGTCAACTATGAGATCCGTTCCGAGACCGTACGCTCCCTCTCCCCGGCCGTTCAACTGAAGCCGACCTCGCTGCTCGCTCCCGGCGAGAGCCGGATTTTGACGCCGGGCAAAAGAGGTTATGTCGTCGATACGTACCGAATCCGCTATGTGAAGGGCAAAGAAACGTCCCGCCTCCGCATTTCGCGGGATACGTACAAAGCCCAGCCGGAAATCGTCGGCGTCGGGCGGCAGCCGGAGCGCGCGGCGTCTCCGTCTCCGGGCGGCTTGGACTCCGGTCCCGCCATGGGCGGCACGGGCCGGCCGGAAGGCTCGTCGGCGGCCTTGCTGGAGGACGGCATCCGGCTGCTGCCCTGACGGCAGCCGCCATGCTCCCGCTCTTCAGCCCTGGCCGCATGCTTGTCCGGCGAGCGGGCGATGTTGGCCTTCTGCCGATGACGGCAGCTGCCGCATGGAGAAGCTGGAGCTGTCCGCCTTCCGTCCATGACCGCGCAGCCGGCCGCTGCGAGGCCCGAATTCCCGCGCCTTCAAGCGATGACCGCTGGCGCCGCATCGCTGCGGCCGGGATAATAACGGTCCACCGGAGCCGGCCTGCCGAACAGATAGCCCTGGAACAGCTGGTATCCCTGCCGCTTCAGCCATTCGAAGTCCTCCTGCAGCTCGATTCCTTCTGCAAGCGGGACCGCTCCGATCCGCAAGGCCGCTTCCAGAAAGGCCAGCGCGGAGCGCTGCTTGTCCGCGTCCCGCGCGACGCCTTGCACATGCTGCATGTCCAGCTTCATGTAATGGGGACTCAGCTCCGCCAGCAGCTCCGCCGTGCTGTGACCGGCCCCCGCATCGTCCAGAGCGCACCGGAATCCCCGCTCGCGGTAGTAGGCCAGAATCCGCTTCAGATGCTCCGTATCCTCGACCTTGTCCGTCTCCACCACCTCGAAGACGAGCAGGGAAGGATCCGCTCCAAGCTTCGCGGCGAGATTCACGGTCGTCCGGAGGCAATATTCGGGAGCGTAGATGGACGTCGGGACAAAATTGATGAAGGCTCTGGTCTTCAAAGGAGCCGCATGCCTGACCGCAGCCATGCGGCAAGCCTTGTCCAGCGCGTACAGACGCCCCCGCTCCCGCGCCGCCTGAAACATTTCGCCCGGGTAAATCAAGGTTCCGTCCTCCCGGATGAACCTCGCCAGGAACTCATAGGCGTACAGCTCTCCGCTCCCGTTGACGATCGGCTGAATATGGCAGCTGATCCGCTCTTCCCGGATCAGGTCGTCGACCCATTTCGTGCCGGCGATCGAGCCGGCTTCGGCCAGCGGTCTCCACCCTCCCTCGGCAGCGATGCGGAAGGCGATCGCCTCCGCATCGGCATGGTCCCGGCAAAAATCAAGCATGCCCGGCAAATCCGCTTCCGATATCCTCAGTATGCTGCCTTTGAAAACCGCGTCCTTTCCTTGACTCCTCAGATGATCTGCCGCCTCGCGGACCGCGAGCAGACTTTGCTCTCCGGCGCAGCGAAGCTCGATTCCCAACGGTTCCATCCTGCAGCTTGAGCATTCCACCCTTACCCGCTCCTAATCCTATAATCCAGCCTCGGCCATGAAGCCAGTCCGCCCCAATTATTTTCATTTCAATAAATATCGTCTTTTTCCAGATATAACCGAAAAGAGAATGGCAACTTTTTCTATACCCGTTTCTCCCCGCGTTGAAACAACCGAAGAAATTTTTTCCCTTCCTGCAAAAAGGCTTACCAACCATCTGCATTTTGCCGTTATATACAAAAAGGAAACCGGCTTGCCGCCGTCCGCCGATTGTCTAAGGAGATCAACCACCGATGCCTATCCTTCACAGCTCCTATAACATGCCGCTAGCTGCCCTATCCATCCTGATCGCCGTGATCTCATCGTTCACGGTCCTTGATCTTGCCATATTGATCGACAAGGCCAGAAAACGAACGCGCTACATCTGGACCCTCTCCGGAGCCGTCGCGATGGGGCTCGGCATCTGGTCGATGCATTTCGTGGCCATGCTGGCCATGCATCTGCCCGTCCGGGTCACCTACCATCCGATGCTGGTCCTCGTATCCATCGTACCGGCAATCTTCGCCTCCGGCCTTGCCTTGATCACCGTCAGCGGCTCGTCTCTTCCTATGCTGCGCTCATGCTCGGGCGCCGTGCTGATGGGCGCCGGAATCGTTTCCATGCATTATACCGGCATGAAGGCCATTGTCGTCGAGGCGCATGTGACCTACAACACCCCTCTGGTAGCGGCGTCATGCGCCATCGCGGTCCTGGCTTCCCTGGCCGCCCTCCATCTGATCTTCGCCATCAAGCAGCGCTCCGGCACTCTCGGCGTCTGGAAGTTCAAATCCGCCGGAGCGGTCCTGATGGGCCTGGCTGTCGCCGGCATGCACTATACGGGCATGGCCGCCGCTTCCTTCCACCATATGGGAGGCGCTCCCGCCGGCCACGACACCGCTCTGGACAACACGCTTCTCGCTTATGCGATTTTCATCGGCATGCTCGTCATCCTTGGCCTCGTCTTCATCAGCACCTACTTGAACCGGCGCTTCGAATCCCAATCGATGGAATCCGAACGCAAATTCAAATCCGTCATTGAATCCGCCAGCGACGCCATCATTCTCGCCGACAGCCGGACGATCATCCAATCCTGGAACAAGGGAGCCCAGCGCATCTTCGGCTACTCCGAAGCGGAGGCTGCCGGCAAGCCGCTGGAGATGATCATTCCCGACCGCCTGCGCGACGAGCACCGCAAGGAGATTGAGCCCTATGCTTCCCCGCTTGCTCCCGACGGGTCCGGAAGCGTGCTGGAGCTGTCCGGGCTGGGCAAGGACGGAGTGGAGTTCCCGATCGAGATGTCCCTGGCATCATGGACCGAAGACGGAGAGAAATACTTCAGCAGCATTATCCGGGACATCACCGAACGAAAAAAAGCCGAGCAGAAAATCAACCAGATGGTGTATCTCGACGCTCTCACCGGATTGCCCAATCGACTGCTGCTCGGAGACCGGCTCAAGCAGTCGCTTGAGTTCGCCAAGGAGACCGGCCAGCAGGTCGGCATCCTGTTCATCGACCTGGACCGGTTCAAGTATGTCAACGACACGCTCGGCCATTCAACGGGCGATCTGCTGCTCATCCAGGTATCGAAGCGGCTGCGGGACAGCATCGACAGCGGCGACACCGTATCGCGCCTGGGAGGCGACGAATTCATCATCCTGCTGCCGGGCACGACCTCGGACGAGATCAGCCGCAAAGCCCTCCTCATCGTCAAAAGCTTCGCCAAGCCGATCCTGATCTCCGGGAACGAAATGTTCGTCACCCCATCCATCGGAATCAGCGTGTACCCCGGCGACGGCCAGACGCAGGAGACGCTCATCCAGAACGCCGATACGGCCATGTACAGGGTCAAGGAGCAGGGCAAGAACCACTTCCAGTTCTACACGCCCGAAATGAACGAAGCGGTCACCCGCAGGATGAAGCTGGAGCATGGCCTGCGCAAAGGTCTCCAGAGAGGCGAGTTCAAGGTCCACTATCAGCCTCAGGTCGACATCATGTCGGGCACGATCGTCGGCCTCGAGGCGCTCGTCCGCTGGCAGCATCCGCAGTGGGGCCTCATTTCGCCGGCCGACTTCATTCCTCTGGCCGAAGAAACCGGCCTCATCATCCCGATCGGGGAGTGGGTGCTGCAGGAATCATGCCGCCAGAACAAAGCCTGGCAGGACGAGGGCTACGAGCCGATCCGGATCGCCGTCAACATTTCCTCCCGCCAGTTCCAGCAGAACGACTTTGCCGAAATGGTCAGCTCGACGCTGGAGACGACCGGCCTGGATCCGCAATACCTCGAGCTCGAGCTGACCGAAAGCATCGTCCAGAACTCGCAGAAAGCGATCTCGATCATGCACAGGCTCAAGGCGATGGGCATCTGCCTGTCGATTGACGATTTCGGCACCGGCTATTCCTCGCTGAGCTACCTGAAGCTGTTCCCGATCGACAGCCTGAAGATCGACCGCTCCTTCACGCGCAACCTCCTTCAGGATGCCAAGGATGAAGCGCTCGTCCACACAATCATCAACATGGCCCACAACCTCGGGCTCAAGGTCATCGCCGAAGGCGTGGAAACCGACGAGCAGCTGCAGTATTTGCTGCAGCGCCAATGCCATGAAGCCCAAGGGTATTTCTTCAGCCAGCCGATTCCGGCCGAAGAGCTGCCGGGCCTGCTGAGTGCTCTCAGCGCCTAATCGAGGTCAGCAGGAGCGGTCTGTCTCCAATGGGTGGCGATTCCCTGCGGCAAGGACGCTAGCCAAATAAAGCCTGCAGCACAAAGAGCACCTGCGTCGTCGACGCCAGGTGCTCTTTTTTTATGCTGAACGACACCGGCTCGCATCCGACCGCTGCCTTTCGTTTGTTCTTAGCGGCTCTTTGGAGTTTGAGTACGGGTTGGCATCCGATGCTCGCTGGTATTCGATGCTTCCAAAGCTCAGCTGCGAAGCATGAAGTCCAATACCGCCAGAGCGGCCAGATGGGCAGGATAGAACGATCTCCACAGCCAGCGGGGAACCTTCAGCTTGTCGAGCCCCTCGCGCAGGTCTTCCCCATAGGCGAGCAGCAGAGTCGGGGCGATGCTGAACAGCTGAAGCATCCACGATGATCCGTATGCGGCGATGATCGCTACGTTCAGCAGCAGATGCAGCATGACCATCCTCTTTCGGCCCGCATACCGGAAGATCAGGATCAGCAGCAAGCCGTAGGCGTTGTAGTCGAAAGGAAGCTCCTCCATGATGATGGAGGCTGCTGCCACCAGCAAGGCCGCCGCAGACCATCCGGCAATGTGCCGGCCTCTGCTGGATCCGCTGCGTTCGGCGTCGGAATGGCTGTCCGGGCGGGCGCTCCACTCAAGCAGGCCGTCGAGGGCGAAGATGACGAGCGCCGCGGCAAGCAGAGTGAAGATGACGTTGTAATGGCTCGTTCCGAACGCCAGCATGTAAGGAACCTGCGCGATGGCCGCGAGCAGCGCGAGCCTGCCGATGTACCGTTTTCGGGAGCGGGTCATCAGGCAGCCGACGGCGATTCCATAGGCGTAAATGGGAAATGCGATCCGCCCGACGATCCGCCAGGCTGTGGAGTCGGGGAAGAAAATGACTCCGATATGGTCGATGAGCATCGAGAATATCGCCAGCAGCTGCATGATCGTCACCTCTTTCTCGAACTGGGCGTGAGGACGGTACGGACTGGGCCTGCCTTTGGTATAGATGATAATGAAATCAATCCCGAAAATCCACCCCGCCGCTGCAGCAGAGCTCCTTTTCTTCTCTTCTCTTCTCTTCTCTTCTCTTCTCTTCTCTTCTCTTCTCTTCTCTTCTCTTCTCTTCTCTTCTCTTCTCTTCTCTTCTCTTCTCTTCGCCTCTCTTCTCCCCTCCTCTCCCCCTTTTCCCTTGGCGCCTCCTATTTCCCAACGTCCGACCCGCTAAGATGCTGCCGATCTCCTAATTCCCTGTCCTCTTCTCTCCTTGCTTTCTCCCTGCTTTCTCCCTGCTTTCTTCCTGCTCTCCGCAGAGCCTGTCTTGCCCGCTCTTTTGGCCATAGCCGTGCAACGGCTTGTCATGGAGCGAAAAAAAGCCCCGTCCGCGCATGGCGGACAGAGCCCTCTTTCCTTCGCTGCTATCGCAAGGCATCGCTTGTGCGGAGCTGCGCAGGCATGCAGCCTGCTAGTTCTGCTTGGCGGAATACGCCTCTACCCAGCCTGCCGTTTCCGCGAGCGCGGCTTCCGCGCGCCCGATGGCGGCTTCGACCTGCGGACGGGCCGTGCCGCCGTAGACGTTGCGCGCATTGACGACCGTCTCCGGCTGCAGCACCTCGTAGATGCGCTCGTCGAACAGCTCCGAGAACCCCTTGAATTCATCCAGCGTAAGGTCAAGCAGGAATTTGCCGTTCTCGATGCAGTACAGCACCGTCTTGCCGATCACCTCATGCGCTTGGCGGAAAGGCAGTCCTTTGCCGACAAGGAAATCGGCGATATCGGTCGCGTTGGAGAAGTCCTTGTTGACCGCCTCGCGCATCTGTCCGCCGTTCACCTTCATCGTGGCGATCATCGGGGCGAACAGGCGCAACGCGCCGGAGAGCGTCTTCACCGTATCGAACATGCCTTCCTTGTCCTCCTGCATGTCCTTGTTGTAGGCGAGGGGCAGCGACTTCAGCACCGTCAGAAGGCCCGTAAGGTTGCCGTACACACGGCCCGTCTTGCCCCGCACAAGCTCCGGCACGTCCGGGTTCTTCTTCTGCGGCATGATGCTGCTGCCCGTGCAGAAGGCGTCGTCCAGCTCCACGAAACGGAACTCCGTGCTCGACCAGAGAATCAGCTCCTCCGACAGACGGGACAGATGCATCATGATCATGGAAGCGTGGGAGAGGAACTCCAGGATGAAATCGCGGTCGCTGACCGCGTCTAGACTGTTCTCGTAAACACGGCCGAAGCCGAGCTGCTCCGCTACGTAATGGCGGTCGATCGGGAACGTCGTTCCCGCCAGCGCGCCGGCTCCGAGCGGCAGCGTGTCGATGCGCTTGTAGCTGTCCTGCAGCCGCTCGGCGTCGCGGCCGAACATGCTGACGTAGGCCATCAGATGATGGGCGAACAGGATCGGCTGGGCGCGCTGCAGATGCGTGTAGCCGGGCACGATCGTGTCCAGGTTCTCCTTGGCCTGGCCGATGAGCGCTTCCTGCAGGCTGCGCAGCAGGCCGACGAACTCGACGACGCGACGGCGCAGGTACAGATGCATGTCCGTCGCCACCTGGTCGTTGCGGCTGCGGCCGGTATGCAGCTTGCCCCCGACGGGGCCGATGTCTTCGATCAGCGCTTTTTCGATGTTCATATGGATATCTTCGTCGGAGACGCTGTACTCCAGCTCGCCCTTGCGGATGCGCTCCAGCACGCGGTTCAGCCCGCCCTTGATCGTCTCGACGTCCTCGGCCGGCAGAATGCCCTGCTTCCCGAGCATCGACACATGCGCCAGGCTGCCCCGCACGTCCTCCTCCGCCAGTTCCTTGTCGAATGTAATCGACGCCGTGTATTCCTCGACCAGCTGATCGGTCTGCTTCGTGAACCTTCCGCCCCACAGTTTGCTCATCGCCCTGCTCCCCCTTCGGATATGACAACGGGCTTGCGCGCCGGACCGGCGCAGCAAGCCCTTATGCTTGTTTTGGATTCATCGCCCGTCCCTTCGTCAAGGCTCGGGCGCGTCGATCGGCTTTCCGTCCTATTCATTCAGCCCTTCGGGCCTGCATGTCAGGACCGAAATCCTCTTTCGCCAGGTCAGTCCTTGCGGCTCTGCTCCACGCCGGAGGAAACCTTCAGGCGCAGCGCGTTCAGCCGGATGAAGCCCGTCGCGTCGCCTTGGTCGTAAGCCTGCGACGGATCGGCCTCCATCGTAGCGATGTCCGGGTTGTACAGGCTGACCGGGCTTTTGACGCCGGCGCCGATGACATTGCCTTTGTACAGCTTGAGGCGGACGGTTCCGCTGACGTTCTTCTGGCTTTCATTGACGAGCGCCTGCAGCGCAAGCCGCTCCGGCGCGAACCAGAAGCCGTTGTAGACAAGCGTCGCGTACTTGGCGATGAGCGAGTCGCGCAGATGCATGACGTCGCGGTCCATTGTCAGCGACTCCATTTTGCGGTGGGCGCTGAACAGGATCGTGCCTCCCGGAGTCTCGTATACGCCGCGGCTCTTCATGCCGACGAACCGGTTCTCGACCATGTCGACACGGCCGATGCCATGCTTGCCGCCCAGCTCGTTGAGCTTGTCCATCACCTGCAGCGGGCTCAGCTCTTCGCCATTGATCGCGGTGCAATTGCCTTGGTCGAAAGTAAGCTCCACGTATTCGGCCTTGTCCGGCGCTCGCTCCGGAGACACGCTGAGCACGTACATGCCCTCGTTCTCCTCCGAGCTCGGATCGAACCAAGGATCCTCCAGCATGCCGCTCTCGAAGCTGATATGCAGCAGGTTGCGGTCCATGGAATACGGCTTCGCGGCGGATGCCTGCACCGGAATGCCGTGCTTCTCGGCGTAAGCGATCATCTCGGCGCGTCCCGGGAACTGCGCCCGGAATTCCTCGCTCCGCCAAGGCGCGATGACCTTGATGTCCGGCGCCAGCGCGGCGGCCGTCAGCTCGAAGCGCACCTGGTCATTGCCTTTGCCCGTCGCGCCGTGGGCGATCGCGGTCGCTCCTTCGGCACGGGCGATGTCGACCATGCGCTTGGCGATCAGCGGCCGCGCGATGGACGTTCCGAGCAGGTACTGCCCCTCATAGAGAGCACCGGACTGGAACATCGGATAAATGAAGTCCTTGGCGAACTCGTCCTGCAGGTCGTCGATATAGACCTTGGAGGCGCCGGTCGCCAGAGCTTTCTCCTCCAGGCCGTCGAGTTCTTCCTTCTGGCCGATGTCGGCCGTGAAGGCGATGATTTCCGCGTCATACGTTTCCTTGAGCCATTTCAGGATGACGGATGTATCCAAGCCTCCCGAATAGGCCAGCACGATTTTTTCCTTTGCCATGTCGCTGATATCGTCCTTTCCCTGTCCCTTCCGGAAGCTCCACGCCATGAGACGGCCGCCCCGGATCTGGATATAGTCGTAGTCTATCGTCGGAGCCGCCTCCTACATGAGTGCGGCCATGATCGCTTTCTGCGCGTGCAGGCGGTTCTCCGCCTCGTCGAATACGATGGAATGCTTGCCGTCGATGACGCCCTCGCTCACCTCTTCGCCGCGGTGCGCGGGCAGGCAGTGCATGAACAGGTAGTCGGCCTTGGCATGCTTCGTCAAGTCTTCGTTGACCTGATAGCCGGCAAATGCCCGCTCGCGCTCCGCCTGCTCGGCCTCCTGGCCCATGCTCGCCCATACGTCGGTGTAAACGATGTCCGCTCCCTCGATCGCTTCGCGCGGATCGCGGCAGACGTGAATGACCGACCCCGTGCCGGAAGCGACCGCCTGGGTCTGCTTCACGATAGAGGCGTCCGGCTCATAGCCTTCCGGAGTCGCCACGCTCATGTGCAGGCCCAGCTTGGCCGCGCCCATGAGCAGCGAATGCGCCATATTGTTGCCGTCGCCGATGTAGGCGACCTTGAGCCCTTCCAGCCTTCCCTTATGCTCCAGGGCGGTCTGGTAATCGGCCATGACCTGGCAAGGGTGCTCGGAATCGGTCAGGCCGTTGATGACCGGCACGGTGGCAGCGCGCGCGAGCTCGATGACGGTGCGGTGCGCGAACGTGCGGATCATGATGCCGTCCAGATAGCGGGACAGCACCTGCGCCGTGTCCGAGATCGGCTCGCCGCGTCCGATCTGAAGATCGTTGCCGCTCAGGAACAGCGCATGACCTCCGAGCTGATACATGCCGACTTCAAAGCTGACCCGCGTGCGGGTGGACGCCTTTTCAAAAATCATCCCGAGGGTCTTGCCCTTGAGCGGGTGATAGGCCTCCCCGGACTTCTGGATGCGCTTCAGCTCGACCGCCAGATCGATGAGGTAGCGGAGCTCCTCCGGCGTGTAGTCCGCCAATGCGAGGAAATCGCGCCCTTTGAGGCCTGCCGCCAGCTCCCCGCTGCGGGCACCGGCCAAGATAAGAGGTTGCTGCATCATTGGAACACCTGCTCTTTCTATGCTCGCCGCCGGTCGTCCGGCGGCGCTTGGATTCGTGGGGATCGGGAACCTGCATCCCTTCTCGTTCCGGGATGTCTAGTTCTGGGATGCCGTGACCGTCTTCTCCTTGAGGACGGCGGCGATGATGCCGACCGCCTGATCGATCTCGTCATTGGAGACGAGCAGGTTCGGCAGCAGGCGGATGACGGTCGGGCCGGCCGGCACGACCAGCAGGCCGCGCTCGTGGATCGTCGCAATCACGTCGGCGACCGGACCTGCGCATTCGATGCCGATCAGCAGGCCGAGCCCACGGATCTGCGTCACCCACGGATTGCCGGCAAGCTTCTCGCGCAGCTGTCCGGTCAGGTAGCTGGCCGCGCCTGCGGCGCGGTCGTACACCCGATTGCCGGCGATTTCCTCGACCGTCGCCTTGACGACGGCGGAGGCGATCGGCGTTCCCCCGAAGGTCGTCGCATGGGAGCCCGGCATGAACGCTTCGCGGAGGAATTCCTTCGCAAGGACGGCTCCTACCGGGAAGCCGCTTCCCAGCCCTTTGGCCGAGGTGAAAATATCCGGCTGCACGCCGTAATGCTCATGGGCGAACAGCTTGCCCGTGCGTCCCATGCCGGTCTGCACCTCGTCGACAATCAGCAGAATGCCGTTATCCTTGCACAGCTTGACGATGTCGTGCAGGAACTCCGCCCGGACAGGCAGGACGCCGCCTTCGGCTTGGACGAGCTCCAGCATGATCGCGGCGGTCCGATCGTTCACGGCAGCCTTGAGCGCCTCGAGATCGTCCATCGGCACGGTGGTGAAGCCTTCGGGCAGCGGCAGATAGCCCTCCTTGACCTTGTCCTGGCCCGTTGCCGTCAGCGTTGCGAGCGTCCGTCCATGGAAGGACTGGGAGAAGGTGATGATCTCGTACCGGTGCTCTCCCTTGATCTTTTGGAAGTACCGGCGGGCCAGCTTGATCGCGCCTTCGTTGGCCTCCGCTCCGGAATTGCAGAAGAAGACCGCATCCGCGCATGTATGCTGCACGAGCAGCTCCGCTGCCGCTTCCTGCCCCGGAATATGGAACAGATTCGATACATGCCAGACTTCATCCAGCTGCTTCACGAGCGCATCCTTGACCGCTTTCGGCGCATGGCCGAGGTTCGTGACGGCGAGGCCGCTCATGAAATCGAGGTATTTCTTTCCGGTATCGTCCCACAGCCAGCTTCCCTCGCCTTTGACGAGCGCGATCGGATATCTTGCGTAGGTTGGAAACAGTGCGCTGTTGCTCATTGCAGATCCACCTCTCCCTATCGTTATATGGACTCGCAGCCGGATGGCTGCTGTTGCGTTAAATCCTAGAGTCGCTCCGCTACCGGATGGCCCTTGGTGCGTTGAATCCTAGAGTCGCTCCGCTGCCGGATGGCCCTTGGTGCGTTGAATCCTAGAGTCGCTCCGCCGCCGGATGGCCCTTGGTGCGTTGAATCCTAGAGTCGCTCCGCCGCCGGATGGCCCTTGGTGCGTTGAATCCTAGAGTCGCTCCGCCGCCGGATGGCCCTTGGTGCGTTGAATCCTAGAGTCGCTCCGCCGCCGGATGGCCCTTGGTGCGTTGAATCCTAGAGTCGCTCCGCCGCCGGATGGCCCTTGGTGCGTTGAATCCTAGAGTCGCTCCGCCGCCGGATGGCCCTTGGTGCGTTGAATCCTAGAGTCGCTCCGCCGCCGGATGGCCCTTGGTGCGTTGAATCCTAGAGTCGCTCCGCCGCCGGATGACCCTTGGTGCGTTGAATCCTAGAGTCGCTCCGCCGCCGGATGGCCCTTGGTGCGTTGAATCCTAGAGTCGCTCCGCCGCCGGATGGCCCTTGGTGCGTTGAATCCTAGAGTCGCTCCGCCGCCGGATGGCCCTTGGTGCGTTGAATCCTAGAGTCGCTCCGCCGCCGGATGGCCCTTGGTGCGTTGAATCCTAGAGTCGCTCCGCCGCCGGATGGCCCTTGGTGCGTTGAATCCTAGAGTCGCTCCGCCGCCGGATGGCCCTTGGTGCGTTGAATCCTAGAGTCGCTCCGCCGCCGGATGGCCCTTGGTGCGTTGAATCCTAGAGTCGCTCCGCCGCCGGATGGCCCTTGGTGCGTTGAATCCTAGAGTCGCTCCGCCGCCGGATGGCCCTTGGTGCGTTGAATCCTAGAGTCGCTCCGCCGCCGGATGGCCCTTCCGATCGCTGTTGCCGCCAGATTTCCTGAATAGGTGAATTCAATGGTGGAAATCCGGCGGCAAAGGCGACCATTGTCATTTCTCCAGGGCCATTCCGGCTGCTTCGCTCCAGGCTTCAACCCCAAGGCGCCACTCCGGGCACTTGGCTTCGGGCTTCAATCCCAAGGCGCCATTCCGGATGCTTCGCTCCGGGCTTCAACCCAAGGCGCCATTCCGGCCGCTTCGCTCCGGGCTTCAACCCAAGGCGCCATTCCACCCGCTCCGTTCCGGGCTTCAACCCAAGGCGCCACGCCGGGCACTTGGCTCCGGGCTTCAATCCCAAGGCGCCATTCCGGATGCTTCGCCCCGGGTCAGCCTCAAGCTGCCGTTGCAGGCGTGCTTCGCAAACGAATTCCGGTCTCTGCTGATGGAGGCAAGCCAGCAGGCAGAGCTTCTTTTTCCATCCGAGCGAGGCGCAAGGACGAAGAAAGACGGAGGGGCTCTGTAGAAGCGGAGCGTTCGCATTTGAAGACCGGATTCCCCCATTCATGGGGTAAGTTCAAGGAATCCGGGCTTCAACAGCGATCGGAAGAGCCCTCCGTTTTCGGAGTCTGCTTCAAAAGAAGAGTCCTCCGTTTTCGGAGTCCGCTTCCGCTTCAGCCTGTAATGACTGTCCCGACGCCGCCCTCGAGGACAGCCCGGCTGAGAACGTCCGGCTCGGTGCCGCTGACAATGGCGACCTCGCGGACATTGCCGTGCAGGCAAGCGAGAGCAGCCCGCACCTTCGGGATCATGCCGCCATAGATTTCGCCGCTGGCGATCATTTCCTCGATATCGGCCGCGCTCACGCGTGGAAGAACCGTCTTGGCTCCGTCCACGGTGCGCATGATGCCCGGCACGTCGGTCACGACGATCATCCGCTCCACGCCCAGATGGGAGGCGGCGGCTCCAGCCGCCGTATCGGCATTGATGTTGTAGCGCTGCCCGGCCGCATCGATGCCGACCGGCGCGATGACCGGGATGTAGCCCATTCCCATCACGCCTTCAATGATCTCCGCGTTGACATCCGTCACTTCGCCGACATGGCCGACCTTGTCGGCATTGCCGACCGGCCTGGCCTGGATGAGCATGCCGTCGACGCCCGAGAGTCCAAGCGCCCGCGCTCCTGCGCCTTGGATGCGCCTGACGATCTCCTTGTTGATCGTTCCGGAGAGCACCATCTCGACGACGTCGAGCACTTCCTCCGTCGTCCGCCTGAGCCCGTCGACGAACTCGGTCTCGATGCCGAGCTTCTCCAGCGTCCCGGAAATGGCGGGGCCGCCGCCATGCACGATGACCGGCTTCACGCCCTGCTCCTGCAGGCGCCGGAGATCTTCGAAAAACGCGGCGGGAAGAGCCGCCAGCGTGCTTCCCCCGCATTTCATCACAAACCGCTGTTCCATCCGCCTCATGCTCCTTCATCCGCTTCATGCCGCTTGGATTCAAGCCGGTTGAAGCTTCATGCCGCTTATATTTTCACCTGTTAAAGGTTCCTGCCGTTAAGTGCGGTAAGCCGCGTTGATCCTGACGTAGTCATAGGTCAGGTCGCAGCCCCAGGCTACGGCCGCGCCGACGCCGATATGGAGATCGACGATGATTTCCACCGTGTCGCCCTTCAAATATTCCAGCGCCGCTTCTTCGTCGAAGGCGACCGGCCGGGATTCCTTGAGCGTCAGGATCGGTCCGAGCGAGATATCGACGGAATCCGGATCGAGCGGCTCGCCCGCCCGGCCCGCGGCCGCGATGATGCGCCCCCAGTTGGCGTCGGCGCCGAAGACGGCCGACTTCACGAGCGAAGAGCCGACGATCGTCTTCGCGATGGCAGCGGCCGACCGGTCGCTCTGCGCTCCGTTGACGCGGACCTCGACGAGCTTGGTGGCGCCTTCGCCGTCGCGGGCGATCGCCTTGGCCAGCACCTCGCATACATGTATCAGCGCATCGCTGAACGAATTCCAATCCGGATGCAGCGGCGTCAGCTCCTCGCCGCCGGCAAGACCGCTCGCCATCGCGACCAGCATGTCGTTGGTGCTCGTGTCCCCGTCTACCGTAATCATGTTGAAGGTGCGGTCCGTAGCGGAGCTCAGCAGGCTTTGGAGAGCTTCGCTGCCGATATTGGCATCGGTCGTGACAAAGCCGAGCATCGTCGCCATGTTGGGATGGATCATGCCGGAGCCTTTGGCGGCGCCTGCCACATGAATCGTCCTTCCGCCCGCTTCGACGGCGACGCAGATCGATTTTTTCACAAGATCCGTCGTCAGGATCGCCTGGCAGAACTCATTCGCGCTCCGATCGTCGCCCGCAAGCTGCTGCGGCAGAAGGCCGATGCCTTCACGCACGCGGTCCATCTTGAGAAGCTCGCCGATGACGCCGGTAGAGGCCACCGCGATCTGCTCGGCCGGAATTCCGGCCGCGGCCGCGAAGGCCGAGCGCATCTCGTACGCATCGGCCTCGCCTTGCTTGCCCGTGCAGGCATTGGCGTTGCCGCTGTTCACGAGCAGCGCGCGCAGCCGTCCTCCCGCCGCCAGGCTTTCCCGGGTCACCTTGATCGGGGCCGCCTGCACCTTGTTGGTCGTATAAACCGCCGCGGCCGCCGCAGAAACCTCGCATACGATGGCTCCCAGGTCGTTGCGGCTCGTTTTTTTCAGTCCGCAGTGAAGCCCGCCCGCCCGAAAGCCTGCCGGTGTCGTGACGGAGCCGTCCTGGACGATCGTGAACGGCTTGCCTGCTGTCTCTTGTGTCATCGCGTAAATCGCATCTCCTTCTAGTGGGGTTCCGCCAAGGAATTAAGGATACATCGGGATGAACTGCAGGCCGGCATTCTCTTCCCAGCCCATCATCAGATTGAGGTTCTGGATCGCTTGGCCGGCAGCGCCTTTGACGAGGTTGTCGATGACCGACACGATCGTCACACGCCCTGTGCGGCGGTCGGCGGCAAAGCCGATGTCGCAGAAGTTCGAGCCCGCGACTTCCTTCGTCGCCGGCATGACGCCTTCCGGCCGAATGCGCACGAACGGGCGGCCCTCATAGAACTGCCGGTACAGCTCGATGAATTCCTGCTCGGTCCGCTCTTCCGCAAGCGTAGCGTACATCGTCGCCATGATGCCCCGGGTCATCGGAACGAGATGGGTCGTGAAGGTGGTGACGATATTCCTGCCTGCCGCATCGGACAGAACGCGCTCGATCTCCGGGATATGCTGATGCTTGTTGACCTTGTAGGCCTTGAAGTTCTCGTTCAGCTCCGAATAATGGGTGCCGAGGCTCGCTCCCCTGCCCGCGCCGGATACGCCGCTCTTGGCGTCGACGATCAGCGTGGACGGATCGATCCACCCCGCCTTGATGGCCGGCACCGCGCCCAGCAGCGTCGCTGTCGGATAGCAGCCCGGATTGGACAGCAGCTCCGCCCCGCGCACCTGTTCTCCGTAGATCTCGGAAAGGCCGAACACCGCCTTCTCCAAGTAGGCCGGGTCTGCCGCAGGCTTGCCGTACCACTGCTCATATACATCCGGCTGAGGCAGGCGGAAGTCGCCCGACAGGTCGATGACCTTCAGCCCTTCCTCCAGCAGCTGCGGCGCCATCCGGCTCGCCACTCCGGCCGGAGCGGCCAGGAAGACGACATCCGCCTTGCTCTTGATCTCTTTGGGGTCTACGCCATCCAGAACCCCCGGGAAAATGTCCGACAGATGCGGATATCCGTCCGCAATCGGCGTTCCGGCGCTGGAAGAGGAAATGACCGAACTGACCTCCGCATGCGGATGCGCCTGAAGCAGCCGGATCAGCTCAACGCCTCCGTAGCCGGTTGAGCCTACAATGGCAGCCCTTATTTTTGTCCCCATCATCCAGCACTTCCCTTCTTCGCCCTGATTCCTGAGAGAGGCCGTCGCAGGCCTCTTATACCTGAATCATTATACGTTTATATTAATAATAATACAACCGGAAATATGACTCTCCTTTCCTTCTAGACCCGGCTTCCGCCTTCCTTCAAGAGAGCCAAAAAAGACGCGGAAAGATTCCGCGCCTTCTCGGCTTGAATGTTCAGCTCCTCGCGGACGGCAGCGGCGACAGCAGCAGGCAGAACGGAAGATTGCTCCCGGCGGCTGGAGAGATCCAGATCTCTACGGACTCCTCGCTCTCGCCTGTCCGGTAGAGGACGCTGTTCTGATCGGTCGCCGCGGCCGTTCCGAGATGGGAGAACGTGACGACCGATCCGTTGACCAGCGCCGAGCCGCGGAACAGGCCTCCGCGCGGATTGAAGGTGAGCAGCGAGCGGGGAGCTGCGTGCTCCAGAACGATCTTGTAGAGCACCCCGTAATTGCCGGAGTTCGTCGCCGGCGTCCCTTTGATTCCATCGTAGCCGGTCTGGAATGGATCGGCATTGTTGTCGGTGAGATAGATTCGGGCCGGGGCCGTCCCCACGACAGGCGCATAATCGAATATCCGGGTAGATTCCGCAAAGGTTCCCCTGACGATCGACTGGTTCGGGTCCAGGAACGGCAGGCCGGGGAGAGCGAGCAGCGGATCCCGTTCCGCCTTTACGACCAGAGAGGTGTACTTGATGCCGATGTCGCTGGTCACGTCTCCTTGGAAGGTGATGATGTCTCCCCCGCTCAGGCCGTTCTGGCTTATTTCCTGGAACAGGATGCGCGTTTCTCCTGGAGCCAGCACCAGCTCGCGCGCTGCGGAGCCGGATGCGATCGAAGCGAAATAGCGCTGCAGCGACATCTGGCCCGCTATTTCGCCGTAAGCCGTCGGGCCTGCCATTCCGGAGCTCTCGATGGACAGCGTTGCCGGCGTAGCGTTCGGGTTGCTTGCGAGCATGTAGACTTTCAGCTTGGGGCCCATCGTGTTTTTGTGGTGAAGCAGAATCCTTGCCGGCCCGTCGATGACATCCTGGTACAAGATCCCTTCCTCCCGGATGGATTCCGGACCGGTAGAGCGGAAGAGCGTATAGGGCTCGGTATCGTATGTAAAAGGCAGCAGCTCCATGTTCTTCACGGAAGCCCCGTCGATGGGAAAATTGGAGCCGACGGGCGTGAACAGGCGGTTGAACTCATCCTCGGTATACAGCGTTTCGTCGGTAATGAGAATTTCCTGCGAAAATGCGGCGGCGGCTCCATGCTTGTCGGTCACCGTCAGCGATACCGTCACAGGGCCGGGCCGGAAGTACGCCGCTTGCTTTCCCGTCCACTGGCGGTCCGCAATGGCGTTCTCTTCATCGGTGCTCTCGTCGGCAATGACGACCGGTTCTCCCATGCGGTACTCCTTCTTGTCCGTGCTGAACATCGCCACAGGAGGAATATTGGGGCTCGTTACGGCGACTGAAAGGGTATAGGGCTTGCTCCATCTCCCCGCGGCATCCTGAACTTGATAGGTGACGGGATAAATGCCCGGCTCTGCGAACACCTCCTGGCGTCCTTCCCATTTTTCCTGCACGATCTGGAGATTGGACGGAGAAGAGGCTCGCGCCGTGTATTGAACCCGGGTTTCGCCTGCGATGATATCGCCGGCTTGAACGGTGAACGATGCCGCCGGTTCGGCAGCCTGCTTGAGAGTGATCGTATGCTCGCGCTGGTCGACCGTATAAGATATTTGCAGCGCGGCCGTGATCGAGGTGAGCGGCACCATGAAGACGCCCTTGTCCGTGTAGGCCGCTCCCTTCATCAGCATCCGGATGCCGCTTGCCGTATAAGACTTGCTCTGGTTCGTGAAACGGGCCTCCAGCCCGGCCTTGCGGACGACGGTCTCCTTCTTGGCGGAGACGTACGCGACGCTGAAGCCGAGACGTTCCGCCAGCGAGCGCAGGCTCGCATAGGAGACGCCGGCTTTGACGGCGAGCGGCCTGGCCGCCGCATAGGCCTTGCCTCCCTGCTCCATGCGGGCGCTGTTCATGTACAGCAGCAGATCGCCGGACGAGGACTGGCTTGACGAGGACTGGCTTGACGGAGGCTCATTTGGCAAAGCCTTGCTCGATGAGGACTCCCCTGACGGAGACTCCGTTGGCAAAGCCTTGTTCGATGAGGACTCGCTCGCCTGGATCCCGCTTGACGAGAAAGCGTCTGAGGGTTGGCTCGGCAGCGCCGCTTCCGAAGGAGATTCGGCGGCGGCCTGATTCGGCGCCGCGCCTGCCGCCGCTCCTACGCTGGTAGAGGCGGTCGGCGCAACCTCCGCGGCCTGCCGGGGCTCGCCGGCCGTCAAGCGGAGCCCGGTCGCGGCCCCCGGTGCCGCATCCGCGGCGAATGCCGCAGGCGTCTCGGCCGGAACCGGCACGGATGCGGCCAGCGCAAAGGCCAAGAACATTATTTTCCCTTTCAAAATCCACAACTCCTTTGGGTTTACTTGACGCCGACCACCAGGACGCCGGCAACGATAATGCCGCATCCGATCCATCTGCTCGGCGGAACGGCCTCCCCGAACAGCCGCCATGCCAGCAGGAGGCCGAGCACATAGGCCAGGCTTTGCAGCGGATAAGCCGCACTGAGGGGAAGCCTCGACAGCACGGCCAGCCACAGAACCGTGGCGATGCCGTACAGAGCGATTCCGGCCAGGATGAGCGGAGACAGCAGAACCTGCAGGAGATTGCCCATTTCCAGCCCTCCGGTCCGGTCCAGCCCGAGTTTCCAGACTGTCTGGCCGGCGACCAGGCAACCTATATTTAGAATGAGCAGCAGGTAAGCCATCACGGCCTCCCTCTCTCGTCCGAAGGCCGGATGGCGGCCTTCTCCAGCTCCTCCACCCGCCGCTCCAGCCGTCTGACATGCTCCTGCCGGAGTGCGGCCGACTGGGTCAAGGAGATCGTTTTCTGCGTCAGGGCAGAGAGCGCCATCGTCATATGCAGCAGGATGAATAGAACCCCCATGAGCCCGATAAAGTAGAGCAGAGACGGAGCATATACGACATGGATCCGCATCGCGAGGCCGTCGAGCAGCCCGGGGAACAGCGAGAGCGCCGTCATCCCCGTCCCCAGCAGCAGCCACAGCATGGCATGCTGCTCCCGCAGCCTCCGCCTGCGGATGAGCAGCAGAATGGCGGCGACAAAGCCGAGGCTGACCGCAAAGCTGATCCAGTAGATTTCAGTTCCCATAACCGACGCTCCAGTCGCGTTTCTTTTTCGTCTTGGTGATGAGCACGGCCAGGATGACCTTGGCCATGTAGTAGGCCGATTTCAGGGCCGATATGCTGGAGACGCCTCCCTGCCGCTCCGACATGACGACCGGAACCTCGATGAAGGAGCCCCGGTGATTGTCCAGCAGCACAAGCGCCTCCACCTCCGGATAGTCCACCGGATAGTCCCGGGCGAATAAGGCAATGGCGCGGCGGCCGCATAGCCGGTATCCCGACGTCGGGTCGGTGATCCGCTGTCCCGTCAGCGCCGATGCCAGGCGGGCGAGCAGGGTGATGCCCAGCTTGCGGGCGAAGGTGGATTGGAAGCCCTTTCTCTCGATGAAGCGGGAACCGACGGCCATATCGGCTCCCCGATCCGTCATCGCTTGCAGCAGCGCCGCCAGATCGGCGGGGTCATGCTGGCCGTCGCCGTCGATTTGCGCCGCATAGGCGTATCCGTTCTCCTCGGCGTAGCGGTACCCCGACTGCACCGCTCCGCCGATGCCGAGGTTGCAGCCGAGGTTCAGCACCGGCACGCCCTCCATCTCGGCTTGGCAGCCGGTGTCGTCCGCGGAGCCGTCATTGACGACGACGATATCGGCATAAGGAGCCCGCTGGCGGATCGATTCGATCGTTCGCCTGATTCCGGCTGCCTCGTTGTAGGCCGGGACGATGACCAGCACATCGGCTTTCTTTTTGGACTCATGCGCTTGCCGTCTCTCCATCTTCAACACCTCCTCCGCCATGCGGCTTCTTCATTCGATTTTCCTGCCGGCGCCGCAGAGCCTGGAAGGCCATGACGGCCGCTGCGCTGTCGAGCACGATAAAAAACGGCATCGCCGTAAAGTTGTACCGGTACTCCGGGACAAACAGCAGCCTGAGCGCGGACATGGCGGTCAGCAGGAGAGCGAGCAGCGCGGCGGGATGTCTCCAGTTGCGGCCGATCGCGGTCGCGGCGATCGCCAGCGCCCCGGTCCAGATGATCGCGAGATGGTAGAGATACCGCAGCGCGGCGGGCATGACCGGGTAGAGCGGCGTATGTCCGCTTCCATAGAACATCCGGGCGTAGGTGGATTCGAGCTTGCCGACGGTGTACCACTTCACGTAGGTCCACGTATGCTCGGAGAACCCGACGCGGAGCCGTTCCTTGGCGACCTCCATCTGCGTTTTGCCATGCCTGTCCACCAGTCCGTCGTCGTAGTTTTTGTCGGGATAGGTCCCGGCGGCGAACGGATTCACCTGGGTGGAGGCAATGACGAGCTCATGCAGCGTGACCGCGTTGCGTATGACCCATGGGGCAAGCACGAGGGCCAGCCCGGCCCCGCAGAGAACGAACTGCAGCAGCGTCTGCTTCCACTTGCGGCTCCACCACAGGAAGAGCAGGTGGACAAGCACGAACAGCGGCAGGAACTCCGGACGCGTCAACACCGCAAGTCCGAGAGCAGCCCCTGCCAGCAGCTGCGGCAGCTTCCGTCGCGACCGGTAAGCGAGCAGCTGGACATAGACGTACAGCACCAATAGAAAAGCGGCCAGCGTCTCCGTCAGGATGCCTCCTGTCGTCCAAATGAAGGAGGGATAGACAGCGCCCATGAAGGCGGCCAGCAGACCGGCCCATCTGCCCGCAAGCATCGCGCCGAGCCGGTACATGAGAACAAGCGTCGCCGTGCTGAGCAGCGCTTGAATGCAGCGGATCCACCGGTACGGGTCGTGAGCCCGGTAATCCGCCGCTTTGTATATGGCTGCCATGAAGAGAGGATATCCCGGAGTAACCTGGGCATTCGGCTCCTCGCTCTTGTAGGCGTAGATTCCCTTATCCAGCAGCTGCCTGACCATGATGTCGTAGTTGATCGTGTCGTGGCTGACCTTGTGGTCGACCGACAGCACGAAGTCCATCCGGAGGAACGCCCCCAGGCCGACGACGGCCAGCAAAAGCAGGAGAATGATCTTTTTGGAGTTTTTATTCGGTGCGAGCTTAACATCGGCAAATTTCATCTGGTCCTGCTTCCCCTTTCCTTTGCCCGGCACGACGGCCGGACGACGATCTCGCGGTCGTTTCACCCATTATCGTTGGAAAGGCTTAATATTCTGCTGGCCAAGTGTTTAACATTTTCTTAGAAATTCCGACGAGTTCCCTTAATTGATTCCAGGAAATAAAAAAGCACTTTCCCCAGCAGGCGGGGAATCCGGTCGGATTCAGCCGCTGCTCGAAAAAGTGCTCGCTATTGCTTTCATTCTTTATCTGCGCCCGATTACCCCGGATTTATCAAGCTTGCTCCGGGATGAATCCGAATTACTCCAGCTTGAATCCCCGCCCCAGCACCTCCGCCGTATGGCTGATGATGACAAAGGCTTCGGGATCGACCGTCTGCACGAGCCGCTTCAGCTCGGAAACCTCGTTCTGGCTGACGACAACCATCAGCACCATGCGCGCATCCCCCGTGTAGCCTCCATGCGCGTCCAGGCGCGTCAGCCCGCGGTCGAGATCATGCAGCACGGCGTCCGCCAGCTCTTCCGCGCGGGAACTGATGATGAACGCGACCTTGGAGAGGGCGAGTCCCGTCTGCACGATGTCGATCGTCTTTGTCGTCACGAACAAGCCGATCAGCGCGTACAGCGCATTCTCCGGCGAGAGGAACAAGCCGGCCGCGGCGATGACAAGGCCGTCCAGGCAGGCGACGGACAAGCCGAGCGTAAGCCCCGAGTACCGGTGCAGGATCTGAGCCGCGAGATCCGTGCCCCCGGTAGAGCCGCGTCCTTTGAACACGAGTCCCAGTCCGAGCCCGACGCCGATGCCTCCATAGATCGATCCCAGCAGCGGATTGTCCGTCGGTGCGCCCCAGTGGGCCGTCAGAAGCACGAACAGCGGCATGATCGCAGAGCCGAACAGAGTCTGAAGGGCAAAGCGGCGACCGAGCAGCAGCAGACCCGCGAAAAACAGCGGAATATTGAGCGCCCACTGCGTGTACGCGGGCGTAATGCCGTATATATGCTGGATAATGACCGAAATCCCGGATACGCCCCCGGAAGCGACCCCGTTGGGGAGCAGGAAGCAGTTGAAGCTGACGGCGATGATGAACGCTCCTGCAAGCAGCAGCAGCGTATTTGTGACGGGATGATTGATGACCGGCTTGGTCATGCGGCGGGTTTTGCGGCTTTTGCCGCGTTCCGCGCCGATCTGCTTTTCCCTCGATGACTCTTCGTTCCTGTTGCTCACGAGTTTACCCCTCTCTATCTCCGCTGGCCGCATGGAGAGCCCGGTTTTCCAGGCGCCGATTCCCCCTGCTCTGCCGCGGTAACGCAGAGCATGATTTCATTCCGCGCGAAAAAGAGTTCCACACTGTATCCAGTGTTGGAACTCTTCCGTGCTTCTATTCGCTGCATGCCGTTCATGGCTTGCCCTCAGGCTTCCGGCTGATGCCTGATCTGGTGGCGCAGATAACCGTTGATGAAAGCGTCGAGATCGCCGTCCATGACGGCCCCGACGTTGCCCGTCTCCACCGAGGTGCGATGGTCCTTGACCATGCTGTACGGATGGAAGACATAAGAGCGGATCTGGCTGCCCCAGGCGATCTCCGACTGCTCCCCGCGGATCTCGGCCAGATGCTTCTGCTGCTCCTCGATCTTGCGCTCGTAGAGCTTGGAGCGGAGCATCTTCATCGCCTGCTCGCGGTTCTGGATCTGGGAGCGCTGCGTCTGGCAAGCGACGACGATCCCGCTCGGAAGGTGGGTGATCCGGATCGCGGATTCCGTCTTGTTGACGTGCTGGCCGCCGGCGCCGCTGGAGCGGTACGTGTCGACCTTGAGGTCCTCCGGACGAATCTCGATCTCGATATCATCCTCGATCTCCGGCATGACGTCGCAGGAGACGAAGGAGGTGTGGCGGCGGCCCGAAGCGTCGAACGGGGAAATCCGCACGAGCCGGTGAACGCCTTTCTCCGCCTTCAGGTATCCGTACGCATTGTGGCCCTTGATGGAGATCGTGACGCTCTTGATGCCGGCTTCGTCGCCGGGCAAGTAATCCAGCAGCTCGACCTTGTAGCCGTGCTTCTCCGCCCAGCGCGTGTACATGCGGTACAGCATCTGGCCCCAGTCCTGGGACTCCGTGCCGCCGGCTCCCGGATGCAGCTCCAGAATCGCATCCAGCCTGTCATACGGCTGGTTGAGCAGCAGCTGCAGCTCGAAATCGCCGATCTTGCCCATCAGGTCGGCCACGCCGTCGGTCAGCTCGGCATCGAGAGATTCATCCTCTTCCTCGCCGGCCAGCTCCAACAGCGTCTCCAGATCCTCCTGCTGGGAAGCGAGCCTGTCGTACAGTTCTACGACGGACTTGACCGCATTCATTTCGGCGATGACCTTCTGCGCCTTCTCGTTGTCGTCCCAAAAATCGGGAGCGGTCATCTTCTCTTCAAAGTTGGCTATGATCTCCTGCTTGAGATCTAAGTCAAAGAGACCCCCTGAGAGCTTGGAGCCGCTTTGCCGCCTCGCGCAGGTCTTGCTTAACCGTTACGTCGATCATGACAATGCTTCACCTCAAATTTTCGTCTATTCATGACAGGAGCCGGGAGCAGGCGCGCAAGACGCGTCTCTCCCGGCCTCTCATGCTGTTGGGACTGCTGCCCGTCAGGCACATCGCCTTGCGGTTCACAGCCTTGATTCGTTCCAGTCAATCCGGCCATGCAGCGGAGTTCCTTACTTGCCGTGGCAGAGCTTGTATTTCTTGCCGCTGCCGCATGGGCAAGGATCGTTGCGGCCGATGCGCTCCTCGCGCTTAGCCGGACGCTGCTCGCGGCCTTCGCTGCTGCCGCCCATTTCCACGACCTGGCCCTTGACGACTTCCTGGCGCTCCAGGTTCTGCTCGACTTGGGCCTTCATGATGTACTTCGTGACTTCTTCCTGGATGGTGTCGATCATTTCCTTGAACATCTCGAAGCCTTCGAACTGGTACTCGCGGAGCGGGTCCGTGCCGCCGTAAGCGCGAAGATGGATGCCCTGACGCAGCTGGTCCATGGCGTCGATGTGATCCATCCACTTGCTGTCCACGGCGCGCAGCACGATGACCTTCTCGAATTCGCGCATCGTCTCGCTGCCCATGGCTTCCTCGCGCTCGTCGTAGAGCGCCGTCAGCTTGCCGAACAGGAATTCGGACATTTCCTCCGGCTCCTTGCCCCACAGGTCATCCTTCGTGACGGATCCCTCGTTGAGGAAGGTCGCTTCGGCATAATCCACGATGGCTTGCAGATCCCAGTTCTCCGGAACCTCGTCCTTCGGACAATGGGCTTCGATGATGCGGTCGATGACCGGCTTGACCATATCCATGACGATATCGCGGATGTTCTCCGAGAACAGCACCTCGCGGCGCTGCTTGTAGATGATCTCGCGCTGCTGGTTCATGACGTCGTCATATTGCAGGACGACTTTGCGCGTGTCGAAGTTGTTGCCCTCGACGCGCTTCTGGGCGGATTCGATCGCCTTCGTGATAAGGCGGCTTTCGATCGGCTGGTCTTCCTCGAAGCCGAGACGCTCCATCATGCCCATGATATTTTCGGAGCCGAAGCGGCGCATCAGATCGTCTTCGAGCGACAGGTAGAAGCTCGAGGAGCCCGGATCGCCTTGACGTCCCGCGCGTCCGCGCAGCTGGTTGTCGATGCGGCGGCTCTCATGGCGCTCCGTGCCGATGATATGAAGGCCGCCGATGTCATGCACCGTATCGCCGAGCAGGATGTCCGTGCCGCGGCCGGCCATGTTCGTCGCGATCGTGACGGAGCCGGCTTGTCCGGCGCGGGAGATGATCTCCGCTTCCTCGGCGTGGTACTTGGCGTTGAGGACCTTATGCGTGATGCCGCGCTTCTTGAGCATTTCCGACAGCTTCTCGGAGTTCTCGATCGATACCGTGCCGACGAGCACCGGCTGGTTCTTGCCGTGCCGCTCCACGATCTCCTCTACGACCGCCTTGAACTTGCCCATCTCGGTCTTGTAGACCACGTCCGCGCTGTCTTGACGGATCATCGTGCGGTTCGTCGGTACTTGAAGCACCTCGAGGCCGTAGATCTTCTTGAACTCCTCTTCCTCCGTCTTGGCCGTACCGGTCATGCCGGCCAGCTTGCGGTACATCCGGAAGTAGTTCTGGAAGGTGATCGTCGCGAGCGTCATGCTCTCGTTCTGGACCTTGAGGTCTTCCTTCGCCTCGATGGCCTGGTGGAGGCCGTCGCTGTAGCGGCGTCCGGACATGATCCGGCCCGTGAACTCGTCGACGATGAGCACTTCTTCTTCCTGCACGACATAGTCTACGTCGCGCTTCATGATCGCATGCGCCTTGAGCGCCTGCTGGATATGATGGTTGAGCGTCACGTTGACATGGTCGAACAGATTCTCGACTCCGAACGCCTTCTCCGCCTTCTCCACGCCGGCTTCCGTCAGCATGACGGAACGCAGCTTGATGTCGACGGTGTAGTCGTCCTCATGCTTCAGGCGGCTGACGAACTTGTCCGCCGAATGGTACAGCTCCGTCGACTTGGCCGCTTGTCCCGAAATGATGAGCGGCGTACGGGCCTCATCGATGAGAATGGAGTCCACTTCGTCGATGATGGCGAAGTAGAGAGGCTTCTGAACCATTTGTTCTTTATAAAGGACCATGTTGTCGCGGAGATAGTCGAAGCCGAATTCGTTGTTCGTTCCGTATGTGATGTCGCAGGCATAAGCTTCCTGCTTCTCCTCATGGGAAAGGGAATGCAGGTTGCAGCCGACCGTCATGCCGAGGAACTCATACAGCGGACGCATGATCTCGCTGTCGCGCGAGGCCAGATAGTCATTGACCGTGACGACATGCACGCCTTTGCCGAGAAGGGCGTTCAAATAAACAGGCAATGTTCCGACCAGCGTTTTGCCCTCGCCTGTTTTCATCTCCGCGATCTTGCCTTCATGCAGCGCCATGCCGCCGATCAGCTGCACATCGAAATGCCGCATGCCGAGAACGCGCTTGCCCGCTTCGCGGACCGTCGCGTAAGCTTCCGGCAGCAGGTCGTCAAGCTCCTCGCCGTTCTCGAGGCGGTCGCGGAATTCCTGTGTCTTGGCCCGCAGCTGCTCGTCCGTCAATGCCGCAAACTCCGGCTCGATTCCATTTATCGCTTCGACCGTTCGCAAGAGCCGTTTTACTTCCCGCTCATTCGCGTCGCCGAATATCTTCTTCACCAGTCCGAGCATGGTTTTCCCCTTTCGTAAACCCACTTTGCCTTAATTTTAACAGTTAGCCGACCCTGTAGCAATGAGAGGCAAATCATTTCCAATAAGTAATAGGGCTTCTTCTACATTTAAGCGATAAAAAGCTTGCGTACTAAAACAACGGGCATCGTTGCTGCGCAAAACAATCGTCAATCTATATACGCGCCTACCCGCCGTCTAGTTGCCAGGCAACGGCTGGAATGGACGCAGAAAGCCCTCTCCGGCAAAGGAAAGGGCGGGTTTGGATTCGTTATGGGAGGCAACTTCAACGATCGGCTCGGGCTGTTGTTCAGCCCTGTTCGATCAAGCCGTACTTGCCGTCATTGCGGCGATAGACCACGTTCACTTCCTTGGTCTCGATGTTGGAGAAGACATAAAAGCTGTGTCCGACCATATCCATCTGGAGTATGGCTTCCTCCACATCCATCGGCTTCAGTTGGAACTTCTTCATTCGTACAACTTCAAGGTCGTCTTCAGGATCATGCAGCTGAACGGAGCTCACGTCGTCCTCGCGGAACAGCGTTTTGATGCTTTCATTCTGCCGGAATTTGCGGTTGACCTTCGTTTTGTATTTCCGGATCTGGCGCTCCAGCTTGTCGACGACCGTATCCACCGAGGCGTACATGTCGGGGCTTTTCTCTTCGGCCCGGAGAATGACTCCCGTCATCGGAATCGTAACCTCGACGCCGTGGCGTCCCTTGTGGACAGCCATCGTCACATTGGAGTCTGTGTTGAGGGGGGCATCAAAATACTTTTCCAGTCGGTTCAACTTCTTCTCGACGTAATCGCGCATGGCGTCCGTCACCTGAATGTTTTGACCTCGAATGTTGTAGTTCATTGAGCACTCCTCCTTTGCATGGTCCCATTATAACATGGGTTGCGCTTTCAAATCAAAAGACTTATTTAGCAATTGTGAATATTCTGAATACTATTTATGCTGGCATTGCTCCGCAGATTCGATCTTGTTCTTCCTATAGAATGCCGATGAAAAAAACGGCATCCGACTTTCGTCCCTCCCTCTTTGAGTTGGCTATAATGTCTTACTAACCGCATTCAATCGATAAAAATCATGGATTTCCGAAAAAGGAAGACAAAAAAAGAGGCCCTGCGATTGCAGAGCCCCGTACAGGCACTTGTCATTCTCGTCAATCATCTATGCATGGCCGAACGGCCGGATGATTACAGTTTGACTACGTTGGCAGCTTGTGGACCGCGAGCGCCTTCTACGATGTCGAACTCGACGGATTGGCCTTCTTCCAGGGTTTTGAAGCCCTCGGATTGGATAGCGGAGAAGTGAACAAATACGTCGCCGCCTTGCTCAGTCTCGATGAATCCGTAGCCTTTTTCTGCATTGAACCATTTCACTTTACCTTGCATTCAGAACATTCCCTTCATCTTCAAATGCTGTGAGACGCCTTGTATGCATGGCCCACATTTTGACTATAGCACCGGATTAAAACAGTTGTCAATATGAGATGGAAGCGGATTCATTGCCGTTGCGGCGCTTCAAAATCCGAAAGTAGATCTGATTCCGCTCACATCTGAATGAATGATCTCGCATCTTGTCTAAGTATGACCGAATTTGTCGGTAAGCCTGTCTGTTTAGGGCGAAAAGTATATTTCCTGTTTAAGCCTCGCCGCTTTCGAGAAAGTGTTGAACCCGCATTTCAATGCGGTCGAACATCATTTGTCCGACTCTTTGCTTCGAAAATCGCTGATGCAGATCCGCTTTGGCAAAGCTCCCTTTCTCCTTGGCCTCTTCCCGATTCTGGAATACATGCCGCATGAGCCGCTGAAGATGTCCGACACTCGGCTCCGCCCATCTGTGTCCATGGAACATAGATGGCATATCTTCGCTCACTGGAAGCAAATCTTCAACATCAATCAGATAGCTGTTCTCATCTGTCATGAATTCCAGCTGTCCGCTCCATCGGGTACCGATCGTGGGCAATCCCAGCGCCATGGCATCCCAATACGGCCTGCCCCAGCCTTCCCCCCTGGAAGGCATGACGTATGCGTCGCATGCCCGATACAGGCCGAGAAGCTCATTCTCTCCCAGGTAAGAATCGATCACCTGAATATGCGGAAAAGCGCTCAAGCCCATTTCCCTGACGAGAGACATAATCTCCATGCTCGGATTGCTCTCTGGCTTAAGGGATAAGTTCACCTTGAGAACGAGCGATACATTCTCGTATGCGCCGAATTCCTGGACATAAGCTCGGATGAGCACGTCCCATCCCTTGCGCTTGCTCCAGTCAAAATTCGATACGAACACATAATCCTTGACTTCCTTTAGAGGAAACGGCCGTATCGAGCTCTCGTCGTATCTCCGCTCATCCAGCACTTCGGGGATGACGGCCAGCTTGGAGCGGTCTATTCCGGATGAAGCGAACGTTTCCCGATTGAATTCGGAAGGAACCCATATTTCCGTCAGCCCGTTCAAGTGGGGAAGCCAGTCGCCCGGTATTCGATCGGTCTCAAACATCGTTCGGCCTATGGACACAGGAGCCAGGGGAGGAGCGAAATGATATCCCGGGCCAGCCTGGTAGTGAACGATTCCATGTGAATTGCGGTTTTTTTGCAAGGCACTCAAATATTGATATTTTTCTTCTAAGAGCAGTTCAGGCCGGGGAGTCATCTCTCTCGGCTTCAGCTGTATCTTCAGCGGAAAGCGTTTGAGGCAATCCAGGTAGTCGATCTGCTCATTGGCGTAACCTGAAGCATCATAAACCGGTGATTGCCACAGGACTTCATAAGGTTTTTTTTGCGCTACGAGTCCATAGGCCTGCTCGCTTTCCGCATCGAAGGCAAGCGTAACCGACATTCCCGCCGATGCGAGAACGGTATGCATGAGCGTTCTAGAATAAGGGCGTACATGCTCGATCTTCTCCCAGAACATAGTGGCGTTTTTTTGCGCCTCCACGTCATAGCTGAGAACGATCATTTTGCCTTTGGAGTTCAAGGAACCGACGCAGAGGGAGACCAGTTCGACCCATTCATGGGGCAGGAGACGCTCCGCCACTTTGCCGAGGTAGATTCCATCAACCTTCAGTCCCCGCTCGTTCCTGAATTCGGAGATCGATAGGCGGGTGACGGCAATGCCTCCAACCTCCAGCATTCCCTTCCCCCGATTCGATGTGGAGGCCGATGTCGCCAACAGGGGAGGATCAAGCACCAGAACATGGTCGCCTTCGTTGAAATAGACTTTCAAGCATTCATCCTGAAAGGTCCTCGCCTGTCCCCCGGTTTCATCCGCTATAACTGCGGGCTGAGTTTGAGGCATGCTCTCGCCATGGTTGGAGTAATGGTTGCGGAGTGATTCCCGCTCTTTCTCCGCTTCTTCGATCCATTCCATGATAAGGCCGGCGTCATTATCCCTCCCGGTTGCCTCCGCCATAGCGTTGGCCTCTCTCATATGCTGGATGGCCCGATGCAAGTCTTTCTTTTTAAGATAGGCAAGACCCAAATGCTTCAACGAGGCGAAGCGGAGGAACGCAGGCTGCTCTCCCTCTTGAAAATGATTGACTGCCAGCTTCAAACTCTCGGTGGATTCTTCAATCCGGTTCAGCTTCAGCATGATGATTCCGGCCAAGTAATACCGAATCGATGCAGCCTTAAAGTATGCGGCAAGGAAAGCAGACTCCAGAATGGACTGCAGGTCTTCGTTAGAAAGCGAATGAATCTCTGCAAGCTGGATTTCGTTGTTGATCAGGGCAAGAGCGAAGTCCTCTTGATCGGGACTGCCCGACATGTCATCCAAGCTTCTTTCACAACTTGTTTCCAGCATGGTCTCTGCATAAGCGAGACTTTCTGATGCAGTAGGATGGCTTCCGTTGCAGACTAGAGAATTTTTGAAAGCTTCCGCTGCCTTCGAATACTCCAGGGTTTCCGAATAACACACGCCAAGCAAGTTCCAAATGTCCGATTGGAACTCCGCTGTCTCGCTATTCATGACCCCGGTTATCCACTGAAGATGATGTCTCGCCGATTGAATGCTTCCCATCCGGAACAAGACAACGGCAAGATTGTAGCGAACATCCGCTCGATGAGGGTAGTAATCCAAAATCGCCCTGAATATCGTTTCGGCTTTGGCATCGTTTCCTTCCGTGTAGAACTCGAAAGCCACTTTCGACTCTTCCTCCACGATTTCAGATTCCGATTTGATCCGCGCTTTTCCTTCTTCCATTGCTCTTCCGATCTCGGCTTCGACCGTGTCGGCAGTCGCATCCCAGGTGAAGGCCCGCCTAATGAATTCGGAAGCGTTCGTCCCCAATTTTCGCAGCCGCTCCGGCTCCTCATAAGCCGATCTCATACTCCGGCTAAGATCCTCGGAATGAATTTCAATTACCCAAGGAACGTCAATGGTGGCGCTAGCCCCAAGTTTCATATTCAATTGGCTTTTTTCAAAGCTCGGAACCAAGATTGCCGTCTCTGCACTGCAGAAATCCATGCTTGATCCGCGATCAGGTACGATCGGCGGGATGCCGCAAGCCATAGCCTCCGCAATCGGCAGTCCGAAGCCTTCGCCCCTGTATGGATGGACCAGGCAATTCGCCGATCGGTACAATTCCGCCATCTCGCCGGGATTCAGATCATCCGTTATATAGACAATTTCAGGATAACGGTCGTTTTTCTGTATGTCTTGAATGGCTTTCTCGTTCGTTTGCCCTTGATAGGAAGTTTTTTGCCCGTTGTCCTTGATGACGAGCACAACATCATCTTCAGGACTGAATTCTTGGATATAAGCCTGAAGCAGGATATCGATTCCTTTGCGGTAAATGGTTCCACCCACAAACAGGAAAACGAATTTTTTTTTGGTTGGAAGCGGATATCGGGACCCCTCAGGTAAGTAGAGAGAAGGGTCCACTCCCAGCGGAATGATCTTGATTTTGTCAGACGGAATTCCGCATTTCACATAACAGTCTTTTGTATGGGTAGAGTAGACCCATATCTCGTCCGCATGGTGCTTGAACGGAATGTACCATTCCCTTGGTATGGCTCCGAATTCCCAGGGCTGCATGACAATCCATTTCTCGCTGTTCGGCCGCTCAAAGTCAGGGGGCCATTGATGTGCGATTGCAATGGAAGACCTGTCTCCTTGCCAAGCCTTCTCTTCAATCTTTTTATATTCAGGAGCGATATCTCCATTATTTTTCTTTTTCTTATACGAGAAGGATACCAGGTCCAGGCGATCTGCAAGCCGGATTCCGATTTCTCTATTTACCAATGCAAGACTCGCTTGTTCCAGCTGCGGCCCGATCCATGTGATGCTACTAGCCGACTTGTTTTCTTTGGAATTCATCTTCAAGACTCCTTTATGACTATCCGTTGACTTTAATATCGACATCGTCTGTTCTAATATCAATATAAATTATAAAGAAAGACATCAAAGCCGCTAACGGAATTCCTTCTTCGTACCGAGTAAACTACTAGAATGAAATTTCGCTTCTTGAAAATTGCTCCGCATGCAGGAACAGAAAACTACGGATGGTGATCCCAAATGAATCCGATGAACGCCCCCAGCGTACCGGAACCCAACTCGCAGCTTCTTGAAATGGAGCAAAAAATCGAGAGCATAGTGAACAATAACAGATGGCTTGCGGAAAAAATCTCTCAAATCGAGTTGCAGCAGGATGATGCCACCCTTGCTGCTCAACAGCATCAATCCATCCTCCAACAATATATTGAACATCTGGTCGAGCTAACCGAGGAAAGTCTCCAGCAGAAGCAGCAGCTGCTCGTTCTCGCCGATAAGCTTGACCAGCTGGGACGAAACAGCTCTCCTGCACAAGCTCCTGCTCCTTCTCCATATGTGCAAGAGACCTACTCTCAATCCGGAGAAGACAGCATTATTCTCTATATCTTGCAGATGCTTAACATTTCAATCGGGGACGCGACCTACGTAGATCTGGGAGCGAATCATGCCAAATTCCTGAGCAATACTTACGCCTTGTACTCAAGGGGAGCTGCCGGCATTCTGGTGGAAGCCAATCCATCCCTTATTCCAGAGCTTGAATCCGAGAGGAGCAGGGATTTGATCTTGAACCGCTGCGTGGATGTGCAATCGGGCCGGAGCCAGGATTTCTATATTTTGAATTCGGATGGACTTTGCACGACAAGCTACGAGTCAGCTATGGAATTCTGTGAAAAAAATCCCTATCTGTCCATCGTTGATCATATTAAGGTTCCTACTATTTCTTACAATGATCTGGTGGATCAGTTCCTTCATGCTCCTCCAGCCTTGCTGTCCATTGATCTTGAAGGCAAGGATATGGAGATTTTGCAATCCATCGATTTTGAGTCCAAAAGGCCTGTCATTGTGGTCATTGAAATGATCGACTACGATATCAGGCTCGCTCATCGGAGCAAAAACGAAAACATCGTCCACTTCATGAACCAGCAGGGATACGACGAATATGCTTTCACCGGCATCAACTCCATTTTTGTCGACCGTCTACGCTTGAGATAATCGGTGGCGCCGACAGGTATACTCGCCTGACACCCTTTCGTCTCTCCGGAGAATGGAAGGGTTTTTCCGTTCCAACCGGAAACATAAAAGCTGTTGATACGATCTATTGTAATAACGATTGATATCCGATATACAATTAAGGCAAATCAAGAATAATAGGAGAATGAATATGCTTCTTTCCTTGTGCATGATCGTCAAGAACGAACAGGATGTGCTGGAACGCTGTCTGGAAAGCGTCAAGAGCGCCGTAGATGAAATTATCATCATTGATACAGGTTCGACGGACCGCACGAAAGCAATTGCTTTGTCCTACCAGGCGCGGATTTACGAGTATGCCTGGAGTAATGATTTTTCCGCAGCCCGCAACGAAGGCGTTAAAAGGGCAGCAGGAAAGTGGATTCTTGTCATGGATGCGGACGAATATTTTGCCGCCGGCGATGCGGAGAAGCTTCGGCAGTTCCTGGAAATGACCGAGCCATCTCCTCATCTTATTTATTCTATTAATGTCATCAACTTTGTAGGAAAATCCATGGAGCAGGCTTCTATTACTTCCGGTGAAATCCCCCGCCTGTTTCCGAACGGATACGGCATTGAGTATTACCGTCCAATCCACGAACAGCTCCGTTCCGAATCGGGAGAGCTGCTGTCTTCATTAGCTCCTGTCTCTCTCTTCCATACCGGCTATCTTGAGGAAATGGTCAACAGTAAAGCCAAGCTGGACCGGAATGCCGGCATTTTCAAGGAGTTGAAAGAAAAGCAAGGCTTTACCGCTTATGATTACTACACTCTCGGCAATGAATGCGCCGTAGGGAAGGATTTTCAAAAAGCGGTTTATTACTATGAACGAGCCATTAAGAAACAGAATAAGTTGATTAACTCCTCCTGGTTCCCACATTGCGTCATCTCGCTTATTCACAGCTATTTGGTTCAAAACCGGATGTTTGATGCCTGGAAGCTCACAGAGGAGAAGCTTAGCGCATGGAAGGATTATCCCGAATATGCGTTTTACAAGGCAGCTATTCTTCATCATCTCGGCTTCATGGAAGAAGCAGAGATGGCATATATACAAACGATTGAGACCGCCGCTATAAAATCCAGGGAATCTCAGGTTTTCTGGCTCGAAAGCGCCGAATACGCCACAACCATTCCTATGCGCAAGTTAAGCTCCATTTATGAATGGCAAAAAAAATGGTCTGACTCCGTTCATTATTTGACCAAACTGCTCATGCAGGATTTATACGATTACAGCGCCCTCAGAGCCTTGCTCAAAATCATGACGAGATTCGAAACTGTCGAGGCAACCATCCAGCTGTTGGACAAGCTCTACGAACCCGATAACAGCAAACACCGCTACATTCTGTTCCGGTCGGCTCTGGCCAATCATGCGGAAGAACTGAGCAGGCATTATTATGAGTCTATAGCAGATGATCTCGCTTTATCCATCGAAGACAAGCTGGAATACTTCTTCCTTGTCAAGGATAAAAAGGAATATGAAAAGACCATAGCCCTCATTCCATCCGGATTCACTCAAGAGCGGTTGGCCAGAATTCATGCCTTGGCTTCTCGAGCATGGGGATTAACCCTTGAACCTCCCCTCGCAATTGAAGACACGGAGGAACAAAATCAAGCCGCCCATCGGATCGAGGCCATCCGTTCCTATCTTGGAGGAGACACAGAAGCAGAGGACGTGACGGAGGAAAACGCCGGTCCCCTGCTTGACTTGTTGAAGGATAGCTTCCATTTAGGAGAGTTCTCTATTTATGACCAGCTGATCAACCGCTATTCCCATGATTTCGTCATCCAGCATATGGCCGACTATATGTTTGCTCAAGAGCAGACCGAGATCGCCCTGAGCTACTACAGCCTCCTTCTGGACCAGAATGCCTTGAACGGAAAAAATATGGAAAACCTGGCCATTCACCATCTTCATCAGAATTTAGTGGAGAACGGTCTTGCGTTCCTCGAGGAAGCCATTCGAGAGCTGCCTGGGCAGATTTATCTTTATGTGCTTTACCTCAAAAATGCCGTCGATCTGCGGAAAAAAGAAGAATACCGTCAGAAGCTGCTGGCTCAATTCCCAGGCGCCCGCAAACTCCCTATCTTCACCGATCTATTAACCCGATAAAAAAAAGGATTGCCTGCATGACAGGCAATCCTTAATTTCTTTTGTCGATGAAATAACTTCCTTGCAGACTTGTTTGTTCGTAGGCGTTTTTCTGTGACCTGGACTGATTTATTTTCAGCAGGGCCATCGAAGCCTCCTCTTTCAGTTCAATCATCCTGGAGAGGATCGGCCCGTCATAAGAGAGCAAGACTTGAATCCTGCTCCGGTCTTCTTCCGTCAACTCTCCGTCTTGGATTCCGTTCAAAACGTCTTCCCTGAGGTCCACGAGCTCTTCCAGCTGCTCATATTCGACCTTGTGCAGATGCTGGGTCAGCTGCTCCGTGTAATCCTGCAGATGTCTGAGCCTGCTCTCGACACTCATGCCTGCTGCTGCAGGGACATGTTGCCCGCTATTTTCTTCCAGGATTCTCTCAATTCGGTCAGATGAGCGACGACTTCCAACGCTTGCTTTGGATCCTTGCCGATATTGGCTTGAATCAGCTGATGGAGCATATATTCATAGATATGAACCAGCTGGCTCGAAAGGGGATAATCGAAGTTCAGGGAAGCGATCAGCTCATGCAAAATCGCCTCTGCTTTGCAGAAACAATTGTTGGCGAGTTCGTAATTGCGCTGCTCGACTCCCATGATTCCCTGCTTGGTGAACCGAATGGCCCCATCATAGAGCATGAGCACAAGCTGAATCGGCGTGGCGGTCTGGGCTGATAATTGCTGATATTTCTGGTAGGGAGACTGTATCATACCAGGTCACTCCTTTTATTGGCTTCCAAAGGCTCCCGACTGGGAACTGTAGCGGTTGATCGCCGTTTCCATCGCGGTAAACTGTTTATAGTAACGATTCTCCTTGTTGAGCAGAAGGCGGTTCATGTCGCTGATTCGGGTATCGAGAGTACGAAGCTGTTCGCCTAGCATCGAATTGGCCATGAAGGTTCCATTTTTGTCTGTGCTGTACGACGAGGTTCCCGCTTTCTCGGATAGCTGCTGGAGAGACTTCATCACGGTACTGCTCAATCGTTCAAAAATTCCCCATTTGGGATCGACGGATTTAGACAGTTTGTTAGGATCGGTATCCGGTAAAGGACTGGAATCCTTGCTGGTGAACAAGGCTATGACCTGTTCCGGATTTTTTTCGATTGCCGCTCTCAGCTGCTGCTCGTCTTGAATTTTAAGCTTGCCGTATTCCGACCATTGTCCGGTCACGATGCCGAGCGATTGAACCGTTTTGATGGCATCGTCGCCCGTCCCTGTCGTTACGGTAGATACAAGCGCGGTTCTCATATCCGTAACCATCGAGCTCAGGATGGAATCGTTTTTGAGCAAGCCGCTCTTGGCTTTGGATTCCCAGAGAGTAACCTCGCTCTCCTTCATATCCGCCTTTTGTTCCTCTGTCAGTGGAGCATACGTGCGGTACCGTTGTTCATTGAGCTTGGTATTGACCTGATCGAGCAAAGAGTTGTAGTCGCTTATGAATGACTTGATCGTGTTGACGATAGAATCCGTGTCCAGCTTCGACGATACGGTGCTCGCACCGGCGCTGCCTGTCTCCGCCTTTAGTTGAAGGTTGAACCCGTTCACGCTGACATAATTGCTGGCTGATTTCATTGAAATCCCATTGACGGTGTAGGCGGCATCGAGGCCATTCGCAGGCGCTTGGGTGCTTCCCGCTTTCAATAAGCTTGGCGCATTGATAGACAGCTCGTTCTGACCGGTCGCATTGCTCCGGATGGACAGTTCCCCTCCGGCTCCAATCATGAGCGTCGCATTCAATTCTTTATTGGAATTGATTCGAGCCACAACATCGCTTACGAGCTCATCCGGTTGAAAAGTGAATTTATACTCTTTCCCGCCTGAAGTGATGCTGATTTCGTTGCTATTGGAACCGGAATTATTCAGATCGCTCATGGTCGTATCCGCCTTGACCGATGTTGCCCCTGTCTGTCCCAAAAGAGAAGCAGAGGTGGCCAGGTTCTGAACCGTCACGCTTAAGGAGCCGGAAGCTCCGCTGCTGGTGGACGTTACCGACACGGCAGCTGTATTGCCCGTCACCTCGGAGACTTTGGCGCTGAGGGAATTCAGCGTGTTGTACTTGGAGAGCTTGTTGTTACGGAAGTCCACCAGAGAGGTGCTGATATCCCGGTACTGCTCCTGCTGCCATGTAATCGACGTCTGGCTCTGCTTGAGCTTGTCTAGCTTGGCTCGCTCCGCCTTCATCATCTGCTTTACCATGGCATCGATATCGAGTCCGGAATTGAATCCGGATATGCGCATGCTGGTCACGATTGGTTCCCCCTCTGACGGATAGGTTTAGATTCGGTGGTCGATCAGCAATCCGGCTACTTCCATCAGCTTGGCTGCGACGTCCAATGTTTTTTCCGGAGGCACTTCCCGGATGATCTCATTCGTTTCTTTATTGATCACTTTGATCATGATGGCATTCGTTTCCTTGTGGACGGAAAACTCCACAGTCGTGTGGGGGCCCTCCATCGCTTTGATGGCACGATCCACCGCCTTGATCTTCTGCTCGTCCGAGATGCTTGGATGGGCTCCTCTAAGCTCTGCGAGCCTAAGCGCGTCTGTCGTATTGATGACTTGGGTCTTGCTGATTCCGTGCCTGGCAGCCTCTGCCGGCATCGCCGGAACCGGTGGCAGCTGCTTGGTGTTCATGGACGAAAGATTGGATACGTTCATGGACATCGACGTTCCCTCCGATTGTTTGACTATAGTTTTTATCGGTTTAATCGCAAGAAGTTGTGAGAGTTTCCTACCGGTTAAGGCCATCGAGCCTCGCTTGCGCCTTTTCATTGCCGTGACGGGCGCTCTCGCGGTAGGCCTCTGCAGCTTTGCCGGCTTGTCCCGACAATTCATAATATAAGCCCAGGTTGAACTGCGCCGCGTCCGTACCTGTCCCCTTGACGCTGTCATAACGATCGCTGTCGCCTATGGCTATTGCCTTCAAGTAGGAATGTTCGATCCGGGGCAGCAGGTGGACACGAGTGGAAGGCTCCGCCATTATGTAGTCCATATAAAAAATTCCGCATGCAAAGTAATAATCGGGAAATTGGCTCGTATATTCATGGGACTGATTGACCAATTCCATTCCCCGGTCCAAGTCTCCAAGACCTATAAGGGCGTACAAATAATGCACGACTACATTGGGAGCATACGGTTCCCGGCCATGGAGCCGTCCCAGCGACTCCTTCAAATACCGGGATGCTTCCGCATAATTTTTGATGCCGTAATACTCCTTGCCCAATTGATAAGCGTAATAGGATTTGCTTGTGCCCTCCGCTTCATATTCCATGAGCAGCAGGGGGATGTTTCTTGAGGATTTATCCGTCCCTTTGTATCCGTCATGGTTTACGAGGAGAGGAATGTTGCGGCGGGGCGCATCGGATTGGGCCTGCTCATGAATTCTGCCTGCATATCGAACGTCTCCGGGAAGCAGTCTGGACACCCAGCCGCCGGCTTGGCTGTTCTCCCCTTCGCCATTCACGAAATCGCTGTCGATTCGGATGCGGCCTATCTGTCCGGCATTCTCCATGAATTTCCTGATCTCTTCCCAATCTGCAGATACCACGTACTCATCCGCATCCAAAATCAGCTTCCATTCGGCAGACGACCGACTGAGAGCATAGTTCCGCGCTTCCGCAAAGCTGTCTCCCCATTGAAAATCGAACACATCGGCTCCAAAGTCCTGCGCGATCTGCTTGGTTCTGTCGATCGAGCCGGTATCCACGACAATGATCTCATCGACATGGGAACGAACGCTTTCGAGACAGCGTCCCAGCGTAGCCTCTCCGTTTTTGACGATCATAACCAATGCCAACTGCTTTCTCATGCCATTCCATTCCTCGCTCTATAAAAATAAAAGGACCTTAGATGAAATCCAAGGTCCTCGGGTGATGCTGTTGGATAAAAAACGATTAACGGAGCAGGGACAGTACGCCTTGCGGAGCCGAGTTGGCTTGCGCCAGCATCGATTGCGATGCTTGAAGAAGGATGTTGTTCTTCGTGAGAGCAACCATTTCCTTCGCCATGTCCGTATCGCGGATGCGGGACTCGGAAGCCGTCAGGTTTTCCGTTGTCGTTCCCAGGTTGTTGGACGTGTACTCCAGACGGTTTTGAACCGCGCCAAGCTTGCCGCGTTCCGTTGCTACAGCGGAGATCGCATCGTTGATGCTCGAGAGCGTGGAAGCGGAAGTCAGAGCGTTGAAGCTGCCCGTCGACACGGAGGAGATCGTGATCAGCGTGCCTTTGTCGTCCGTAACGATGCCGGCGCCGGCCGTGATGCTCTTGCCGTTGAACGTCGTGTTCGTCAGGATGTTGCTGATTTGGGAAGACAGGGCCGTCATTTCTTCGCCGATGTTGGCCGTATCAGCGGATTGGTACGTGCCGTTGTCTTTTTGGATCTTCAGTTCCTTCATGCGAGTCAGCATGGCGGAAACTTCGTTCAGAGCGCCCTCAGCCGTTTGCACGAAGGAGATGCCGTCTTGCGTGTTGCGTTGAGCTTGCTCGAGGCCGCGGATCTGGCCGCGCATGTTCTCGGAAATGGAAAGGCCGGCAGCGTCGTCGGCAGCGCGGTTGATGCGCAGGCCGGAGGAGAGTTTCTCCATGTTTTTGCTGGCAGCCGTTTGGTTCAGGCCCATGTTGCGATGCGTGTTGACTGCGGAAATATTGTGGTTGATAATCATGATTCATTTCCTCCCTGAGTATAAAGAATAATCCCACATCCTTGTGGTAAAGCCGTTATCAGGTCGGCCGCCCTTTAACTGCTCTAAAGAATATATCGGGGAGGAAACCGTCATTGTTTATAGCTTTTTTTGATAAAATCAAGGCTTGAATCAGATTCTTCAAATCCTCCGTAGAGAACGGAGCTGTGAATCGTTTCGCGTTGCAGGAGCGATATTCAGTTAAGGCGCAGCGTTGCCCGTTCCTGATCATATCTTCAATGCCAATCGCCTTCTCATGCTGTTCATATTTCTCTGTTTATACAACAAAAGGACCTTGGATGAAATCCAAGGTCCTCGGATAAGGCTGTAAGATAAGAAAAGATTAACGAAGCAGGGACAGAACGCCTTGCGGAGCCGAGTTGGCTTGAGCCAGCATCGATTGCGAAGCTTGAAGAAGGATGTTGTTCTTCGTGAGAGCAACCATTTCCTTCGCCATGTCCGTATCGCGGATGCGGGACTCGGAAGCCGTCAGGTTTTCCGTTGTCGTTCCCAAGTTGTTGGACGTGTACTCCAGACGGTTTTGAACGGCGCCCAGCTTGCCGCGTTCCGTTGCTACGGCGGAGATCGCATCGTTGATGCTTGTGAGCGTGGATCCGGAGGTCAGACCGCCGAAACTGGTAGTGGTCACGGAGGAAATCGTAATCAGCGTGCCTTTGTCGTCCGTAACGATGCCGGCGCCGGCTGTGATGCTCTTGCCGTTGAACGTCGTGTTCGTCAGGATGTTGCTGATTTGGGAAGACAGAGCCGTCATTTCTTCGCCGATGTTGTCCTTGTCAGCCGTTTGGTACGTGCCGTTTTCCTTTTGGATGTTCAGTTCCTTCATGCGCGTCAGCATGGCGGAAACTTCGTTCAGAGCGCCCTCAGCCGTTTGCACGAAGGAGATGCCGTCTTGCGTGTTGCGTTGAGCTTGCTCGAGGCCGCGGATCTGGCCGCGCATGTTCTCGGAAATGGAAAGGCCGGCAGCGTCGTCGGCAGCGCGGTTGATGCGCAGGCCGGAGGAGAGTTTCTCCATGTTTTTGCTGGCAGCCGTTTGGTTCAGGCCCATGTTGCGGTGCGTGTTGACCGCGGAAATATTGTGGTTGATAATCATGATTCATTTCCTCCCTGAGTATAAAGAATGTCCCACATCCTTGTGGTAAAGCAGTTATCAGGTCGGCCGCCCTTTAACTGCTCTAAAGAATATATCGGGGAGGAAAGCGTCATTGTTTATAGCTTTTTAGATAAATTTAAAGCTTGAATCTGACTCTTCAAGTCATCCATAGAAACGGACCGCTGAACCGATTCGCGGTTGGAATCCTCAATTGCGACATAGAGCTCCTTCCTAAGGATCGTGACATCCTTGGGGGCTGAGATGCCGAGCCGAATTCCGTCGGAGGTCACTTCCAGGACGCTGAGCTCGATGTCATGGCCGATCAGAATGGACTCGCCTTTTTTGCGGCTGAGTACGAGCATCAGGCTTCTCCCTCCGTTCCAGCGGTTGTGACGGGAGCTTGCAGACGATGTCGAGTCGTATACCCCGTCCCTTCCAAAATGATCTGTGCTCCCTTGCGGGCGGCCGCGTTCAAGATTACGGGAGCCACGAGGTTGATCGTGGCCTGTTCCAGCGAGCCCTGGATACTCACAATATTCAGTACGCGGACATCCTCGATCGCCGCGATGGCCAGCTCCTGCTCCGTCTGCTCGGGAAGATTGAACTCGTAATCCGGATAAAAGGAAAAGGGATCGACCGCGACGAAAGCAAGGCTGCCTTCCTCGATGGACTGCAGATAGTAGAACGGGCTGTCCTCCACATCGATCAAAGTAAAGCTTCTATAATCCGCAAAACCGGGAATGCCGTGAGGGAATGTATACACCTCGTTGTCCCGGAACTCCAATTGCCCGAAACGGGTCGTTTCAATCAGCATTTCAATCACTCCCTGGTCTGCTTGATCTGTGGAAAAGAAGAAGAAAAGAATAGAAGTTTAAGATCAGAGATTAATCAGAGATCATAAATTTGAAACTAGAAGATTAAAAAACAAGAAAAAGAAACAAAGAGCAACAAAATCGTTATTCCGATTTTATCGCTCTTTTGCAATCGTTGGCAAAGATTAATTCGGTTCAGAGTGCCCGATGTCTTTTTTTGACTCGTCCAGCACAGCTTCAAGCCATCAGCTCCACTTGCGGAGGAGGAATGATGGTGACCGTTGGATATTGAGCCACCGCAACGTTCACTTTGGCAGGCTGGTAGTCCACCTCCGGCTTATGCGTCTGGACGTCGATGTTGACCTTCCAAGGCTGGATCTCGATATCCGGCGGCCGGACGTCGATCTGAATCCGGGTGTTGAAAATGGATGCCTCTCCGTACACCGGAAGAGGGCTTCTCTCCCGGAACGCTTCCGCAGCCGCCATATCCGGAATCGGGTTCTCCTTAGCGGACAAGTCCGATACCTGCCGCCACTTCTGAATCGTCCGGATGGCGTGCTGCTGAGCATATTGGCCCGACTGGGAATAGATGCGCTGCGTGAACGCCTCCGGCTTGCCGCCGGTAATGGCGTTCCAGGTGTCCGTCTGGTCGATGCTGAGCACAGGCCGATAGGATTGAGCTTCCATCGGAGGCCTGGACGTCTCGATCTGGACGTCCGCTCTCCGCTGCCTGATATCAACCTGCGCGCGCAGGCTCTGGATATCGAGCTTGATCGGCTGCTGCTGGATCTGGATCTGCGGCAGCCGCATCCTAGTTCAGGAAGTTGACGAGAGAAGGCATGATGATCTTGGCGCCGACCGACAGGGAAGCCTGATACACGTTCTGGCTGACGGTTGAATCCAGGAACAGCTTCTCGACGTCGGCATCCTCGGTTTTGGACTGGAGAGCCGTCAGGCTGATGTTCATATCCTTCAGCCGGTTGTCCATCAGCTCCGCCCGATTCGTCCGGGCGCCGTTCTCCGCGCGTGCCGATATGATTTTGTTCATCCGGCTTTTGATCGTATCGAGCTCGCCGCCGATGGCGCCGTAGTTCGAGGTGGAAAGGGCGGCCGAAAGACGATCGAAGACGGAAAAGACGTTGTCCGTCGAGCCTGCGGCATCTGCCGCTCCAAATACGTCCGAAGCCTTCAGGTTCACGTTGAGCGTGATCGATTCGCTGATCGCGTAGGTCACGTCTCCGCCGTCGGCAGCGACTCCTTTGGCATCCGCTCCGGCCGGGAACGGCTTCTGGTCGAAGCGCTGGCCGCCGAAAACATATTTGCCGTTGAAGCTGCTGTTGGCGATATCCGTCATCTGGTTTTTGAGCTCGGCGATTTCCTTGTTGATGGCGTCGAGCGAGTCCTGCGTGTTCGTCCCGGTCGATGCCTGGGTGGCAAGGCTCGTCACGCGCTGCAGAATCTGCGTCGCCTGATCGAGCTGGGTATCGTTGAAGTCCAGCCAGGATTGGGCGGAAGCGACATTGCTCTGATACTGGGCATTGCCTGCCAGATCGCTGCGGTAACGAAGGCCGTAGGTGATTCCATTGGGATCGTCGGAAGCCTTGTTGATTTTGCGGCCGGTGGATATCTGGTCCTGCTGCGTCGACATTTTGCTCAGGTTCGTGTTCAGGTTGCTCATCAGCTGGGCATGCATCATGCCCTGGGTCACTCTAAGCGCCATTTCCGTTCATCTCCTTAACGTCAGCGGCCGACCTGTCCGGTGCCGTTGATCAGCTTCTCGAGCAGCTCGTCCATCGCCGTCATGAAGCGGGCGGCCGCGTTGTATGCATTTTGGAATTTGATCATATCGGACATTTCCTCGTCTGTTGAAACGCCGCTGACGGATTGCCTGCTGCTGTCCGCCTGATCGACCATCGCGGTCGAGTTGCTGTACTTACGCTGCGCTTCCTGGGATTGGACGCCGAGCAGACCGACGATGGAATTGTAATAGCTGCCGACCGTCGCCGAGGAGACGGAGCCTCCGGAGGAGGTGAGATCGATCGTGAACGCCTTGTCCTTGGCCTCGCCCATCAGCAGCGCCAGCGTGTTGTTGCCTTTGATGACGGTGGTGACGCCGGCCGCGTCCGTGGAAGTGCGCATGGAGCTGGCGATCTTGTTGGGATCGGAATTGATGGCGGGATTCAGCCGGATGCTGGCTGCCGTGATGCCTGTCGAACCGCCGGCCGTGTCGAAGGTAAAGAAATCAAGCCCCGCCGTCGCAGGCTCCTCCAGCGTATAGCCGAGCTTGTGCAAGCCGTTGATTCCTTTGACGGTCATGACCGTATCGTCTGCCAGAGGGACTGTCGTTCCCGGCAGGACGGAGCCCTTCGGCACGGTAACCTGGAATTCCCCGTTGGCCAGCGTATTCGCCAGAACGTCCAGCTGCGTCTGCAGCCCTTTGACGTTGGCGTCGCGCGCCTTGAACGTGCCGAAAATCTCGCCGCCCTGGAGGTCGCCCGCTTGGTAGGAAGCCTCCAGCCCCGCTCCGGTAAGCACCGAGCTGACGGTTCCCGCGACGAGATTGGCGCCGCCCATGGCGATGGAGTACCCGTCGGCCGTCTCGGCCACGTTGACGTTGACCAGCTTGGAAAGCTGGTCGGTGAGCAGGTCCCGCTTGTCCCGCAGGTCGTTGGCTTGGTCGCCCATGCCTTCCATGCGCTTGATCTGGCCGTTCAGATCTGCGATCGAGGACAGGATGGAAGTCGCCTGCTGCGCCTTCGTATCCGCGCTGTTCGTCAGGTCGCCGCTGAGATCGGTCAGCTGCTTGCTGAGCTGGTTGAACGAATCGGTCAGCGCGATCGCGTTCTGCTTGACGATCTGGCGATTCGTGATGTTGCCCGGATCCTTGCTGAGATCGGACCAGGAGGACCAGAACTTCTCGACCAGAGTACGCAATCCCGTGTCGGACGGTTCGTTGACGATCTTCTCCAGCTTGTCCAGCGTCTCCGCCTGGATCTGCCAGCTGCCCTGGGCCTGGGTTTCGCCCCGGAACTGATCATCCAGGAAGCTCGTGCGCAGCCGGGTGATCGTGGATGCCTCGACACCGGTGCCGAGCTGTCCGGCAGCGGTCGAGTGGAAGAACCCGAAGGGCTCCATCGGCGTCGCCGCCGACATGTTCACGCGCTGGCGCGTATAACCTGCCGTATTGGCGTTGGATATGTTGTGGCCTACCGTGTTGAGAGCCGTCTGCTGCGTGAACAGGCTTCTCTTGGCCGTTTCGATTCCGTGAAAAGTGGAAGCCATAAGGGCTGTCCTCCTCTAGCCTTTTCTGTCGAACATGCCTGCCTTGGCGTAACCGCCCGGGCCTGCCTGCGGATGGATATAGGTATAGTCGTCGTGAGGCTGGTCGCTGGCAAGCTCAAGGGAAAACTCGACGAATTCAAGGGACTGCCGCAAAAGCTGCTGGTTATGCTCATTCTTCATTCTCAGCCGCTCCAGCTTGCCGCTCAGCTCCTGCTGGATCTCCGTCAGCCTCTGCTTGTCCTCCGGCTGGCTGACCGTCCGGATGAGGTCGGCGAGCTTGCCGCTGCGCAGCCGGAGCTGCAGCTTGGAAAAATGGATGTTCACCTGCGTCATCCTGCGCTCCTCCAGCTCCCCGGCCGTCTTCACCAGCTTGCGTTCTTTCATCAGGAGCGCATTCAGGACATCCAAATCGCCCTTCACGAGCGCGGGGGTCTTATGGTCGGCGAGCTCGATCATCTGAGAATAAAGAGCATCCTGCTGCTCCAGCGTATCGATAATCGCTTCTATCGGCATGATGCTTCGCTCCTCAAGAATTCAAATGATCCCATAGCTTGTCGGCGATCTTGCGGGCGTCTACGCGGTAATTGCCGGAAGCCACTTCGTTCTTCAGCTCCTGGATGCGCTGCTTGCGCTCGGCGCTTTCCGGCTGGCGGCTGGCTAGCATTTCCTTGGCCTCCTCGGAAATTTCCACTTGGTCGGTCTTGCGGGGACGGGCGGTTTCCTGCACCCGGTTCTCGGCGCCTGTCTTCTGATAGGCGCTGACAGGAAGGATCCTGCCGGTTTCATTTATTTTCATTGCCATTCACCTCGTTATTGGGCTTTCTGATCGGCCTTGGCTTCTACACGTATTATCGGCCTGCCCAAAAGCTTTCTGAATAGAGCGGTCGGACTAATTGTCAAGTCCTATATTTATCGTATAAACAAGAAATTCATACCGTACTCAAGTACGATCTTTGCCCAGATTCTTGCTCTGATAGGCCCTTAAGGCCGAGGTGTTGCGGAGCGATTCCTCTTCGGCCGACTTCATTCGACGCACGTCGTTCTTGAGACGTACCCGGCAGGACTCGCACATATGGTCTTCGCGGATCAAAATTCCGCAGGATTCGCACGGATAACTCAAGTTAGGGGAATCAACCAGCGAAATGCGGCCTTCCTTGATGAACTTCGTGATCTGCCGGATGCTGACGCCGGTCATGTCGGAAAGCTCGTTGATGGCCGTGCCCCGGTTCTTGCGGAGATAATCGGAGCAGAGCTCGTATTCGCGATCGATATCCCGGATGCACTGGGGACAGACGTCTCGGAAGTTTTTGGCGAACAGCCTGCCGCAGCGCGGGCAATTGTCGAGATTGTTCATCGGATGGGCCAAGCCCCTTTCATGATACCAGACTGTATAGTTCTATTATCGGCGGGGAGACCGTCACATTGGAGTCCAGGATTGCAGGAATGTATTGGGAATTGCATGGGCTGAAGACATGCCGAACAGCTCCGCCGCCTCTGGAAGGCGGGGAGCGACAGCACAAGAATAGAAATAGGACGCTCTCAAGCCCTCGCCCAAGCAAGGGAGCGGATGTCGAGCGGCACAGGCGAAGCCGCATGCAGCGCGTGGGCGCAGCCGTCGAGCGTCCCTCCCGTCGTATAAATATCATCCACGATGAGAAGGCTCAGCGGCTGGACGGCAGAGATCGGAGCGCCCGGCAGCGCGGCGCGGCTTAGCGCGGCTGCCTGCAGGAGGACATTCGTTTCCGCTGAGGCCGCGAACAAGGACTCGGAAGCCTGCAGACGCTCGCTCCGGGATTTGGAGCTCATCTTGCCCCTTTCCTCCTGGCGCCGGAGCAGGCCTGCTACGGGCAAGGACGCATGAAGTCCCAGCTGATGCGCCAGCCGCTCCGCCTGATTGAAGCCGCGCTCGCGCAGCCGTTCCGGGCTGACCGGCACATACGTAATCAAATCAAAGGCCGGGCGAGAGCGGCCTTGCCCTGTCCTCATGCCAAGGGCATCCCAGGCCAGCTGCTCGTAAGCGGGCAGCAGCATGGCGCCGAGCAGGGGGAGCAGCGCCTCGTCTCCCTTGTATTTGTATCTCGCGAGAAGCTCCTTCATGAAAGGATCATAGCGGACGGAGCTCCGGTTGCGAAGCAGCCCCCCGTTCGTCCGTCTCCGGCAATCTCCGCACTGTTCCGGGCGGCCGCACACCGGACAGGCCGGCTTTCGGATCCAGGGAATGCCTGCCTTGCATGGCCGGCATAGGGAATCCTGCCAGGCTCTCGGGAATGCATCCGGAGGCAGGGATGTCGTCGCATAGATGCCCTGGGAATTGGGAGCTCCCGGCCGGTGGGGCTTGCCGCACATGATGCAGCGCGCCGGCGCCGGCGAGAGAAGGTCCAGAAGGCGGCGCAGCAGCGGGAATAAGAAGGGCGGCTTCTCTCCTCCCGGCAGGAATGGACCTGTACTCCCTGTCGTTCCCGTGACGGGGCGATTGTGCTGCGCCATCATGATCGGCTCTCCGGCTCCGGCTGGCAAGCCGAGCCCGGCCTTCCGGGAGCTCCGCTGCCGGCCAGGCGGTTCATCGAATGGATTTGACGGATAGCGCCCGCCTGCGAACCCGTGTATTCCGGCGCCGCGAAATACACCCTGCCTCCGGGGTCATCCGCCGACCTGCCTGCTCTCCCAGCGATCTGCACCAGCGATGCTTCTCCGAAAATGCGGTCATTGGCGTCCAGGACGAAAACGTCGCTCTTTGGAACCGTCACTCCCCTCTCGAGAATAGTCGTGGTGACCAGCAGACGGATGGCTCGTTCGCGGAACCGCAGCACCTTGTCGCCGCGTTCGGGATCCCCGGAATGGGTGCCCGCCACCTCCGTACCGGGAAACCAGGCAGCAAAGCGGGCTGTCAGGGGCTCCACCTGGCGGATTCGGCTGACGAATACGAAGATCTGGGCATCCCTCGCCAGCGAAATCCGGATGGCCTTCGCCAGGCTGCGGGGAAGGCTTCCCGCTTCGATCAGACGCGCCGCTGGCGGGCAGGCAAGACGCTGGGGAACCGGCAGCGCATGGCCGTGGTAGCGGACCGGGACTTTGGCATGCGGCAGCCGCCCGCATAGGGCGAGCCGCCGCAGAGTCCTGCCTGGAGTCGCCGTCAGCAGGATGACCGGCGCCCCGCGGCGGCAGACGGCGGCGGCGGCGCGGGCCAGCAGCGGATCGCCCGCATAGGGAAAGGCGTCGATCTCGTCCACGACCACCAGATCGAAAGCTTCCCGGAAGCGGAGCAGCTGATGCGTCGTCGCCAGCGTGATGGAGCCGCTCTCCCAGCGCTGGGAGCTTCCTCCGTAGAGGGCGACGACCTGCTGATCCGGGAAGGCGCGGCGGACGCGGGGCGCCAGCTCCAGGACGACATCCCGGCGCGGCGCCGCCACGAGCACACGGCCTCCCCTGGAAAGCACCGACTCCAGCAGCGGAAACACCATCTCCGTCTTGCCTGCCCCGGTCACGGCCCAGATCAGAAATGCCGGAAGGGGAGAGGCCGATCTGCAAAAGCGGGAACGGAAAGCTCCGGCCAAATCGAACAGCGGGGCTTGAACCTTTGCCATCATGGAACTCCTTCGGCTTCGCTCGGCATGTGCCTGTAGCCCCGCTGCCGAATCGCCCGAACGAGTGTCCAGGGAGACAGCTGCGATGACGGATGGCGGGAATAATGCCGCTGCCGGCGTTGCGGAGTGATTCGAGCCGGGCAGAGCCGGCCGCTCGATGAACTGCAGCGCGGCGGACGCGGCGGCGCTCTGGGCGGGGCTCAGCCGCCAGCGCCGCAGCCTGTCCGCCGCCGGCGGCAATGTCTGCGGCGGGACGGGAGCTGCCGCCCGCCGGTTAGGCTGCGGCATGCCCAGCACGAGCAGCCCGCATTGACGGCTGCGGCCCATGGCGAGGCATGCCTCGCAGTAGGCGCAGCTGCGGCGTCCGCACGACGCGCATTCCGCGCGCCGCAGCTGCGCCTTGCCGCTGCCGCAGCGCCGGCAGCGGAGGGCGGCGAAGCCGCCGGGCCGCCCGCGCCCTGCCAGGGCGGCAACGGCGCTGCCGAGGCGCAGCCGGCCAAGCAGCGCCGCCAGCTGCAGCGCGGCGTCGCAGCTGCCGGCGGCTCCCGCGGCGCCGAGCAGCGCATGCGTCTCGCCGCGAAGCAGCGCGCGGCCCTGCAGCGCGGCTGCGGCTGCGCAGGCCGCGCGCGCCAGCTCGGCCGCTCCGCCCGGCGCTGCAGCCGGAGCGGCGGGCCAGTCCGCCTCCCAGCGGACTGTCTGCCGCCGGGGAGCCTGCTCCTTCTCTCCGCGCTGGCCTTCCGCTTCGGCCGCGCATCTTGCCAGCGTCTCCTCCGCCTGTCGCGAGCCGATGCTCCCCAAGCCGGCTTCTTCCCACAGCTCCGCCGCCCGGACGGCCGTATCCAGCGGAAGCATGCCGCATGCCAGCACTTCCTCGGCACCAGGAAGATCATCCTCTCCAGCAGCGCTGCAAGCCTCCTTCCTCCACTTCGCGTTCAGCAACCACAGCCGGTCGATCTCCGGAACGATGGTCAAACCCGCCTGCCAATTCCCCGATGGCGATCGGCTGATATATACTGCTGCCTCCATCTGCTCATCCTCCCTCACGGAACCGCAGGCCCGCGGCAGGAGGACGCAAAAAAAGCACACTCCTGCGGCTCGCCGCCGACGGGTGTGCTTCACCTGTTCCGCTCCCAAATAAATACAGCATTAGTATAACCGAGCTTGCGCCGCTTGGCTATGCCATCTTCATCGTCCCGACAGCGCAGGCTCCATTCCTTCTCAGAACGGCAGCTTGAACCAATCCTCGGGAAGATCCAGATCCACCAGCACAGGCTGATCCTGCTCCCTCACGATTCCATGGCTGCGCAGGCTCCATAACAGCCTATCGCGCCCGCCTTTACCGGAGTCCCCGAGGGATTGCCGCTTCGAGGAGTCCGCAGCCCCGCCGCTTTCCGTCCAAACCGCCCCAAGCTCGCCGGCGTCGCTTCCCGTCCAATCCCCTCCAAGGTCATCCGCTTCGCTTCCCGTCCATGCCGCTCCAGGCTCGCCAGCTTCACTTCCGGTCCAACCCGCTCCAAGCTCACTCGCTTCTCTTTTGACAATTTCCATCCGGCTGCTCGCCGAATCGGCTTCCGGCTGTTCTTCCGTTCTCTCATGCATGACCCCGCTGTCCATGTCGGAAACGGTCACCAGACGAATCCCGTCTCCGAAGCGCGTAGCGATAAAGGCGGTATCGTCTGTCGAGCCTCGATCCCACACGGTGATCCGGACGGACGTCCCTGTCAGCTTGGAAAACCGGTGAAGCGAACGGATGCATCCTTCCAGTCGCAATTCATCGTTCCGGGTCATCAGAATGTAATGCTTATCGGCACGGGGAACCTTGGCCATGACGTAAGAAGCCATATGAACCGCTGCCGCCGCAACGCCGTAACAACCAATGACGCCGAGCAAAATATCTATCATGGACCGCTTCTCCTCTCACGCGGCATGGAATCCCTCGAACCGGCCGGCCTAGCATCATTTCGATGGCCGCACCCGCGGAACGGCTCAAGGGGGTATGCCGTGACGGATACTGTACCATATGCCTTTTTCGCTCTGGGCGTTACGGCGGCCGGCATGCATTTGCGATAAAAAAGGAACTCGTGAGACTATGCGGGTCGAGTTCATTCTACTTAGCAGAGGGATAAGCATATTCGTCCCTAATAACGGGAGTATGTTCTGCATGACGGGTTTATGGATATATTCCTCCGCCTGCAAAGCGAATAAGCCAAAACCCCCGGAGAGACATCTCCGGGGGTTTTGGCTTATTATGTACCGTCCAGGCTTCGCAGGCTTAGAGAGTCACCCATCCGTATTTGATGGAGTTGATGACAGCCTGGGTGCGATCGTCCACTTCCATCTTCTGCAGAATGCTGGATACATGGTTTTTGACCGTCTTTTCGCTGATGAACAGGAATTCGCCGATCATCTTGTTGCTCTTGCCCTCCGCCATGAGGCGCAGCACTTCCGCTTCGCGCCGCGTAAGCGGATTGTTCTCGCCGGCGACGAACTTCACGCCCGTCTCGCGGCTTGCCGCCGCTCCGGAGTTCGCGCCCATCTCATCGAGGTAAGTCATGCGGCGCAGCTGGTTGATCAGCTTGCCCGTCACCTTGGGATGGATGTAAGCGTGTCCCTGCACCACCGAACGGATCGCATTGATCAGCGACTCCGCCTCCATGTCCTTCAGAAGATAACCCGACGCGCCCTTGCGCAGAGTTTCGAACACGTAGCTCTCATCGTCATGAAGAGAGAGGATGATGACCTTGATATGCGGAAACATGTCCCGGAGCCGCTCCGTTGCCACAACCCCGTTCTCGATCGGCATATTGATGTCCATAAGCACGACTTCCGGCTGGTGTTGATTGCAGAACTCCAGAACCTGAATTCCGTCGCTGCATTCCCCGATCACTTCCAGGTCCTCTTCCATGTTCAGGATGCGCTTCAAGCCTTCCCGGAAAAGCTGGTGATCGTCGGCAATCAGCAATTTGATCTTGCGCTTGCCTCCTGCTGCCTTCAGGTCCATACGCTTTGTTACTCCTTTCTTTGATCCACGCCTGTAGGGATATGAATCGTAATCCTGGTGCCTTGGCCGCTGGCGGACTCAAGCTCCATTCTTCCCTCAAGTAGCTCCACTCGCTCCCGCATTCCCATAAGTCCGAAATGCTGGTTGATCTTGGCCCTCGATTGAATCAACTCCGTGTCGAATCCGCTCCCGTTGTCCTGTACCGAAATTTTCACCATTTGCGACTGATAGGTCAGCTCCAGCGAGACGAAGCTCGCGCTCGCGTGCTTCAGCGCATTCGTGAACGCCTCTTGGACCAAGCGGTAGATGCCTGCCTCCATGGCGGAGGGAAGCCGGATTTCGCGGCCGATTGTCTCGAACACCGTATGAATTCGCGTTTTTTCCTCAAAATCCTGCACATACTTACGCAAAGTGGGAACAAGTCCTAAATCATCTAATGCCATAGGTCGCAAATTGAATATTATCTTCCGGATTTCTTCCAATCCAGAGCGTACCTGTGCCTTTAAGTCTATTAATTCGTGCTGGACCATTTGGAATTCCTGCTTGGCGAGCATTCTTTCTGCAATTTCCGTCCTAAGCACTAGATTGGCGAGCGACTGCGCTGGACCGTCGTGGATTTCGCGCGCGATCCGCTTGCGCTCCTCCTCCTCCTGGGCCAAAATGATCTTGAGGCCGATCAGCTGGCGGTTTTTGGCCGACTCCAGAATGCGTGTCACCTGCGTCAAATCTCCGGCAAGGTATTCGAGCACGACATTGATCTGCGAATGGATCGTCTCCGCTCTCTCCACCGAATTCTCGACGTTCTTGACCCGCTTCTGCAGATCGTCCCTGCGCGCCTTGAGATAGGTCTCCTTCTCGCGGAAGACCATCAGCTCCAGCTGCAGGCTGGTAGCCTTCTCATAGGCGTTCTTGATGTCTTCTTCCTTATAGCGAACGAAATCCCGGCTTACCTCCGTAAGCCGAATACGCGCAAGGCGGTACTCCATTTCCAGCTTGTCGACCTTGTCGATCGTCTGGATCGTTTCCTGGAGCACCTGATTCAGCTCCTGTTCGAGCGTGACCAGTTCCTTGCGCGCGGATTCGCAGATCTCATAGATTTGGTATTTGCTTTCTTCCATGACTTGAATCGCGTTTTTGATAACGCGGTCGATGTCCACAATCCGGTGATCCACAGTCATCACGGCTGCCTTTCTGATGCTGGAGATTCCTGCCGCTCCATTCGTTTTCAAGCCGCACGGTCCGCCGCCAACCGGCGGCAGCGGACAAATGCGAGGAAACGAGAAGAAGGTATCTGTGAAAGATACCTTCCTTCTCTACAATATGAAAGGGACAGGTCCCCTCTATCATACCACAGCAGGCGTGCTCAGATTTGTATCATTCGACGGTAATCCTTTTGGTTGTTCCGTCCCATTTTACCGTTAGGCCCATCTGCTCAGATACGAGGCGGATAGGGACTAAAGTCCTGCCATTCTGTTCGATCGGCGCGGTATCAGCGGACAATCGCTTGCCGTTCGAGACGAGTTCCTTGCTGCCGATGACCATTTCCAGCAGCTGGCCTCCCCGCAGCACGGATACGCGTTTTGCGGCCGCTTCGTAGTTCACCGTGCTGCCGAGCGAGCTGGCGACAAAGCGGAGCGGCAAATATGTGGTGCCGCCCTTGATATAAGGAGCGGAGTCCAGAGCGGTCGTTTTGCCGTCCACCATGGCGGTCTTGCTGCCGGCTTTCATCTCGATCCTGACGGAGGCCGGAGCCGGCAAGGCCGCAGGGGAATCCACCTTCACGTTGTCGAAAGCCATCTGTCCGCTTGCGGCGCGCTCGTCGGCGCCTTCCTTCAGGCTCGCGATATACAGACGCGTCAGCTTGACCGGATATTTGACGGCTTTTCCGGAGTCGGCGAGGTTGACCTTCAACGTTCTCCAGCCGCTCCAGTCGACCGTTTTGGCCAGCGTGAGCAGATGGGTCGCTCCTGCGGCATCCGTCAGCTCCGCCCTCGCCCAGTTGAGGCTCGCGTCTCCATAAACGTCGACGCTGATGCCCGAAGGCGTGCCTGCGATCGGAACGCCGCCGCTGCCCATCATCGCGTACGCGGCTCTCGTATCCGTCGTGCCTGCGGAGAAATCATAGGACAAGGACAGCGCGTTGGTCGCATTGGAGGCATCCAGTCCGCTCAGGAGGGACGTGCTGCCGGTGACGCCTGCCGTCGAGGAGAACGAGGCTGCCGGAGAAGCCGCATCGAAGTCGGCGACTACGCTGCTGCCGCCGCTCTTCGCGAATGGAAGCACGGCGGAGAAACCGTCGTAGCGGGCGATTGCGTATCCGATGGCCGCCCCGTCGGCGACGGACTGCACGGTCAGCTTCTCGCCGTTGCGGGCTGCCGTAAGCCCTTGGAATTCCCACTTCACGGATTCCGGCGGAACGGTGTACTGCTGCCCGCTGCGCAGCGTAGCCGTCACAGGCACGGATACCGTCGTGCCGGCTTCAAGCGAGGCCTGGGCGCTGCCGATGCTCATAGCGGCGATGTCGTCCGCTCCAACCACCGTCACGGGAAGCGTATCCTCAGCCGAGCCGGACTTCACGGTGATGCTGCCTTGTCCCGCCTTCGTCGGGGTGAATGCATTGCCGTTCCAGCTGCCGCCGATTTTGGACGAGCTCCATTTGGCGCTGAGGCCGCCCGGCTCCATCGGGTTGTAGTACTGATCGTAGGCTTTCAGCGAATAGGTGCCGGACTGGCCCAGGAAGAGCACTCCGGAGCCGCTTGCCTTGATGCCCTTGATCGCGCCTTGAGGAGCGATGCTGAAGACGCCGAGCCCGTTGGACACCTGCCGCATCGTCGTGCCGTACTCCGTCGGATGGGCAAGCTGCAGGCCGAAGTCGCCGAGCGGACGCGCGACCATCGTCGTCGAGCCGCCGCCGTCCAGGTTGACCCCTTTGTAGACGCCGATGCTGACCATGGCCTGCTGGAGCTCCGCAAGCGTCAAGCCGGAGCTGCTGCCGTTCGTCTCCGACGTGATGATGAAGACGGATTTGGCATCGGAGGAATATCCGACCGCCGTGCGGGAGCGCGCGGTAGTGCCGCTGATCGACGAGACGCTTCGCGAGAACGTCGCCGCCTTGCCGCCGTCCACGAGAATCGTATGCCCGCCGACCATCATCTCGAAGCTGGCCGGATCGGCTTGCTGCTGGGTCGTCAGGGACTGAAGGGAGTAGTTCGCATTCACGGCCGTACCCGGCTGCAGGTGATCGCGCACGAATGCGGCCGCCTTGCCATGCGCCCGCAAAATATATCCGTCAGCCGGCGGCTTGGAGGAGAAGGCGGCGCCCTCCGATAGCTGCTGCACGACTCCGTTCTGGACGAGCACCTCCGTAGGCGTCGCATAGCTCGCTCCAGCCGGGCGGTCCGCATCCATCCAGGCGCTCGTATACATGAACAGCGAATCGGAATGGGAATTCGTCTTGGCCGGATATTCCGTCGTGTAGGAGGACTGGTTGAGTCCCGCCAGCGTGAACGCGGAGCCGTCGGCGGCTGTGACGCTTCCTTGGAACTGGTAGCGGTCGATGACCGGCTTCTTGTCCTTCGTGACGCCGAACATGTACATGCCCGTCAGCTGCATCGGGCTCGTCAGCAGGCTGCCGCCGAGAATCTCCGCGCCCATCGGAGCGCCGTCCGTGGAAGAGGTCTGGAAATAATCGGCGTTGACGCCGGCAACGGCGCCGGAATTTTTGGCCATGCTCATGACGCTGCCGCGGTCGGTGACGACGCCCTGCGTATTGTTGATGGCGTTCAGCTTGACGTACGGATTCGTCAGATCGACCTTGATGACGTGGATATTGGCCTGCACGGCCTTGCCGCTGCGCGTGCCCTTCCACAAATAGTCGATGCGCTGGGCGCCGGCGGTGACCATCTCCTGGTTCGTGACCGTCAGCTTCGGAGCGCTTTCGGCCGCATGGGCGACGGATGGAGACAGGATGGACGGAGCGCCCGGCAGCGCAGGCGCAAGCGCCAGCAGCGGCTGCACGATGAGGGCGGCGCCGAGCACGGTAACGAGCACCCTGCGGCCGCCGAGCGGGCGAGGATGCTTATATGTAGGGGCCGAAGGGGCGTGGACTGCCGTGTGGTTCTTTTCATTGGACATAAAGATTGCAACTCTCCTATCTGGATGGCACTCGTTTTGCGAGTCTGAAACTCTGTCATTACGAATGAATAGACTTCCAGAATGGAAAAAAGTTACGACCAAAGAGGGTCTGATAGAATAGTCCTTTCAGCCTTTCGACAATGATTGACTTTTTCTATGTTAATAATCTCTTAGAATGGAAGGAAGGACCTGTCGCGTCCGCCCTGCGGTCAGGAATCTTTGCCCGAAAAAAAGGACCATGCCCGCCGGCATGGCCCCATTCATGCATTCAATCGATGTTGGATCGACTCCAGCTTCTCCGGATTCGTAAGGAGATAAAGCTCCTTCAGATGCTCCATCCTCTCATCGGGCTTGAAGCACAGCACGGCATGAAGCCTGTCGTCCTCCCAGAACAGCGCCTGCAGCTCTCCGTTCAGCTCCAGCAGCGTCGTTCTCGTCCGCCGGAGCTTCTGGAAGGTTTTGGGCGATGCGGTAAAGGCATGGACCCGCTTCGCTCCGACAATCGGATTCAGGGCGGAGCGAACGATGCCTCCGCCATCGGTGACCATCACCGCATCCGCGGCCAGCAGCTCCCGAAGCTCATCCACCTGATGCCGCTCGAACGCAAACAGGAACCGCTCCAGCAAAGCCTTCCTCCTGTCTTTTGACCTGTCGTCCTGCATCCTCCAATACGCTGCCGGAAGAGGCGCTCCTTCCCCAAGCTGCAGCTTCCTGCGCGCGCGGCTTCCAAGCTGCCGGCAGGCCGCCTCGCTTTTGCCCAGCCATTCGCCGATGGAGCGGTAATCGTATTGATAGGCCTCGTGCATGACGAACACCGCGCGCTCGGCCGGCAGCAGCTTCTCCATCAGCACCATATACGCATAACCCAGCGCCTCGCGGCTTTCGGCGAGCTGCTCCGGTCCGTTTTCGTCCGGCTGCAAGGGCAGCGGCTCGGGCAGCCACTGCCCGACGTACTGCTCCCTTTTGCGGCGTGCCGACTTCAGCATGTTCAGGCTTCGGTTGACTGCGGCTCGCGTCAAGTACGCTTTTGGATGATCCGGCTGCGGGATGCCGTCCCCTTGTAGCTCGGCGAACAAGTCCTGCACAACATCCTCGGCATCCGCCGCAGAGCCCAGCATCCGGTATGCGATGGCGAACACATATCCTTTCCACGACCGGTACAGCGTCTCCGCGGCGGAGCCGGTCATGAGAAGCAGCCCGGGAACATGCCGGTGGCGATGGAGATCCGATTCCACCCGCTGATGGCGTTGACGACCAGAATCAGATCCATGAACTGCTTCTCGTCGAAGTGCCTCCTCGCTTCCTCATAGACCTCCTCCGGAATGCCTTTCACGGAAACGACCGCCGCATGCTCAGCCAGCCTCAACGCCGCCCTCTCCGCATCCGAGAAGCATGGTGCGTCATGCCAGACGCTGATCAGCGGCATCCGATCGTTCTGCCCCCCCAGCTTAAGAAGGTCCCGGACATGCATATCGATGCAGAACGCGCAGCCGTTGATCTGGGAGACACGGATTTTGACCAGCTCCTTGAGGACAGGGTCGAGGCTCTTCCCGGATGCTTTCTCCAAGGCAGCCATAGCCTGGTAGGCTTCGGGCACGGATTTGTAGTAGTTCATGCGCAGCTTCATGTTCAATCTTCCTCCTTTTGTTGACTCCTTACTGAAGACAATAGGAAAGGACGGAATGTGACAGAGATGAAAAAAAGAAGCCGCCCGGCCGCATCCAAGATGCCGGCAAGACAGCTCCCGTTCTACCTACACGTCGATCATGCCGAGGTACAGCAGCATCCTCTTCAGCATGACGGCCGCCTCTGCGCGGGTCGCCTGACCCAGCGGAGCGAACTCGGTGGCGGTCTGGCCGTTCGCGATGCCCGCAAAAACGGCTTTGGCCGCAAACGGCTGCGCCCAGGCGCTGATTTTGCCCTTATCCTTGAATTTCGCCAAATAAGAAGCATTATCCTTCGCCGGAATGATTTTCATCTCGGAGGCTTCGATGGCGCGAACCATCATTGCCGCCATCTCCTGGCGGGAGATGGCCGCATTCGGCCGGAACTGCCCGCCGCTTCCCTGCACGATTCCGGCCGCAGAAGCCGCTCCGATATAAGAAGCGGTCGCCGATCCGGACGCTATGTCGCTATAGGCCGAAGCCGCGGCGCGGTCGCCTTTGAGGCCAAGGGCCCTTGCGATGTACTCCGCGAATTCCGCCCTGGTGATGTCGGCTTTGGGCATGAAGGAATTGGCGCTTCTGCCTCTGACGATCGATTTGGATGCCAGAGCGACAATATCGTTCTTCGCCCAATGTCCGTTCACGTCGCTCAGCACGGGCGTGCCTCTCACGACGACGAAGACGCCGCCGGACTTATGCTTGAACGTCACAGACAGCCCGCTGATCCGGGTCGGCACGTAGCTGAGCATGGCCGTCTCATCGTCGAGGAACACCGTGGAGGCGGATGCCGGCACCAGGCTTGATGGCGTCAGCAAGGTCGTGGAGGCATAACGGCTGAGACCGCTCAGCTTCTTCCGGTCGGCCGACGTCGCCGATGTCCCGATGACCGATATGTCGACTCCGATGACGCTGGAGGCTGCCTGCAGGCCGCCCTTGGTGACCGCGTTCTGCAAGCTCCCCGCCAGGGTCGCCGGATTGTCGTCGATCGAGAGCATGAGATAGCCGGTAGGACCTCCTGCATTGAGCAGGGAGGCCGTTTTGGCGAAATCGATTCCTTGGAGAGGAATCACCGTGGAAACGCCATTGTACTGAAGCTCGAAGGAGGCTGTCGCCGAAGCGGCGAGCACCTGCTGCAGAGCCAGGATCGGCAAGGCGACCATGCCTGCCTTTTGGCCGTCCGGCACCTTGAAGAAGACTTTATCCGTACCCGAACTGCGGGCTTTCTGGTAAGCGAGAATCAGGTTGTCGCTCAGAACCGAATAACGGCTGGCCGCCCTTCCGGCCGGGGATACATCCTGATTGACCATAACATCCGTCAACGTCAGCTGGCCGGCGGATGCCGGCTGCGAGCCGGGCGAGGAGCCTCCTTGCTGGCCTGTAGCATTGGTTGCGGATGCCAACAAAAGCGAGGCGGCGCTGTCCCCTCCTATCTGTCTGAGCGGGTTGTAGGTCGGAGGCGTGTAGGTCACGGTCACAGCCTGTCCCGAAGCCACCGCGCGGCTCAGCTTCAGAATGACCGAGGAACCGGCAATGCCGACGCTGTTGACAGGAACGAGCACGCCGTCCGCACGAATGGAATATTGGCTTGGAGCCGGTGCGGATGCCGGATCCAGAACTCCGGAGTATACGAGCGTCAGCGTATCTCCGTCCGCCATGCCGGAAAGATAGGTCGGAGTCGTGCTGGCCGTGAACATCGATGCCGGCACGCCGCTGAACGAGTCCGCTTCGTTTCCGGCCAGATCCGCCAAGGCTGGACTGCCCTTGGAATAGCTGACGGCAAGGCCGACGGATGCGTTCAGGCTGCCGCTCAGCTTGAGCGTCACCTTGCTGCCTTCGACGCTTACTCCTGCAACTCCGATGGAAGAAGTCCCGTTCATGACGGTGAAGCGGCTGGATGAAGGCACCTTGGCCGTATGGAGGCCTTCGTTGTAATTCAGCGTAACGGCATTTCCTCCCGCGATGATGCTGCTGAGCACCGGCTTCGTCGTATCGAGCATGTTCTGAACATAATAAGTGCTGAATGCCCCAAGCGGATTGCCCGCTTGGTCCACGACGGGAGCGGTGCCAGGGGAGTAGTTGACGTATGCGCTCCCCCCGCTCGTGGACGGACTGCTCAAGCGAAGCAGAAGGGTCGAGCCCGACGCCGTCGCCTCCGTCAGCTGGACATAGGAGCCGTTGACGTAAAGGCCGAACTGGGACAAGGCTCCGGCCTGCAAGGCCTGCACCGGCTTGCTGAGCTGGAGGGTGACGTAGCTTCCATTCAGGACGCCGCCCGTCACCTTGGGCAGCGAGGAAGCCGCGTCGTATTGGATTTCCTTGCCGGTAAAGCCCGACGCGCGGACACCCGACAAGCTGCGGAGCGCGGGCATGCCTTCTCCCGGAACCGAATAAGAAACCGTTATTTTCTGGCCGCTGAGCACCGGAGACCGCAAAATAAGCGTTGCCGTGCTGCCGCTCACTTCGACTCCTGCCAGTTCGCGGGCCGCAGGCGAATCGTTGACGGTGACATAGAAGCTTGCCGGGTAAGGAACCGAACCGCTGTCCAGCTCCATGCTGAAAATCAGCTGAATCCTGGTCGAGCTGGCTGCTGCCAAGCTGCTAAGCGAAGGCGTGCCGCTGCCGCTCGCCATCGTCGTGAACTTCCACTGGTATTCGTTCAGAATGCCGCTGAAGCCGTTGCCGGCCAAGTCGGTCACGCTGTTCACGCCGAGCTCCACATACAGCTGCGTCGCACCTGGCAGCGCCGCATCCGGTTTGATCAGAAGCGCATTGGCGTTATCCGGCGCGATGGAAAGAGAAGCCGGGTAAGTCTGAGTGGAGCTGCCGCTCCGGTGAAGCAAGGCTTTGGCGCCCGGCGCCAGCCGGATGGCTTCGTTGAATACGAGTCTAAGCGGCGAGACCGTCGATACGGACGCCGCTCCGCTCACCGGAAGCATGGATACGATGGAAGGCGGCGTCGAATCCCTATTGACCGTGAACGGCCAAGCGCCGCTTCCGCTCATTCCCGCAAATCGGTTGCCGCTCTCGTCCAGGAAGGCCTGATTGCCGATCTCGACATAATATTGGGTTCCTTCGGAAAAGAGGATGCCCGGATTGATCGTGATGACGTTGCTTCCGAACCCGGACAGCAGTTCCGAAGTAACCGGGATCGTAGCCGCTGCCGAGCCGCTTCCCGCATTCCTAATCGTCACATAACCGGTTCCCGGGAACACGTTCTTGTCGAATGTAATCCGCAGCTTGCCGTCCAGCGCCCCGAGAACGCCTCCAGCGGCCGGCTCCAGCTTGGCCATGGCAGGCGGCTGCCCTGCAGACGGACGGGTCGTGAACGTCCATTCCGCCGCGCTGCCGATGCCTGCGAACAGCATGTCTCCGCTGCGGAAGGCTCCCGGATCGACAAGCACATAATATGCCGTGCTGCCAGCCAGCTGTCTGTCCAGACCTGTCTCGACCGTACCGTCCTGCTTGTATGTCATTCCCGATGTGTTCAAGCTTGTGACGGTGACGTTGTCCGCGACGCGTTTCACGGTCACGAACTTCGGCGCATTCGGCGTGCTTCCTGACGTCACCGTCTTGTCGAACTTCAGTCTCAAGCCCGTATCCAGCGCAACGCCTGCGGCTCCTGCCGAAGGCTGCTTCTCCAAGATGCCGACCGGAGAGCTTCCCGTCGTGAAGCTCCACGAGTAGGCTGGACTCTTGTTGCCTGCGGCATCCTGCACCCAGCCTGCGGGAACATCGATCCTGTATTCTTGCCCGGGAACGAGGACGGAAGGGGGAACGATCGTCAGCGACTGGCTGCCGCCGCCCGTGACGGATGGGGACACAGCGCTGACGGACAAGGCATCGCCTGTCGTCCGGTTGACCAGCTGCAGCGAGCCTTCCGATGGAAAGACGATTTCCCCGTAGTTCAGCTGCAGGGCAGAGAATACCGGCACGCTTCCGCCTTGCGGGGCTGCGGCCGCAACGTCGGGCGGAATGGTGTCCGGCTCCGCCGCGCTGAAGTTCCATTCCGAGGCGCTCGAGATCCCAGCGAAAGGAGCTCCGTTCGACGCATTCGAAAATACCCCTGCATCCAGCAGCACATAGTAGGATTCGCCTGAAGCGAACGGCTTATCCGGCTGGATCGAAACCCGGGTTCCCTCCACCTGGACTCTTCCGTCGTCTGCGGCGAACCTCGCCCATTCCGTGTTGTCGGATACTTTGCGGATGCTGATGCCCGCACTGCCGCTTCCCTTCACGACCGCCTCGTCGAAGGTCATCAGCAACCTCGAGTTGGCGGGCACCCGTACCGCGTCGTCCGCCGGCAGCTTGGCCGACAGCAGCGGCCCTCCCGCCGCGGCAGCGGCTTGCCTCAGCCATCCGCCTGCAGGCAGGCAGGCATTCGCAAGCATGAGCAAGGCCGCTGCGCCAATCATGATCGTTCTGCTTTTTCTTCCAGCCAACTGAATTCACTCCCCGATTTGTAACCCATTGTAGTTACTTTGTCGGTATCCAAATAAGGAATGTTTAGAATTCGCTGGAAGTTGGCATCCTATGGGCAGCCTTCATCTATGTCCGTGTTCCGGTTCCTAAGCGGCTCAAGCAGGTTGCGCATCAAGTACGGAACGATAACTTGAACGCAAAAAACCTCCGCTCAGGCTGAGCGGAGGTTGTCGGAAACATGCTATACGAGTGCGGCTTCCTGCTGAAGCAGAGCGGCTTTGTCCACGCGCTCCCAAGGCAGGTCGATGTCCGTACGGCCGAAGTGGCCGTATGCAGCCGTTTTTCCGTAGATCGGACGGCGCAGGTCCAGCATCTTGATGATGCCTGCAGGACGAAGGTCGAAGTTGGAGCGGATCAGCTCGACGAGCTTTTCCTCTTCCACCTTGCCGGTGCCGTACGTGTCCACGTTGATGGAGACCGGATTGGCTACGCCGATAGCGTAGGCCAGCTGGATCTCGCATTTGTCGGCCAGGCCGGCTGCAACGATGTTCTTCGCCACGTAACGGGCCGCGTATGCCGCGGAACGGTCGACTTTCGTCGGATCCTTGCCCGAGAACGCGCCGCCGCCATGGCGGGCGTAGCCGCCGTAGGTGTCGACGATGATTTTGCGGCCGGTGAGGCCGGCATCGCCTTGAGGTCCGCCGATGACGAAGCGGCCCGTCGGGTTGATGAAATATTTCGTGTCTCCATCGATCAGCTCCTGAGGAACGACCGGAGCGATGACATGCTCGCGGATATCCTTCTGGATCTGCTCAAGGGAGATCGCTTCGTCATGCTGGGTCGAGACAACGATCGTGTCTACGCGGACTGGCTTGCCGTCCTGGTATTCGATCGTTACTTGCGTTTTGCCGTCCGGACGAAGGTATTCCAGCGTGCCGTTCTTGCGAACTTCCGCCAGGCGGCGGGCAATGCGGTGGGACAGCGCGATCGGAAGCGGCATCAGCTCAGGCGTTTCGTTCGTTGCAAAACCGAACATGAGGCCTTGGTCGCCTGCTCCGATGTCTTCGTTTTCTTGCTGGATGTCCTTGCCTTCGCGGGTTTCGATCGCGGCGTTGACGCCTTGGGCGATATCGGCCGACTGCTCGTTGAGAGAAGTCAGAACCGCGCAGGTGCTGGAGTCAAAGCCGAACTTGGCGCGCGTATATCCAATTTCCTTGATGGTGCGGCGCGCGATTGCGGAGATATCCACGTAGTCTGCACGGCTGCTGATCTCGCCGATAACGAGCACAAGGCCCGTCGCTACGGATACTTCACAGGCAACGCGGGCATAGGGATCCACTTCAAGGAAAGCGTCGAGAACTGCGTCAGAAATCTGGTCGCATATTTTATCGGGATGGCCTTCCGTTACGGATTCCGAAGTAAACAGGTGTCTTCCTTTAAGGGACAAGCTGATCGACCTCCTAGAACCATATAATGAGAAAAGTCCTGAACAAAAAATCAACCTTTTCCCATTGGAAAAGGTCGTTAGACAACTCTTCTAGGACACTATAATAGCGGAACTGTCGCATAGTGTCAATGGACGGCAATCCTTGGTAGTTTTTGGAGAATCTCCTTTGGACCGCGTCGCCATGCGATTTTAGAGTCCGTAGAGGGATTGCTCGGCCTTGGCGACGAGACGCTTCGTAATCTCGCCTCCCACCGATCCCGCCTGGCGCGTTGCCAGGGAAGACCAATGCACCGTCGGCTGCGAGCTGTGCCCGGCCTCGCCGAGCTCTCCGGCGAATTCTGTATCTCCCGCTCCGGGAGCCGGAACGGAGTACAAGCCAAGCTCTCCGGCAATTTCGTATTTCATCTGATTGAGGATCTCCTTGCTTGCAGGCACGACAACGCGGTTGGATCTAGCCATGATCTAAGCACCTCCAGTAGAATTGGATAAGGATGTGCCTATAGAATGCCTCCGGCCCGGAGGCGCTAAGCTTCGAACATATTGTCACTGGGGGAAAAAAATAACTATTCGCGATAGTTCGCAAATAGTTAAGGAGACTTGGATATCCATGGATTCGGATTGGATTTCATTTCTATGGATTTTCTATAAGCAGCCATTTGTTTAATTGAATTCAAATTAGTCGGCTAGCCACCTTAGGGGCCATCCTCCTAATCGCCTATTAAGCCATTATGCCATTACGCCATTAAGCCATTCCGCCATTACGCATTTTTATAGGATCTACGGCTGCATCTTGATTTCATAACTGCCTTTGACCATGACCGTCAGCCCTGTCTTCATGCCGGGTGCGCTCGAAACGCCTCTTCCTCCCCGTGGAAACAGGATCAAATGGTTTTGCGGCACAGCAGCCCCCGACTTGATGTCGATGCCGTCCGTTACGTCCGCGATGCCGTTGCTGTCCGGGCTGTAGGCGACCGCTTTGCCTGCCCGCACCACCACTTCCGCTCCATCGGCGGCGATCAGCGTTTTGCCTACCGGCACGTTGATGACCTTGATTCCGCCATCATCCTCCGAGCCGCCATCCGAGCCGCCTCCGCTTGGTTTCGCCGTCGGCTTCGGCGTCGTTGTCGCCGTGGGAGTTGCTGTCGGGGTAGGAGTAGGGGTCGGCGTTGCCGTAGGTGTGCTCCCACCCGAACCGCCAGTGCCGAACCCCAGCTCGGCCAGTCTTTGGTCGACATAACTTTTCGTTACGACCGGATCTTCAGCCGTACCGGGAACCACTGCGGCAGAAGAACCGGCGGCGCCGGTCGATGCGGCCGCGGATGCATCTCCTCCGAGTGAGTTGGCCAAGGTCGTCCAGTGCGTCCCCGTCCATACGCCGGCCGCAAGCGTCAAGGTCAGCGTTGTCCACTTCAAGCCTTTTGTCCCTTTGTTGCCCATGCCTGTTCTGTCTCCTTCCATCTCTTCTCTTTATATGTAGTCGTTCGTCTTCATGCAAGACCCCTTCAATAATCTACCACTCTACTATAATTCGATTCCATTGTCTATCATTCGACTCTGGCCGAACAGTAGAAAGCCGCGCCGGCTAGAAGTGCCGGCGCGGCTAGAATCGACGTTTACTTATCAATCAGGAACCAGGAATACTGCTTGGATGCAATGAGTATTTTTGAATCTTGGAAGACGTCATAGATATTAAGCTTGTATTTGCTGTTGGTTTGAATTTTAGACTGGATCTCCGGATCGCTGAACAGGATATTGAAGTCCAGGTCGCTTCCTTCCTTCAATACATCGTCCTGCGAGCCTTGAACGCCAACCCCGAGCTGATACGTCTTGCTGAGAGCCAGCTTGCCGGCATCTTGATTGACAACCTCGACGACGAGCTTATGCGTGCCCGCTACCGCCTCGTATTGGGAATCCCTCAGAAGCGAGTAGTTCGTCTGCAGCTTTAATCCATCAATCGCATAAGCATCTTTTACATTATAGAACAGTCCAATTTTTGAAAGAGACAGCATATAGGCGCCGATTCTAAGCTGCTTAAGATCGGTCGTGGCGACATCAGTCACCGATCCGGCTAGCGAATAGGCGGCCGGACGGACGATGATGCCGCTTGCCGTTTCGCTGCCGGTTGAGCTGCCTCCCGATCCGGTCGAGCTACCTCCAGTCGATCCGCTTCCATCCCCGCTGGCAGGAGGAGGAGTCGAGGTTGCAGCGGAAATAGCTTCCCCAAGCACAAGCTGATAGTCCGTGACTTCAAAGGATCTTGGCAGCGTTGCCCAAGCCGCAATCAGCGCCTTGCCTTCCGGACTGATCCGCTCCTTCAGCTCGGAAAACTGAACGGGTACAGAGGAGCCGTTCCTGTCAATCAGATATGCGCCAAGCTTGGCGATCTGGGAAGCACGGGCTTCTTTGTTGACGGCTTCAATCTCCAAGTAGAACGTTTGGCTGCTTTCTAATTTATAGATAGCCGCACGTTTGACGTTGATCGAGGCTTTCTTTCCGGAAGCGCTGATTTCATACGGCGTATCCACATTGCCTACCGGAACTTCAGACAGCTGCTGCCCCGTGAACTGATAGAGCATCTTGCCAGGTTTGTCGGCCACAGGTTCCGTGCTGACGAAGGAAATTTGCTGAATGGCGGTGCTATAAGGTATTTCCGTATATACAACCGCTTCATAAGAAGCGCCTGGTGCGAGCGTGACCGTCTGATCAAGGGTTACGGCTTTCTGCTCGGCTCCTACCTTAACCCCATTGATCATGAAGTAACCGCCCAGCGCCGGCACTTGCTTGGTAAGGCTTGAAGTGTTGGATATGCTCAGCTTCGCCATCAACACATCCTGATCTTGAGTCGGCATGCGGTTGATGCTCTTCAATTGAATGCTGTAATCATGATAACTGAACGCAGATCCGAGACCGCCTTCCTGAGAAGCCGTTTCCAAGGAGTAGGAACCGACCACATACGATTTCTCCTTCTCCGTCGCGGCCGATTTCATGAGAAGCTGAGAACCGGCGATGCTTGCACCAGCAGGAACCGTTCCGCCAAGACTGAGCGTTTTGGCAACGCCGGGAAGAAGTGAAGCATTTTCCTCCTTCGTATACGTCAATGCGTAGCTTGTCCCTTTGTCAGTCAGCAGGAAAAAGTCGTAAGCGCCCGATGCTGCGGCAGTTCCGGAATTGGTCATGCTGAACTCGAGCGACAGGCTCTGACCGTTCGTATCCTGGTTCACGAATACTTGGCCGGTCTTCGTGCTGACCGGCTGGCCATCCATGTAAACGGTGCGAGGCTGTCCTGCAACGGAAGGAGCCTGGGTCTTCAACGCCGGCAAGCTGAAAATTCCCGCGGGCAGCTTGACCTTGCTCGCCTCGTCATTGAGAGAAAGGACGATCGAAAGAGGCTTGCTGACAACAGCTGCCGGAACCGTTGAACGCAAAGTGATGATTTTTCTCTCCTGAGGTTGTATAGTCATGGCTTCGAGTCCAGGAGAGGACACGTTGTACACGGACATGCTTTCGGTCTGGAGATTGAAGTTCATCTTGGACAGATCGATAACCTGTTGGCCTACATTCTCGAGCAGATAGTTGATTGTGACGTAACCGCTGTCCTTGTCCTTTGTAATGAAAGCTTGCTTGACCGCACCTTTGAGTTTTCCACTGCCGTACAGCATCACGCCTGGCTGGTAGGCCGCCACCTTGTCGGTCGCCTGTGCCGGATATGAGATGGATCCAAGAACTCTTTCGTAATTGGCAGCCGAGAAGTCCCATTTCACAATCTGAAAGGAAAGATCGTTCAGCTTGGAAGCCGAATCGACTATGGCGTAATAGGTTATGTATTGAGTTGTATTGGCCGGAACCGATACTTTCTCCTTGTCTCCTTCAATGACCGTTGCTTTGAAGGATTTGCCCGATTTGCTCTTCACCTTCACCCAATAGTCCATCAGATCCAGGGATTTGGAGCTCCCGTTTGTTATCGCGACCGTATATGCGAGCACTTTGCCTTTATCCTGCATGAGGAAGTGAGCATCCCGTACGCTCAAGTAGCTGTTTCCTCCAAGCGCTACGGATTGTCCGGCCAGAGTTGCCGTCTTCGCTGCCGCATCCACTCGAGGAATTGATAGCAAAGGTCCGTTTCCTTGCATAAGCAGCCCTGCAGCTGTCAAGCTGATTGCCCCTCGGATCCACCATTTCGATTGCACCAGTCTATTCCTCCCATTTCCATATAGTAGTTTAGACGCCTTGAGTCATGTGTTTGTTTCATGAGAAATCCACTTTTTTCATCGCCAGTCCCGTAATTAAAAAAGCAATGATGCAAATCCGGACGGATTTGCATCATTGCGAGTTAAAAAAAAGCCAGACAGGGATAACCCTGCCTGACTTTTTTCCGAGCTTCATTTCGATTAGTTAACCGAGATGATCGTCGTAGCTACGAGGCCGTTGGAAGTGATGTAAGTCAGCGTTGCTTGACCTACAGCTACTTTCGTGATAGCGCCAGCCGTCGTTACTTTGAAGATTTTGTCGTTGCTGGAGTAGAATTTGCCGTTGCCGTTGATTACAACTCCGTATTGGTCTTTAACAACCGGTTGTGGAGCTGTAGCCGCTGCATCGTACTCAGCATCGTCGAAGGCAACCGTAGCTGCGATCGGAGCGTCTTCGGATACTGTTACTTCTTGTTTGGCGACTTCAGTGCCGTTCAGGAAGGCAGTGATCGTGGACTTGCCGGCTTTAACGCCTTGGAATTTGTTCGAAGCAACACGTGCCAGGATGGATGGCGTGGAGCTCGTGATTTCAAGGGCGTCGCCTTTGTCTTTCAGGACAACTTGTGCGCCGCTAGCCGTTTTACCGATCAGCGTAGCCGATTTTTGGTAGCTTGCAGCCGATGCGCCGGAAGCGTATGCCGTTCCGCCGTATACCGTGCCTACAGCGTCGATTTCATACGTTTTGATCGCGTCGGATTCAACCACGGATACGGAGAAGACGTAAGGAGCTGCGTCTTTAACCGGGGAAGTGATGCGAACTTGAGCGGATCCGGCTTTGACAGCCGTCAGAACGCCAGTGTCGCTCAGAGTTACGACGCCGTTGCTAGCGTTAACCAGCTCAAGGCCGTAAGTGCCTTCCGTTGCCGTGAACGTACGTCCGTATTGGTCAACCAGGACGATGTTCTCAGCTTTGACGCCTTTGGATGCGCCGAGTTCAAGCGTCGTAGGCAGCTTTTGGATGCCGTTGACAGCAACCGTCGTTTTTGCTTTGTTGACGGTGATGCTCAGCGTGTTAGGCAGTCCGCCTGGAGTCGTAGGACGCGTGATGATGTAGCCAGCGCCTTCGGTGTTGGATTTAAATTTGAAGACCAGTTCGCCTTTAGCGTTGACGCGCGGATATCCCGTTTCCAGGCCCGGAGTAACGCTGAAGTCCAGTTGGCTAACTTTCAGAGCCGTTCCTTTGATTTCGTTGCCGTACGTATCGGCAGCAACGAACGGGAAGGCAACTTCTTCGCCAGCGACGATCAGCTTGTTAGGCTGGCCGAGCTCGATGGATTTAACGACTGCAGCGCCGTTAACCGTCAGGCTGAGGGAAGCGCTAGCGCCAGCTTTGGTCATGTTCGTAACCGTGATGAATACTGTGCCTTCTTTTTTAGCCGTGAACGTGATCACGCCGTCCGTATCAACGTTGAATGCGTCGATGATGGACAGATCGCTAACGAAGAAGAGCAGGCCGTTGATGTCGATGCTTTTGTTTCCAGTCGTAGCGCCGAAGCTGTAGTTGCCAGCTTTGAGCTTAACCGTTTTGCCTTCAGCGTCTTTCAGCGTCAGAGGCAGAACGAGACCTTCGTCGCCAGCGGATACGCGGGCTTGGTCTTTCAGTGGAGCTACTTGGCCGAGAACTACGGAAGTAGCCGTGCTGCCCGTCGTTACTTTCAGGACTTTGTTGACTGTCAGTCCTGCAGCCGGGTAAACAGCGGATACGGATACGGAATCACCCTCGAGGGAGATAGGACCGTTCGTCAGCGTGTCGCCGTTTTTGATTTCGTTCTTAACGTTGATGGCGCCGCCGTTCACTTTCAGGCTCGTTCCGCGGGTCGTGTTGACAGCGGTAACGATGTACGTGCTGGAAGCAACCGTGATTTCCTCTTTGAACTGGTTGTAGACTTTAACGCCTGCGTCTACGTTATCGCCCAGTTGAAGAGCCGTGTTCGTGATGTCGATCGAGGACGCTACTGCTGCTACGATCTTGACAGGGAACGAAGCATCCGTGCCTTTAACCGTCAGCGTGTAGTCGCCTGCTGGCAGGTAAGCCGCGGACAGAACAGCGGATTTGCTGTCGTCTGCGTATTTAGCCGTTACAGGGAACGTCGACAGGTTGGATTTCAGCGTGTAGCCGCCTTCCATGTACGTTTGCTCCGTAGCGGACAGAGCGCGGCTGAATTTAACCGTGATCGATTTAGCGCCCGTTTGAGCTGCTTCAGTAGCTTTAACAGCTTGAAGCGTTACTTCTACGGAGTAAGTTTTGCCGTTGTACGTAACGTCTACTTTCGTTGCTTGACCAGCTACGAGCGCAGTCGTCAGAGCTTGTTTTACCACTTGGCCGTCGGAGAAAGTAACCTCGATGTTCTTCTCGTCGACAGCAACAGCGGATTTAACGGAAACAGCGGATGCGTTGGAAAGATCATAAGCTGCTTCGAATACTTGGCCGCGGGTAGCTGCTACTTTGTAAGAAGCTTGTTGGTCGATCAGACCAGCTTCGATAGCTGCTGCCACGTAGCCTTTTGCCCATGCGCTAACGGCGCCGGATACGGCAGCGTCGGCTTTAGGAGTCAGGCCAGCGGATTCAACGATGATTTTAGCAACTTGCTCAACCGTTACGTTTTGCGTAGGGCCGAACAGGTTGTTGCCGAGACCGTTGACGATGCCGGCTTTCGTTACAGCGCCGATGTAGCCTTTAGCCCAGTAGTTGGCAGCTACGTCTTTGTATTTCGAGGAAGCAGCGTCTTCGCCAAGGCCTTGAAGCAGCGCTACGACTTTGGAAATCTCAGCACGCGTGATGTTTTTGTCGAGGCCAGCGGAACCGCCTGGGTAGCCTTCAACGATACCTGCTGCTTTGAGTGCGTCGAACTTCTGTTGCGTCGTCAGTTCAGCCGCGAATGCGGAGCTTGCGAATACGGAAGTTACGAGTGCGCCTGTAACGACCAGAGATAAACTTTTCTTCATAACCTTTTGTTCTCCTCCTCTAACTTGCTTAAGTAAATGAGAGTGTTCTGTGGAACTATGAGTGCTCTTCTTACTCATCTGTTGTGTCACCCCCTTCCCAGAGTGTGGGAGCCATATAATATAGAAAAAGGTCTGCTTCATGTATAGACACGTGTAGGAACATGCCGCAGAAACTCGTAAAAACAAGTAGAAAAAAATGGAAAGCTGTCAAACCACTAAATCATTATACAATGGCCTGATAGAACCAGTAAAGAGAAACATGTGAATATGTTTCCATATCAATAGAAACCATTCGGCCTTGGAGATATCCAGCATCCCCGCATCGATCCAGGTTTCAAGCCTTTGCTCTTTGCGACTCCAGATACTTAAACGCAGGGCTTTCGCAAAAGTTGCGACTTCCGGAATTTTTTTTGAAAATAACCTTGTCTTGCTGCTATGTATTGCCTTTGTTCGTAGGTTTTGGCTGCAAGCCTAGTATAACTTGGATAACCGCTCCTCGTCGACTCGAAACTTTTTCCATCTCTCGATTTTTGTCGATTCCGGATAAGTCTGTCATTTTTGACAGAAGTGCCTGGAAAATCCACATTTCCAGGCACATTCCATTCTTTTGAATGAGGATTAATTGATTTTCGGAAGCCGTTTCAGGCTGACCAGCACTTTGCCCAGAATAATGGAGGAATCGGAACGAAGCAGGTTCGCTTGCGGTTCGAATACGCTGCCTTTCTTCGGATCGCTGGAATCGACCGGCGAGCCCTGGATATAGCCTTTCTGGTAAATAGCCAGAACCGAAGCGCGGGCGTAGTAATCGATCTTGCCGTAATCCTTGAAAGCCTTTTGGAGCGCCTTCTCGATTTTTGCCGGATCCGTCTCCAGCTTGAGCTTGAGCGCGCGGGCGAGAATAACCGAGGCATCCTCGCGCGTCAGGTTGCCCGTAGGCTCGAACACCTTCGGAGCCTTGCCGCGGATGTAGCCTTCGTTGAAGGCCGTTTCGATGTAGCGGTAATCCCACAGCGCCGTGCTCTCGACTCCCACGTCATTGAAGAGCCGCTTGCTTGGATCGGTATTGTAGTTGAGGCGGATGGACATCGCCTTCACCATCATCGTCGCGAATTCGCCGCGCGAAGTGTACAGGCTCGCGCCGAACTCGTCGTTGCCGGCGGCATTGATGAAGCCTTTGGCATACATCGCTTCCATATAGTTTCGTGCATACGGATGGGACGTGACGTCCAGATAGGAATATTTCATCTGTCCGACCACGTAGTAGCCGAACTCCGAGAACGGCACGGTTACCGTGTGCTTCTTGGTGTCGACGACGCCGCCGAGGTTCACCCATTCCGGCTTCTTCGGATCGAAGTGGAAGACCGTAATGAACGTGCCGTTGGCGTCAACAATGTTGGAATCATAACTCAGCGTCAGCGTCGCTTCCTTGGATGTGACCAGCTCGCGGTTCGCAGGACGGTCCGTGTAGGAAGGCACGTCGGCGGTCGGATACTGGTACGGATCGATGCCATACTTAAGAGGATCATAGACGTTGTCGGTCTGCGGATTGTCCGCAAGTCCCGCATCGATCCAGAACACCTTGCCCGCTTTGTTGAAGTTGGGGGAGAAGGTATTGTCGAACATGTTGCCCAGGCTCTCCAGAATCAGATCGAAGTTGGCCGGAGCCTGCTCGAATTCATGCCGATCGATGACGCCGTCGGATGGATTGGCGATGCCGAACAGCAGGCGATGCCCGGTGAACACTTGGTTCTTGAGCTTCTCCGGCACGTTGTAGTCGCGGCGGATGAGCGTCGTCGACTTAGGGAAGGCAAGCGTCAGTTCGCCTTCGAATACTTTGTGGGAGCTCTTCATTTCTTCCATGTAACCGGCGCCCGGAATATTGGTCGGAGCATAAGTCACCACGATCGTATCGCTGGTCGTATCGTTGTCGTTGGCGATCGTGAACTTGAGCTTGTTCTCGCCAGCCTTGAGTCCGGATACCATGACCCGATAGGCGGTCGTATAATCGATGGTGCCGTCATTGTCGGCGTCGTAGGCGATCTTTTCAGCGACCTGCTTGCCTACCGTGACGGTCTTGGCATTAGGAGCGTCGATGACGATCTCCACGTAGTTCTGGTTGACGATGCGCTTGGACGTGAGCGGACGCAGAATCTTGTACGGCAGAGCCGTAGGATCCACCTCCAGGCGGTAGCTGGCGCGAGCGCCGGCTTCGCCGTTGTTGTAGACATAGAAGTTGTAAACGCTCGATGTGCCGTCCTTGCTGAGATATTGATCGGTCAGAACCCATGAGAGGCTCTGCGTCTTCAAGTCATAGGTGACGGTAAGCTTCGGCTGCTTGTCCCCTTGCTTGTCGATGGCCCCGATCGTCTTGTTTTCGTTCAGGACGCTCACCGTCTGCTGGTCCTTCGGCAATGCCGCATCGTTGACGACACGCAGCTCGTTGCTGAGAGTCCAGACAATCGGCTTGGACAGCGTGCTGCCGTCGATCTTCAAAATATAGTTGGAGCTGGTGTTGTCTTTAACAATGTTTTCAAGATTGCTTTGGGCTTCGTAGATCGTTGTCCCCAAATCGATAAAGTCAAAGGTGCCGTAAATGTTCATGTACGGTTCCTTGGTCGTGTAGACGCTGCCTTGCTTGGGGAAATTGGGATCATTCGCAAGCGGCGAAACCAATTCGCTGCTGTATGGATAGATGCTGTCCGGAGAGTAAGGAATCTTCGGCAAATTGATTTGTCTCAATAAAATGGTGATGGAATTCTCATAGTTGTTTTTGCCGCCCTTGTATACGAAGCGAAGCGTGAACGCCCCTCCCGCCTTCATAACGGATGCGGCTGTCGCGATGCCCTTTTCGGTCGCAGCGAAGTTGTTGTCGCTAGCATTTTTGGCAATTTCGATTGGCGTATTGTTGATGTACAGGAACATCGTTTGGGCTTTGCCGTCAACCGGGCTGTAGCGTATCTCCGACATGTCGTTCAGATTGCTCAACGTCGCATCGAAATTTTTCAGCTTATTCTGGATGATGTCGTTCAATTGGGTAGACTTGGTCGTGTCATAGGGAATATCCATTGTATCGTAGATGCTGGAGTATTGAAGGAACGGTCCAAAAAGCATATTGAAGGTGACCGAGCCGGCGTCGTTGTCGCCCAGCTTGAAGAACAGCGTCTGAGTGCCTTCGAAAGGCAGCTTCTTCACCTCGAGCACGATGCGGGTAAAGGTTTTGTTCACTCCGCCGATCGTGCGGGTAACCGTGGAGGTATCGACGATATTCAAGTCTGCGGTGTTGATTGTGCCGCTTTTCCCATTGATATCAAGCACCTTATTGATCGTCAAGGGTTCCTGCGAGTAGTTGCCGATCAGCAATTCCATGGCGACAGGAGTGTCGTACAGGCTCGCTCCCGAGAGCGGCTTGCTCGCGAGGTTGAGGTCGGCCGTCGTTTTATAACCCGGAATATAGTTGAATTCGCTGATGAACGGAGCTCCGGCATCCCGAAGCGTGAACTTCAGGTTGTAGACGCCCTGCGTCTCTCCCGCCACCGTATTCATGGCTTCCAGATTGAGATTGTAGGCTCGGTCGAACAAGTATGCATCGGACTTCAGCTTGTCCAGGCCGATGCTGAAGGTATAAATGTAGAAGGCATCTTCCGGAGAATAAGAGTCCTTCGTTACCGTAGGAGTGGCATCAAATCCGCCTGCAGGAAGCTTCGCTCCGTCCAGACTCGGAAAAATCTTGATTGCTTCCGATGGGTTCGGATTGGGAACGGTTTTGCCGTCCACGATCTTTTTGTTGTTCGGAACGATGAGCGTACCTGTAAGGGTAGCTTTCGGAAGGTCTGCTTTGGCTATGGAGAAGTTCGGAGAATACTCCAATGCCGCGCTGCTGATGCCATCGTTCAGGTTGACGTCGTAGAACGTCACATCACCGTTGTAGAAAGCGATCTCGCGTGTCGTCTCGATCGTCTGGTTGTTGTTGGTCACCTTGATGGTAGCCAGGTTCTTTCCTTTTTTGATCGTCAAAGGAGAGATCGTGAATTCGTAATTGTTGGAGGCCGACACATTATAAGTCCGGCTGGAGCCGTTGACCTCGATCGTCACTTTGGATGCATTGGGCGCGTTGCCCGTAATCGCGATGTCAGCGGAAGTTCTGCCGCGCGAAGCGCCGGATTGAACGACGGTCGTTCCGTTCTCTTTCATCGGGAACGTGCTGCCATCCAAGCGGGCGGTGAGATTATAGAAGACCGGACCGTCATGGTACATGACATAGATCGACGTCGAGACCTCGGCGCCGCCCTGGAGGCCTTTGAATGTAATCCGGTTCAGCCCGGAATAGAGCTGCACGTTGTTCACCGTAAGGTTGTAGCCGGACAGGTAGATGCCGCCCTTCACCCCTTCGGTCTTGGCGCCCGTTTCATCGTCCGTCGGGTCGTCGGTGCCTTTGAAGTTGACGACTTGAATGACGCTGTACGTAATGCTGGAAGGATCGATGTTGCTGATCGAGCCTTCAAGGCTGATCTTGCCGTTCGTCGTGATGCGGGGGCTTTTGGGACTGCTGCTTTCCTTGGCAAACGTGAAGTACCCCGTCGCGGCGGCGCTGGCCGTCTGCGCGGGAAGAGCCGGCATCAGCTGCAGGACCAGGGCCAGCAGCAGGAACATTGCGCTGAATCGTTTTAACACGGGAAGCCTCCTCCATACTCTTTCGGTGTTAGTTGGTGTAGGTTGTTTATCGGAAGAAAGCTGGTAAATTGTTAGGATATTGAGCCCTGGCAGGAAAGTATTATTATAATGTAGATAAATTTTTGGTAAATAAAAAAAGAGCTTCTCCTTCCGGAGAAGGACAAGCTCTTTGATGGCGGAGTCTTTATTTGCCGCGCTCGTGATGCGGCTTCATGCGCATGCGCGCCAGCAGGTTCAGCAGCGGCCGCTTCGTCTTGTCGACGATGCCGATGAGCTCGGCGCCGATCTGCATCGCGAACACCAGCAGGCTGATGACGACGAAGGTGACCCAGTTGGCTGCGTGGGACTGCACCACGATGGACTGCACGATCGCGCAGGCGCCGAAGAAAGCCGCTACGCCGTAAATGATCAATACCGTTTTGCGGTGGCTGAAGCCGAGCTCCCGCAGGCAGTGATGCAGATGCCCCTTGTCGGGAGCGAAGATCGGCCGCTTGTTGACCCAGCGGCGGATGATGGCGAAGAACGTGTCCGCCATCGGCACCCCGATGATCAGGAGCGGCGTTACGAAGGATACGATCGTGACTTGCTTGAAGCCGATCATGGACAGCGTCGCCAGGCTGAAGCCGAGGAACAGCGAGCCGGAGTCGCCCATGAATATTTTAGCCGGATGGAAGTTGAACACCAGGAAGCCCAGGATGCCTCCGAGCAGCAGGCTGCTCATCAGGATGATCGGCTCGAAGCCGAGGAAGCAGGCCATGATGAGGATCGTGCCGATCGCGATGCCCGACACTCCCGCCGCCAGACCGTCGAGGCCGTCGATCAGGTTGATCGCATTGGTCACGCCGACGATCCAGAAGATCGTCAGCGGGATGCTGAGCCAGGAGGAGATCTCCTGCATGTCCTGGCCGAACGGAATGTTCAGCAGGTCGATCTTCACGTCGAAGCCGAAGACGACGACGCAAGCCGCCACGAGCTGGAACATCAGCTTCACCTTGGCCGACAGCTCGAACCGGTCGTCGAGAGCGCCGGTCAGCACGATGATCGTGCCGCCCGCCAGCATCGCGCGGATCAGATTCGTATCGTAGGCGCTCAGCAGCCCTTCCGGAATGAACGGAAGCAGCAGGAAGAACGAACCGATAAAGGCGAGATAGATCGCCAGGCCTCCCAGCCGCGGCATGATGCGCGTATGGACCTTGCGGGCATTCGGCTTGTCGATGGCGCCGATCTTGAACGCGAAGCGCTTGACGAGCGGCGTCAGCGAGACGGCCAGGATCAGAGCGACTGCGAAACCGACGATATAAGTCATTGTGGCATTCACTGGAAATTCAACTCCCCTTCATTACACCGGAATGAATTATAACCCGTTCGAAAAAGAAACTCCAACCCCAATATCAGGGCATTTCGCGCAAATTACGGCGAATTGACGCTTCTAGTAAGGTTTTGTCACCTTTTCCTTCTCCCGAATCACTCTCAGAGCGAATTGCGGCAGAACGAGCATTCTCCGGAACCGCGAAGGCTGCTGCAGAAGGCGGTAAAACCATTCCAGGCGCAGCTTCTGCATGAATACCGGAGCTCTCTTCAAACGGCCGGCGATAATATCGAAGCTTCCTCCGACTCCCATGATGAGAGGCACTCCAAGCTCCTGCTTGTAGCGGGCGATCCAAGGCTCCTGCGTAGAGGCGGAACGGGCCACGTACAGCATATCCGGAGAAACCGCCCTGATCCGGGCGATGACCTCGGCGTCCTCCTGCTCCCCGAAATAGCCATGATGCGTTCCCGCGATGGTCACGCCCGGGTATTGCGCCTTCAGGCGCGCTGCGGCCTCATCGATGACTTCCTGCGTCGTGCCGAGCAGATAGGCGGACCAGCCGCGCTCCTCGCCTTCCAGGAACAGGCGGCGCATCAGATCGAAGCCCGGCACCCTTTCCCGGACCGGCTGCCCCACGTACCCGGCGGCCCAGACGACGCCCGCGCCGTCCGGAACGACAAGCTCGGCTTCCCGCAGCATCCGGTGGAAGGCGGGATCCTCGAGCCCCATCATGACCATGATGGGATTCGCCGTGACGACCTGGCAAGGCTGCCCTCTTTCAATAACGTTCGTAAGATACTCCACGGTTTCGTCCATACCCATGCGGGAAAAAGGAACGCCGTAAATCGAAACCTTCGGAACGGTCCGCGCCTCCAGCCAGGCGGAAGCCTCGGAAGCGTCCCCGATCGCGTCCGCCAATGCTTCGGCGGCATCTTCCGGCGCATTCGCGGCCTCGGCCGCTTGCTTGGACGGGTCTATAAAGTCTTTTGTAGTCGACATGGGTCGAACGGTCACCTCTTCGTTTCCTGACGCAGGTACTGGACAATATGTTGCGCCGGCTTGCGGGCCTCCTGCTGGAGCTTGTCGATCGCAGCCGCCTTCTCCGCTCTCCAGCCGTCTCCGCCATCCAGAAGCCGCTCGGCGGCATCCGCGAAGGCGGCGGCGTCCATGGCTTCCGTCGTGGCGATCGGGCCATCGCCGAGGCGGGCCAGAAACTGGTCGATTTTCGGATCATAGCTCAGGCCGAGCATCGGCACACGGCGGCCGGCCGCGTAGATGAGCGCGTGCAGGCGCATGCCGAGCAGCATGTCGCAGCGGCTGACCTCCAGCAGCATCGCCTGGGGGTCGTCGCCCGGGGCGGCGAGCTCGGCGGAGCTGCCGGCGCCGAGCGTCCCGAGCCGTTCCATGACCTGGCGGGATGCCTCCGCATCCGCCGGGGTGTGGAACGGGAGGAAGCGCAGGCGCACGGGCCGGCGCCGCGCAAGCTCCGCCAGCGCCTCCGCCGCGCGGTCCAGGTCGGCTCCGTCCTTGCGCCAATGGCGCAAGGATACGCCGACGACCGGCGCGCCGGCCGCCGCGGCGGAGCCGCCGCCTGCCGCTGCCTGCGAGCCTTGCGGCAGCGGCAGGCCCATGACCGGATCGGGCACGACATCGATCCGCTCATGCGGCACGCCCATCCGCGACAGCAGCGCCGCGGATTCGTCGTCGCGCACGGATACGTACGCGCTGCGGGCCATCACATGCCGGATGAGGCCGTCCATCCGGCGGTTCAGCACAGGGCCGATGCCCTGCGCGTAGATGAACACCGGCTTGCCGAGCAGCTGGGCCAGCTTGATGATTCCCGTATAGTAGGGAATCGTCTTGCCGCCCGTCACGTCCTGCAGCAGGCTGCCGCCGCCGCTGATGAGGCCGTCGCAGCCGGCGATGACCCTCAGCAGCTCAAGCGGCTTCATGCGATGCGCCGCCTTGACGCCGTACATCTCCGCCGTCCACGCCGGGTCTCCGGAGAGCACGACAGGATCGATTTCCACGCCCTGGGCTTCTCCCTCGGCGCGAAGGGCGAGCAGGATCGACTTCAGAACCGCTTCGTCGCCGCTGTTGCGGAAGCCGTAATAGCCGGAGATGACGATCTTCTTGCGGATCGGGGAGACAGAACCTGCGGTGTCAGCCATTGGCAGCTCTCTCCCGCGGCCAGAATTTCCGTACGAGCCATTCCCCGATCTGCCATACGGCGATCAGGATCAGGCCGATGACGACTCCGATGCCGAGCCCCAGCAGGATGCGGATCAAGGAAATGTGGATCGGCGTATGGATGTGCGCGAACGTGTCGACCATGGACAGCTGGCCCATGGAACCTACAATTAGCAATACCCAGGCGGCGCGGTAGCGAAGCGCCAGGAACAATCCCAGCAGCATGAGCGGATGCGCGAGGAGGAACTCCTTCGTGCGCGGACGAACGCCGAACGTCGTCTCCAGCACGTTGCGGAACATCAGCTCCAGCGACGAAGCCGTTCCGGAATTGCCCGTGCGCGACAGATAGTACAGCCCGGCAGCGCCGATGACGGCGACCGCGACGCACCACAGAATCGTGATTTGCAGCCCGAGCACCCGCCGCAGGCTGAGCCAGGCCGACTGGCCCGTGAACAGGAACAGGTAGACGGCGGTCAAGCCGATCGGCGCCAGATGGAGCAGGCTTACGCCGCGGAACTGCTCCAGCACGAGGCTGTAAGTCATGCTGTTGAGCAGCCCGATCACGATCGGGATGGCCAGCATGCTGATCAGCGAGGCGACGGCCAGAATGCTCAGCGCCATCGTCAGGCGCCGGCCGGCCGAGAGGCCGCGGAACACCCAGCGGGTGCCGGCTTGTCCGAGCCCTCCCAGCATGCCGCTCCAAGGCGACAGCTGGAACGAGCGGTCCGCGCCTTCGCCGGCCGCGGAAGCCCAATCGCCTCCGACCGGCCGCCGCTGCCCTTCCGTATGGGAGCGGATCCGGTTGATCGCCCAGATCATCGCCAGCGTCGGAGCGCTGATTGCGGCGCCGAGCGCCAATCCCTGCTCCATGAGAGAGCTGTTCAGGACATACAGCCCGGCGCTGCCGGCGAGGCCGAGCAGGAAGGCGATCAAGGCCAGGCCGTTGAAGAAGGCTCCGGCAAGCAGCGCGATCAGGCTGACCGCCCCGAGGGCGACGACCGCTTTGAGCGCCTTCATCCAGCTTGGATAGGAACGCTCGAACGCATGGGCTTCGCCGGAAGGGAACCCGAACGAATCCAGCTTGGCGATCGCTCCGTCCGGCCCGTCAAGCGACTTGTAGAGATTGTCCATCGGATCCGTGACCGTCCCTTTTTCCAGGTTGGCGGAAGGAGCCGCGTTGAGGTAGAACATGCGGATGTTGCGGTCTTTGGCCGCAAGCAGGAAGCGGTCGGCGATGACGTCCGGCTTCAGGGCGGCGGCGTCTTTGTCCGAGAGGGAATAAAGCCGCGTAACGTTATAGTGCGTCAGATAGGCCAGCGTATTCAGGCCCGACTGGGGTTTTTTGAGATTTTCGATGGCGGTGATGCCGATTCCGTACTCATTGAGCTTCTGGGCAAAATGAGTCAACGACTTGGCGGCCGCCTGATCGGCGAAGCCGGTGACCGCTGCGCCGTCGAACAGGATGCGGGTGACGCCGAGGCTCTTGAATCCGGCAAGCAGCGCATCCACGCGCTCCGGATCGTAAGGAATCCGGTCCGACAGACGCGGCAGCAGGCGGAAGCCGGCGTCATGCAGCTCCGTCAGCGCGAGCGGATCGGGAGCCATCGACTTCAGCACCGCTCCGGCCATCGGCGTCTCCAGCACGAGGCCGCGCTTGCCTTCTAGCTCCCACGGGCGCACGGCGATGCCGTCGCTTGTGAAGCGTTCGGTGATCATCGGCTCCAGAGCCGCCTGCTCCCTGGCTCCTTCAAACAGCAGGTACGTGTAGTTCTGCCCGGCAGGCGATGGCTTGCCCTGCAGCAGCGCCGCTTCCGCCTCGCTGTACAAGCCCAGCCTTCCCGCGTTCTCCAGCTCGTCCAGCCGGCTCTCGAACACCGAAAGCGTGCCGACGCCATGCGACTTCAGCTTTTGAAGCTCGCTCTTGATATAGTCGACCGGACGGCTTTGATAGGACGCCACCAGCACGAGATCCGAATAATCGAACACGTACTCGACCTGCTTGGAGGTCTTTTCCATCTGCCACCGGTTAGCCCCGATGGGAATTGCCGCGATGACGCCGATCAGCGCCAGCACCCACATGATCCTGCGGGCCGCGCGGTTCCACTGCTGCCACTTCAACACGTTCCAGTTCGCCCCTTATCCACTCATACTTGAAAAGCCGGGCAGGGCGGGTAGACATCACCCGCCCTGCGGCCCTTCACTGAACTTCCGAGCCGGCGCCTTGCGGTGCGCGGCTCCCGGCTCACTTCTATGCTCGGTGCGGTTGGTTGTCGATCCCGCTCCGCTATCCCTGACCCTGCCGTTGAACGTTCGGGTCAGGCCATGTCGTCCACGCGCTGCATGACGGAGCCGCGCAGCGCGTTCAGCGCTTTCTCCGCAGACTGCAGGGAATCCCCGCGGACCGCGAAGTAAACCTTGATCTTGGGCTCCGTGCCGGATGGCCTAAGCGTGAACCAGGAGCCGTCCTCAAGAATGTACTTCAGCACGTTCTCCTGCGGCAGGCCGTCCAGTCCGAGGCTGTAATCGAGAACCTGCGACACCTTGATGCCGCCGGCTTCCGTCGGAGCTTCCGAACGGAAGCTGTCCATGATGGCCCCGATCTTCTGGACGCCGTCCAGTCCCTTGAGCGTACGGGACTCCAGCCCCTCCAGATAATAGCCGTACTCGCCGTACAGCTCCAGCAGCACGTCATACAGCGTCTTGCCCTGCTGCTTGTAGAAGGCAGCCGCTTCGGCGATCAGCATCGCCGCCACGACGGCATCCTTGTCCCTGGCGTAGGTGCCCGTCAGGTACCCGTAGCTTTCCTCGTAGCCGAACAGGAACGTATGCGAGCCCGTCCGTTCGAATTCGGTCATTTTCTCGCCGATGTATTTGAAGCCGGTCAGCGTGTTGATGACCTCTGCGCCGTTGGCCTTGGCGATGTCCGCGCCCATCTCGCTCGTCACGATCGTCTTGATGACGGCCCCGTTCGCAGGCAGCCCGCCTCTTTCGCGCAGCTGGCTGAGCACATAATGGACCATGATCGCGCCGGACTGGTTGCCGGAGAGAACGACGTATTCGCCTTCGTTGTTCTTCACGACCGCGCCCATCCGGTCGGCGTCAGGATCGGTGCCGATGATGATGTCAGCGCCTTGCTCCTGCGCCTGCTTGATCGCCAGCGCGAACGCCTCGCGCTCCTCCGGATTCGGACTCTTCACCGTGCTGAAGCAGCCGTCCGGCTGCTCCTGCGACGGCACGACGGCGACCGACTCGATGCCGATCTCCTTGAGCGCGCCGCGGACCGGATGGTTGCCGCTTCCGTGCAGAGGCGTATAGATCACCTTGATGTCGCGTCCCGCGCCGCGCTTGAGCAGGTCGCGGTTCAGGCTCTGCGCCGCCACGGCCTCGATGAAGTCCCGGTCCGCATCCTCGCCGAGCCACACGAGCAGCCCTTGCCGCTCCGCCTCTTCGCGGGCCATGCGCTTGATCTCGCCGAAGCTCGCCACCTTCTGGATCGCCGCGATCGCCTGCTCGGCCTCATGCGGCACGAGCTGGCAGCCTTCCGGGCCGTACGCCTTGTAGCCGTTGTACTCCGGCGGATTGTGGCTGGCCGTGATGACGACGCCGCCGCTCGCTCCCAGCGCGCGCACCGCGAAGCTCAGCTGCGGGGTCGGGCGCAGCGAAGGGAACAAGTACGTCTTGATGCCGTTGCCGGCCAGGACGAGCGCCGCCTCCAGCGTGAATTCCGGTGAGTTGTTGCGGGAATCGTGCGCGATCACGACCGAAGGCTTGTCCGTCTGACCAAGCAGCCAGTTCGCCAGTCCCTGCGTCGCCTTGCCTACCGTATAGGCGTTGAGGCGGTTCGTGCCGGCTCCCATGACGCCGCGGAGACCGCCGGTGCCGAATTCGAGATCACGATAGAACCGGTCGGTAATCTCCTTTTCGTCCCCCGCGATTCCCCTCAGCTCTTCTTTGGTCGCCTCGTCGATCGTCGGATCCTCGAGCCAGGACTGATAGCGTTGTTGCGCAAGTTTCGTTACGGACATGGACTCATCTCTCCCTTGAACTCTGCGTGATCTCATTTAATAAAGCAGGCCCGGTCCGAACATCTTCGTTTTGATGACGAATTCGGGCTCGATTTTGTTTTGGCCATTTGCTTTTCAGCGATAGAAGCCTACTTCGGATCCGTAAGCGCGAACATGATCTCGCCTTCGGCCACGACCTTGTCCCCGACCTTGGCGGTCGCCTGGCCTTTGCCGATGATGCCTTTCAGCCGGGTGATGGTCACCTCAAGCGTCAGCGTATCTCCCGGCACGACCTGGCCGCGGAAGCGGAATCCGTCGATGCCGGCGAGCATGCCGATCTTGCCCCGGTTCGCCTCGACCTTGAGGATGGCGACCGCGCCTACCTGGGCCAGCGCCTCGACGATCAAAACGCCCGGCATGACGGGGAATCCCGGGAAATGCCCGGCGAAGAAAGGCTCGTTCATCGTGACGTTCTTGAGTCCGACGGCCCGCACGCCTTCCTCGAGCTCAACTATGCGGTCGATCAGCAGAAACGGCTGCCTGTGAGGAATGATCTCCATGATTTCATTGATATCCAGCAAAAAAATACCCCTTCCGCGGGCGAAAGCGCCCTTGTTCGTCAATCGCCGACCGGGCTGCATGGAACCGGGGCCGGCGGGCTACACTATGCATGTCCTGAGCGAGCCTGCAGGTCGCAAAGGTTGAGATAGGAGGACAGGAAGCGGACCGAAGAGCCGCCGACTGTCCTTTTTATTGCGCGTAAAAAGGGGCGAAACTCCTCTTTCTGCCGCTAGATGCCTATGTATATCTTCGTTATTATACCTCCGCAGTGCCAAAAAAAAAACCGCCGCCCTTCCTATTTTCCACCATTTGCCTACATATTTCGCATCGATATGCCGTTAAAGGAACTATCATGGTTTGCAAAGGAGTGTCTTTCGTTGTCCTACCGCGTTACCATTCGTCCGCTGCTGTCCCTGCTGCTCGCGGCTGTCCTGGCGCTTGCGCTGCTCGCGCCTGCCGCGCATGCCGAAGATACGGTCACCTCGGTCAAGCTGACCGAAGGCTCCAAGCTTTCCCTCACCTACGGGGACGATCCATACGCGCTCGCGCTGTGGGCGTCCTACTCGGGCTCTTCCGCGACCAAGGATGTCAGCGCCTCGGCCGTATGGTCGACCTCCAGCTCATCCGTCCTGAAGGTCACGGGAGGCGTACTGACGCCCGTAGCGGCCGGAACCGCGACGATCACCGGCAAGTACAGCGGCTATTCCGCAGCGATCTCCGTTACGGTCACCTATCCTTATGCCAAGCTCCAGCTTCTGGCGGAGGACGGCAGCGCCGCTCCATCCACCTTGAAGGCACAGCTCGGGGACGACCTGACCTTCGGCGTTGTCGGCAAAAACGGCAATGAATCCAAGGATCTCGCCGACGAAGCCGTCTGGAGCAGCTCCAACACGGCGGCCGCAACGGTCGAGGACGGCAAGGTCACCCTCGTCGCGGCAGGCACATCCGTCATCAAGGCTTCCTACCGAGGCGTGTCCGCCTCCATTACGTTAACCGTGTCTTCCCCTTATCAATCCATCACGCTGTCGCCAAATTCTCTCCTTGATCTCACGGCAGGCGACGAGGCCAAATCCTTGACCGCGACAGCTTCGCCGGCAGGCGGCGGCACGCCGGTCGATGTGACCGACGATGCTTCCTGGACGACCTCGTCGGCAGCTGTAGCCAAAGTGGACAAAGGCGTCGTGACGCCTGTCGGTCCCGGAACCGCGACAATCACCGCTTCCCTCTACGGATCCTCGGCCACCGTCAGCGTCGTCGTGCGCGCTGCCCACGAAGCGCTGAAGCTGAGCGCCACGGCGGAGCTGAACCTGCTGCTCTCCGACAGTCCGCTTCAAGTAACCGCGTCGGCGCTCGATCCCAACAAGGAGCCGGCCGATGTGACGAAGAGCGCCGAATGGAGCTCCAGCGACGTCTTCACCGCTACCGTCGCTGACGGACTCGTCACGCCGAAGGCGGCCGGATCCTCCATCATCAAGGTGGAATACAAGGGCCTCTCCAGAACGTTGAACGTCACCGTCTATCCGACCATCCTTTCGATCGAGACCGGCTCCGAACCGCTGACAAGCATTACGGGCGACAGCGGCAAGCTGCCGACGGTCACCGGCAAGACGCTGGACGACTCCACGATCGCTGTCGACAAGCTCGTCAGCTGGACATCCGGCGATACCGACATCATTGAAATCAAGGATGGCAAATGGTCCGCCAAAAAAGCCGGCAAAGCCGTCCTGAAGGCTGCGGTCGGCGGCCTCTCGGCGGAAGTGGAAATGGTCGTGGGCCTGAAGCCGCTGGCGCTTCTGCCCGAGCAGCAGACGATCAGCCTCGTCATCGGCAAGGACACTCCGATCCCGTCTCTGAACGTGACGTATACGGATGGAACGGAAGAGGACGTCACGGCCAAGGCCGAATGGAAAACGACCGGCAGCTCCCTGCTTGTCAAAGGAACGACGCTGCGCGGACTGACCGCTGCGCGTACGTCGCTGACCGCCTCGTACCAAGGCAAGACCGTCTCGCTGCCTGTCGTGATCGAAGAAGAGCTGACCAAGCTCGCGGTGGAGGAATCCTCGCTCGTGCTGAATCCCGGCAAAAGCAAAACCGTCAAAGTCACCGGCACGTTCAAAAGCGGCACGACAAGCTCGCTCGCCTCGAAAATGACCTGGACCGTCGACAATGACGATATCGCAAGCATCAAAGGCAGCTCCGCCAAGGGCCTCAAGCTCGGAACGGCCAAGCTCACCGGAACGTACCAAGGCAAGAGCATTACCGTCACGATCGCCGTCAAGCCGAAGCTGAAGAGCCTCGTCCTGTCGGACAAAACCTTGCAGCTTGCTCCCGGAGCTTCCGCGCCGCTGAAGCTCAAGGCGTTCTACGACAACGGCACGCAGGCGGAAGTCACCGCGTCGGCTGTCTGGACCTCCAGCAAGGAAGCCGCGGCGACCGTTTCCGCAGGCGGAGCCGTGACCGCCACAGCCAAAGGAACGGCTACGATCAAGGCCGCTTTTGAAGGCAAAACCGTAAGCGTAAGGGTCACCGTGAAATAAAGCCGCATATGCAAAAGCCGGAGCGAAGGCGCAATGCCTTTGCTCCGGCTTTTTTTGCCGTGGACTTGAATCGGTGGCCACAAAAAAAACCGACCCCCGAAGGAGGCCGGATACATCTAGGAATCCGCGAAGATAAGGTCGTAAATATGCTTGTAGACGCCAAAGTCGAATGCATCGTCCATGCTTCCCTTGCCCAGGACGACGAAGCCCAGATAAAGGCCGCCTGTCAGCGCGCCGACGAACAGCGCCAGCACGATGACCTTGCGGGCGAACCACCATGCGGTGAACCGGCTGCGCCGCTTCGGCTTGGCCTTGGCTTTGGTCTTGGCTGCTGCCGGAGCGTCCGGCGAAGATGGTTCTGCCTCCCGGTCCCGCGGAGCTTGGCTGTCGCTCGGCCGGAAATTCTCTGCCGGACGGGACGCCGCCCCGCCTCCCGACATTCGGGTGTGGGATTCATTCTGCACCATGGTCATCATCCTATTCCTCCGGAAGAGAAGCCTTCCGTAATCTATTGCGCGGCAGATTCCCACCGCGCCGCAGCATGGAGGAACAGGAATCTAGCCGCGCATGTTGTTGGCCATGCCCAGCATCGAATCGGCGGAGGTCAGCGCCCTGGCGCTCAACTGATAAGCCCTCTGCACGTTCAGAAGCTCGGTCATCTCATCCACGACGTTGACGTTGGATTGCTCGACATACCCTTGGCGGACAGCGATTCCGCTGTCGGGACCGGCTGCGGCGGCGGTCAGCACGTCGCCGGCCGCAAGTCCGTCCGGGACGACAAACAGGTTGTCCTCCACCGGAGTGAGCAGCTCGGGACGAGCAGGAGATGCAAGGCTCAGCTGCCCGAGATTCTCGCGGGTTCCGTCTGCATGCACGCCTTCCACGACGCCTTCGCCGCTGATCTGCAGCGTGACGCCGGCTGGAACGACGATCGGTCCAGGCTGGCCTGCGCCTCCCCGAGTGCCGAGAACAGGATACCCCGCTTCTGTCGCCAGTATCGTATCACCGTTGCCTCTCACCGTCAACTGGAAGGCGCCGCTGCGGGTATAGGCCGTTTTGCCGTCAGCCGCCACCTGGAAGAGCGCATTTCCTTCGATCGCCAGATCCGTAGCGGTGCCGGTCTCCTTGAGCGAGCCTTGGGTCATGTCTGGTCCGAGCTGCAGGAAACGGGCGCCCCAGCCCTGGTTGTAGCCCATCGGTCCGATGCGGCCGTCCTTGCGGAACGCCTCGGGCTGCTGCTTGGCGTTCGTGAGCAGATCCTCGAACGTGCCTTGCTTGCGTTTATAGCCTGCCGTATTCACGTTGGCGATATTCTCGGCCAGCAGGTCAAGCCGCTGCTGCAGAGCGTTCATCGTTACCGACGCATTGATTATCGATCCGTTCATCTGCCGTTCCTCCTCACACCTTGCCGACTTCGTTGACGGCCTTCTCCAGGCTCTTGTCGTAATACTGGACGACCTTCTGATTCGCCTCGTAGGCTCTCAGGGCGCCCATCATATCCACCATCGCCTGGGTGGCATCGACGTTGGACCGCTCCGTATATCCCTGACGGACTTCCACTCCGTCCGCCGCCGTCGCCGGAGCCGCGCCGCCCTGCCCGTCAAGACGGAACTTGCCGTCTCCTTCGCGGACCAGGTCCTGGACGCGGTCGACTCTCGTAACCAGCAGCGATCTGCCTGTAGCCGCGCCGTCGGCATCCGTGAAATCGTAGGCGCCGTTCAGCTTCAGCGAATCCATGGAGGTACCGGCCGGGAACGTCACCGGGCGGTTGTTCTTGCCGAGAACGGCCGAGCCGTCCGCCGTGAGCAGGGAGCCGTCCGCCGCCAGGTGGAATTGTCCGCCTCTCGTGTAGCGGGTCTGTCCGTCCGCGTCCTGCACGGTGAAGTAGGCCTGCGGCCTGTACGTCACCGTTCCGTCTTGCGCGACGGATTTGCCGGAAGCGTCGAACACGGTGCCCGGGACCTCGATATTGGAGGCGATGGCGAAGTCGGATGCCCGATCCGTCTTGTTGAGGTCGCCCTGCACCTGCAGCGCGATGCTCTCCTCTGCCAGCACTCCGGTGCTGAGGCGTCCGATCCGGCGCGAAGGCTCATCGTTCTTGCCGGTCATGGACAGCAGCATGTCCGGAAAGGAGCGGTTCAGCGCATTGCTCTGCTTGTATCCCGTCGTATTGAGATTGGCGATATTCGTCGTTACCGTGTCATGCACGCGCTGCTGGGCTACCATGCCTGCCGCTGCCGTGTACAATCCTCTGAGCATCCGGTTCTCCCCTTGCCTGTATGATGAAAGATGAAAGGATGAAAGTCTTATTGTTATATCGGCAGCAGCCGCCCATCCATGAAGAGCGGCCCGCCCTTCGCGCTCCGCAGCTCCGGGAGGAGCGGCTCGCGAGGGGCGGGCCTTCGGTCGCCGGACTCTAGAAGCGCGCCTTCTTGCGCGACATCCGGTCCAGATGGTCCAGCATGAATCCGGTGCCTTTCACGACGCAGTGCATCGGGTCTTCCGCGACGAGCACCGGCACCTTGAGCTCATCTGCCATGAGCAGATCCAGCCCGTCCAGCAGGGCGCCTCCGCCGGTCAGAATGACGCCGCGGTCGATGATGTCCGCAGACAATTCGGGAGGCGTGCGCTCCAGCACGGACTTGGCGGCAGCTACGATGGAGGCGACGGAATCGTGCAGCGCTTCCCGGACCTCCTCCGAGTGGATGGAGATGGTCTGCGGAAGCCCTGTTACCATATCGCGGCCCCGGATGTCGATGGCCTCGTTGCGTCCGCCTGCGTATACCGATCCGATGCGCATCTTGATGCTCTCGCTTGTCCGTTCTCCGACCAGAAGCTTGTACTTCGCCTTGATGTAGCGGGCAATATCGGAATCGAACGTATCGCCGGCCACCTTGATCGAGGAAGAAGTCACGATGTCGCCCATGGACAGGACGGCCACATCCGTCGTGCCCCCGCCGATATCGACGACCATGTTGCCGCTGGGCTGATAAATGTCCATGCCGGCTCCGATCGCGGCCGCCTTGGGTTCTTCTTCCATATAGACCTCTTTGGCTCCGCAGCGCTCGGCCGCTTCCCGGATCGCCTTCTGCTCCACCGACGTGATGTTGGTAGGGGCGCAAATGAGAATACGCGGACGGCTGTACCAGCTCCGTCCGCCGATGCGGTCAATGAAAGCCTTGAGCATCATTTCCGTAATTTCGAAGTCCGCGATGACTCCATCCCGAAGCGGGCGGATGGCGACGATATTCCCAGGTGTCCTGCCGACCATCCGGTACGCCTCGTCCCCGACGGCCAGCACCCGCTTGGTGCCGGTTTCAACGGCGACTACGGACGGCTCGTCGAGCACGACGCCTCTGCCTTTTACATGAATGGACACGTTGGCGGTGCCCAGATCGATTCCGATATCCTTGCTCAGCATACGTCCGAAGTCCCCTAACGAATAATGTGGAAGTTCATACCCCCATTATTCGCTAATAACCTCGTTTTTCCTCTGATTTTGTCAAAAAATTTTACCAAAAGGCCTCCCGTGAAAGGGGAGGCCGGAATGCGGCCGTTTTTACCGTTTTCCTGCGGCCAGCACCTCGCGGCGCTTGGTGCTTTTCTTGTACTTGATCTTCGTCGCCTCGCCGCCCCGGAGATGGCGGATGGACTTGTGGTACTCCAGGATGTGCTTCACTTGATCGGCCAGATCGGGATTGATTTCCGGCAGCCGCTCGGTGAGATCCTTGTGCACCGTGCTCTTCGATACCCCGAACTCCTTGGCGATCGTGCGCACCGTATGCTTGGTCTCCACGATGCACCGGCCAATCTTGATGGTCCGCTCTTTGATGTAATCGTGCACGTTCCCGCCTCCCTAACTCGTTTTAAGATTGGTACATTATATGAGAGGGGCGGGTAGATATTCTTTGTGGCCAAGCACTAGGTACTAAATCCGTCCAATTTGTTCGCAAATGGCCTCCCGGCGGACAGCCCGGGCCGTGCAAGCAGTCCCGGCATCGACATGGCGGAGATGGCTTGGGCAAAGGATCGGCGGAGAAAAACTCGATGCCGAAGCCGTCTTTTTTTCATCCAAGCAAAAAAATCCCCGAAGCCGAGGCTTCAGGGATCGGGAACGGCTTATTCGGAATCGTCGCTCGATGCGGCGCTGCTGTCCTGGCTGGCCGCCGGAGCGAGCGCGGGCAGGACCGAATTCGGATTGACATGCTCGTTGTTCTTGAGGAGCGCGAAGTGCAGGTGTACGCCCAGATCTTTCTGCAGCTCGTTCTTGCCTGCCTTGCCGATCACCGTGCTTTGCTTGACGTCGTCGCCTTGCTTGACCGTCACACCCGTCAGGCTCTGGTAGACCGAGACGTATCCGCCCGAGTGGGTGATCTCCACGACCGTGCCGTTGGTCGGCTGATCCTGCACCAGCGTCACTTTGCCGCTCAGCACCGCCTGCACGTCGAACGGCTGGTCGTCGCTGCGGGCCAGGTCGATGCCGGTATTGGCGGAGAACGTGTTGCCCTGCTCGACCATCGCGGCGTCCTGCTCGGCAGGAGTGGCGGCAGCATCGAAGTAGCCGCGCTTCACCGTGACGTCAGCCGTGCTGGCTACCGGCCATTTCGCCGTCTCGCCAGGCACCGGCTTCACTGTCACCGGCTCCGGCTGCTGCTCTCCGCCTTGCGCCACTGCGGTCGTATCGGGAGTCTCGGTAGTCGAAGTCTTCTTGTCGTCTCCCTGATAGAGCCACATGACGGTTACGATGATTGCTGCCGCGGCGACGAACAGTGCCGGAGAGATCCACTTGCGCGACAGGGTCTTCTTGTAGGCTGAAGATGGAGCGGAGTTTCTTCCTCCCAGATTTGGTTTAGGAGGCTCTTGCTTTTGGTTTTTTTGATCTTGTTCATTCATTTTCTATCACCTCACTAGCCATTGTTGCCGGATCAGCTAGGTTTATACGTAGGGCGATAGAGAATTTGCGAGGAGGGAGGAAGATGGGCTTCCTAGCTGCTCATGCGGGGGAGATCGTTCTCCCTCACGACCGCGGTTCCGGTATAGTAGTGGGACAGAATCTGATAGGCGGTGCTGCCCTTCTTCGCCATGCCGTCCGCGCCCCACTGGCTCATCCCGACTCCGTGGCCGTAGCCATAAGTCGTGATCTCGATATTTTTGCCGCTGATCTTCCAGGTGAACTGAGAGGATGCCAGTCCCAGCTTCTCCCGGGCCTCGCGGCCTGTGAACGTGGCGTCTCCCGCTGCCAGCTCGCGTATTCTTCTGCCGTCCGTCGTATCGAGCACCCGCAAGCTGCGAGCCGGCGTGCTGCCGCTTAGGCCGAGCTTCTGGTAGAAGGACGCCAGCGGCATCGTCGTCGTCTCCTTATATTCCGGAGACAGGGACTTGTCCCACGGGCTGGCCACGCTGCGGAGATAGGGAAGGCTGGCATCCCAGTAATCCTCTGAATTTTCGGTATACCCGTTGCTGGTGGAAAAGAACAGGGCCTGAATCGGACTTCCCTGATAGGTGACGATTTCCCCTCTCGTCCCTTGGACGGCTTCGTTCAGCTTCGTCAGATTCGCCTCCCGCTCCTTGCCGCTCCAGCGGGCAAGCAGCTGCTTCATCGGGATGTACACCTGATGTGCGGTCGTGTCCGTGACATCCGCCCCCTTCACCGGCATGCCGCTGACGTCGCCGGAAGCGAGCCTCCGGACGATATACGTGCGGGCGGCGATCGCCTGCGCCTTGAGCGCTTCCGGCTCGAAGGAGATCGGCATCTCGCCGGCGATGACACCGCGGATATAGGTCTCCATCGGCACCTTCTCTATGCGCTTCTCCTTCGTCACATAGACGCGCACCTGGGTCAGATCCAGCGCCGTCAGCTTCTTCGGCCCGGTAGAAGGCCGCGGCGCCGATCCCTGCGTTCCGGCCGGAGCCCCGCCGCCGGGGGCGACTCCCGTTGGCTGTCCCCCATCGGCCGGCCCGCCAGCCCCGCCGGCCGCTTCTACGGCGGTTCCGGATGCTTGTCCCCCATCGGCCGCCCCCGCAGCTCCGCCGGCCGCTTCGTTGGCGTCTGCCTGCCCGGCCTGCCGGGCGGCAGCGCTGCCGCCCGGCAGCTCCACGCCGGTTGCTTCCGGCCCCGGAATCAAGGCTTGCTCTTGCTGCCGGGCATTCGTCCCGCCATCCTGCGACTTGGCGACGATAAATCCCGGAATCAGGATCGCGGCCGCCGTAAGGACGCTTACCGAAGCCAGCGCCATTGCCGACATCCCCTGACGTTCCGCTCCGCCTCCGAAAGGCTTCCCTCGCAAACTCGTCTTCCTTGTTCCTGTCGCGCGCTTTTTCATCTTCGACGAATTCCCTCCTCTATTTCTCTGCCAAGGCAAATGCTTCACGACCCGTCTCTAAAGACTATGAGCCGAGAAACATAGAATAGAACCGCCGATAGGCCGCTTGAGAGAGGTGCCGCGAGAAACGAAAAAAGCGATGCCGGATGGCATCGCTGCTGAAAGACCCGCCGTGGGGCCGAGCCTGGCGGCCCTTGAACATGCCGGCATGCAGCCGGCCGATCAGGCTTCCAGGCAAACAGATTGCGGAATGTCCTGCGCTCCAGCCGGCTCCAGGCTTCAGTCCTGCGGCTCGGCGGCCGCCGCTTCGGCTCCGCCTCCGCCAGCCGAACGCTGGAGGCAGAAGGAAAAGGAGCTGCCCCGGCCCTGCTCGCTGCGGACCGCGATGCGGGAGCCGTGCGCATCCAGGATATGCTTGACGATCGACAGCCCGATGCCCGTGCCGCCGCGCCCGGAACGGGCTTCATCCGTCTTGTAGAACCGCTCCCAGATGCGCTCCGTCTCCTCTGGCGACATGCCGATGCCTTCATCCCTTACCGTCAGGCAGGCTTGCTCCTCCTGCGCGTCCAGCGTTACATAGACAGTCGATCCTTTCGGCGAGAACGCCATGGCGTTCTGGATCAGATTGACCATCACCTGCTCCAGACGGTGGGCGTCGCCTACGACCATCACCTTGCCGCTGCCGGCGGCAAGCCCGTCGCCGGCTCCCTCCCCGCTCCACTCCGGAGCCTGACCAGGCTCCGAGTCGACCCGGCCCTTGATCTCGTACCGGACTCCATGATGCCGGAAGGTGGATTCCATCCGCGCCAGCAGCAGCCTCACCGTCTCGGCCAGATCGAACTCCGCGGGCTGCACGTCGAACTGTCCGGACTCGATCTTGGACATGTCGAGCAGATCGTTCACGAGCTTCATCAGCCGGACGGTCTGCTCCTGGGTGATCTGCAAATAGCGGTCCGCCTTCTCCCCCGGTATCGTTCCGTCCAGAATCGCCTCCACATAACCATGGATGGATGTCAGCGGAGAGCGGAGATCATGGGAGACGTTGGCGAGAAAGTCGCGGCGGGTCTGTTCCAGCGCGCCGAGGTCTTCCGCCATGCGGTTGAGCGAGCCCGCCAATCGGCCGAGCTCGTCGGGAGAGGAATCGCGGATTGGCGTCTCAAAGTCTCCCTTGGCGAAGCGCTCCGCGCCGAGGCTCATGCGGCGGATCCGCGTCGTCATGTAGCGGGAGAACAGCCAGGAGAATACCGCCGATACGGCCAGCGCGACGGCGATGGCCAGCCAGCTCAGATTCTGCCAGCGGCGGAAGTCCCGCTGAAAGCCGGTCGAGAGCGAGACGACATAGCGGTCGATCGACGGCACGTACTGGGAGCTCACGATCCATTTGCCGGACTCGTTCTCGATCATCTGGGAGCGGAACTGGCCGCTGGAGCCGATATTGGCCTCGCTGATGATGGACTTGATCTCGCTGCCTGGCAAGGGCACGTCCCCGACCTGCATGTAGCGGCCGCTGCTGTCGATGACGAGAATGCTCTTCATCTGCGGAGGCACGACGACCTTGAGCGCCGTGCTGACCATGCTCTCGGTCCATCTCTCGGATGCGGCCGTCTCCAGCAGCTTGACCGTCCGCCGCAGCTCCGCCCCTTCCATGCCCTGCTGCCGGTCGAACATGTCGCGCCGGACGAGCTGCGTCGAAACCAGGTTGTAGACGAGGAACGTCACGCCGAGGATAGAGAGCGAGATAATCAGCACCTTGGCGAATATCGTATTGAGCCCGAGCCTTGCGGCCAGACGCCTCATGGCTGGACCTCGAACTTATAGCCGACGCCGCGCACGGTGGCGATGCGCCAGGACCGATGCTCGCCGATCTTGTCCCGGATGCGCTTGATGTGCACGTCGACCGTATTGGAATCGCCGAAATAATCCATGCCCCAGATCTGCTGGAGCAGCTCCTCGCGGGTGAACACCTTGCCCGGCCGGGAAGCCATGCAGTAGAGCAGCTCGACCTCCTTCGGAGCGCTGCCCACATCCCGCCCTCGCACCGTCACGCGGTATTCGTTCACGTCGACGACGAGATCCGGGAAGGCCGCCTGCTCCTTGTACAAGGTCGGATGCGTCCGCTTCAGGACGGCCCGGATCCGGGCCAGCAGCTCCTTCGGATCGAACGGCTTGACGAGGTAATCGTCCGCTCCCATGGAAAAGCCCTTCAGCTTGTCGTAGCCGTCCCCTTTGCCGGTCAGGAAAATGATCGGCACCGTGCTGGTCTGCCGGATTTCCTCGCATACGCTCCAGCCGTCGCGGCCCGGCATCATGATATCCAGGACGACGAGATCGGGAATCTGCTCGTAGAACTTCCTGAGCCCGGCTGCGCCGTCGCCCGCCGTCGCGTACTGGAAGCCGTACCGCTGCAAGTACAGCTCCAGCAGGTCGCTGATCAGGGAATCGTCTTCTATGATCAAGATATAAGGCATTTTCATCTGGCTACCTCCGAGAGCGGGATCGGACTGTCTATCCGTTGTCAATAGAAATCAATCATGCCGGAGCGCGTCCACCGGCCGCAGCGATGCGGCTTTGTTGGCCGGGAACAGCCCGAACACCACTCCGACCGCCGCCGAGAACAGAAACGCGTAGAGGACGACCTGGAGCTCGATCTGCGTCGCGGTAGCGAAGTAGGCCGTCATGATCAGACAGGCTCCGTAAGCGCAGGCGATGCCGAGCAGCCCTCCGAGGCTGCTGATGGCTGCCGCTTCGACGAGGAACTGGAACAGCACGTCGCGCCGCTTGGCGCCGAGAGACTTGCGGATGCCGATCTCCCTCGTCCGCTCGGTGACGGATACGAGCATGATATTCATGATGCCGATGCCTCCGACGACGAGCGAGATGCAGGCGACTCCAGCCATCATCGTGGACATCGTCTTCGACACGGAGGTGACCGTCTCCTTCAGATCCTCCTGATTCGTCACGCGGTAGGCGTTCGTATTGCCGCGGAAGATTCCGGTCAGCTTCGTCTCCAGCTGCGCGGCCACGGCGCTCATCTGGTCCACCGCGGCGACCTTGAGGGAGACGGTGCGGACACCGGCCGACTGGAACATGCGCTGCGCCGTCGTTATCGGAATGATGATCTTCTCGTCGTTGGAGCCCGTCAGGGAAGTGCCCTTGGGCTCCAGCAGGCCCACGACCTTGTACTTCACCCCATTGAGCAGGATCGTCTCGCCGACCGGGCTGACTCCAGCTCCGAACAGCTCCTCCGAGGTGTCGACCCCGAGCAGGGCGACCTTGTTGTACGCCGTCAGGTCGACAGGGGCAATGAAACGCCCGCTCTGGGGATGAAAGTTCTGCACATCCTCATAATCGGGAGTGACGCCCTCGACCGTCACCGCGGACTCGGTCTGCTTGCTGCCGTAGCGGGCCGTCACGCTGCCGCTGACGGTCGGAGACAAGCCTTCGATGCCGCTGACGCCGTCGCCGAGCGTCTCGGCTTGCGGCAACGAGAGCGTCGTGTCGCTCCCCCTTCCGGTGATGTTGACCGACAGCATGTTGGTGCCGAGCCCCTTGAGCTGGCTGCTCACCTCGTTCGCCGAGCCCTGGCCCATCGCCACGAGCGCGATGACCGTCGCGACGCCGATCAGAATGCCGAGCATGGACAGCACGGTGCGCAGCTTGTTAGCCAGTATGCTCTTCCAGGCCATGCGAATTCCTTGCGAAAGCTTCACGTCCGTCCCCCCTTTCCTCGCTCAGCAGTCCGTCCTTCATGAACACGGTCCGCTTCGCCCTGGCGGCCACATCGAGATCATGCGTGATGAGGACGATCGTATGCCCCTGGGAGTTGAGCTGCTCCATGAGGCCGAGCACATCCGCTCCCGTCTTCGTATCCAGCGCTCCCGTAGGCTCGTCGGCAAGCAGGATCGGCGGCTCGCCCGCCAGCGCCCGGGCGATCGCGACCCGCTGCATCTGGCCTCCGGACAGCTGGTTCGGCCGGTGATGCATCCGGTCCTGCAGGCCCACCTTGGCCAGCGCCGTCTCCGCCGCAGCCTTCCTCTCCTTCGCGGCGAGCCCGCGATAGACGAGCGGCAGCTCGACGTTCTCGAACGCGCTGAGGCGCGGGAGGAGATGGAAGCTTTGGAAGATGAAGCCGATCTTGCGGTTGCGCACCTCCGCCAGCCGGTTGTCCGACAAGCCCTTCACCTCGATGCCGTCCAGCCTGTAGCTGCCGGAGGTCGGCGTATCGAGGCAACCGATCATGTTCATGAGCGTGGACTTGCCGGAGCCGGACGGGCCGATGATGGCGACGAAATCTCCGCGGGGAATGTGCAGATCCACTCCATTCAGGATCTGCACTTCCTCTCCGGCCATCCGATAGGATTTCCGGACGTCGCGGATCGACAGGAGCGCCTCTTCATGCCGTTCGTGCAAAGCGGCCTCGGCTCTGATGCCGTCGCCTGTCCGCTCCTCCAAGGCTGCGTCTCCGGCCTTCCGTTTGCCCCGCTTCATCGGGTTCCCCCTCCTCCGGTACGGGTCGTCGAGCCGGCTCCGCCCATATTGCCGCCGAAGCCGCCCGTTCCCATTCCGCCTCCGAAGCCGCCCGCTCCCATTCCGCCGAACTCGCGGGCCCGGGTCGTGCTGCTCTGGCCGGTGGAACCTCCGACCGTGCCGGTCGGCAGCGCGATCAGCACCGTATCGCCTGCGGACAGTCCCGACTTGATCTGCACGTACGTATCATTGGCAAGCCCGGTCGTCACTTCCTTCAGCTGGCCGCCCAGCGTCATCCGGCTCATCCGGGATTCGGAGCCGGCTCCGGTTCCGGCGGCTCCTGCTCCAGCACCGGCTCCAGCGCCCTGCCCGGCGCCTTCCGCCGCCCATTGGCCGCCGGAGCCGTTCCTTCCGCCTCCTCCGGACTGGCCGGCTCCGCCTTGGCGGTCAGCGCCGGACTGGCCGCCCGGAACGCTGCCGGCGCCTTGCCCGCCTTCGGTTCCCGCACCGACCGCCGCTGCCCCTTCCGTTCCTTGAGGCACGCGCACATAGGATTTACCGCCGAAGGTCACCACCGCATCGACCGGGACCAGGACGGCATTTTCAGCCGATTCCGTCACAATCTCGGCCGAGCCGGACATTCCGGCCAGCACGCCGGCCGCCTCCGTCATGGACAGCGTGACCGGGTACGTAGCGACTCCATTGCTGCTCACGCCTTCTTTGGCAATGGAAGTGATTTTGCCCGTGAAGGTTTTATCGGTCAGGGCATTGAGCGTAATTTCGGCGGTTTGTCCGATCTTCAGCTTCGGAACATCCAGCTCGTCCGCGTTCACCGCGAAGGTCAGCTGCGAGTAATCCGTAATGACAGCCGCATCTGCGCCGGCATTCGTGTTGTCCCCTGCCGTCAGCGTTACGGCCGTGACGGTTCCGCCGATCGGCGCCTTGATATCATGGTTCTCGGCGTCCGCTTTCTGCAGATCGGCGATCTCGTTCTCCGTCTGCTGCAGGCTCAGCCTGGCCGAGTCGAGATCGAGCTTCGTCTGCGCCTGCTTCGATTCGTCGCTTTCGCTCCAGTACTGCTCCTTCAGGTTCTGGATCTGCAGCTCCTGCTTCTGCTTGTCCAGCTGCTTCTGCCGGATCTGCATCGAATTATCGACCGTCTCGAACTGAGCCAGCACTTGTCCTTTCTTCACGACGTCGCCGGCCGAGACCAGCACTTTGCTGACTGTCCCCTGATAGCCGGCTTTCACGGTCGCCGTATCGGCCGCGGCTACCGTTCCCGTCCCCGACACCTTCACTTCCAGATTGCCCTGCGAGGCTTGCACGCTGCGGGCTTCCGCAGCGGATGCCGTGCCTTCGGTCCCTTTCGACTGCAGGAAGTAATATACCGCTCCGCCGCCGGCAATGACCATGAATCCCAATATGAGCAGCCACTTTCTCATTGTTCCCCTCGCCTCTCCTCCGGATCATTTTCCATCCGAATCGTAGCATTCCAGAATGAACCCAGAATGAACGTCTTCTCGAGGCAGGCAAGAGGCCAATCCCTTCAGCATCGCCGCAACTAAAAAAAAGAGCCCCGATAGCCGGCGCTCCACTCCCTGTCTCTATGAGGGACGGCTGCTGAGGCAAGCCCTCCCGATGTTGCCGATTGAATCTCAGGCCATGGACGCCTCGACGTCCTCGACCTTAACCTGCCGCTTGCTGCTGTAGCTGTCCTCGTCCTCGGATGCGGCGGCGGCTGCCACCTGGACCTCTTCGACTTCACGCTCCGCGGCCTTGCGGATGGAAGCGAGCACGACCGGCTCCAGCACTTCCTCGGCGGCTTCTTCCTCCGACGTCCGGTAGATGTCGGCGCCCAAAGCGGCGAGCTTGCCGGCGATGTCCACATAGCCGCGGTCCACATGGTGCAGTCCGCCGACTTCGGTCTCTCCGTCGGCTACGAGGCCGGCGCAGATCAACGCAGCTCCGGCGCGAAGGTCCGTCGCCGTCACTTTGGCGCCCGACAGCGGCACTCCGCCCGTGATGATGGCCGTACGGCCGTCCACTTTGATGCTGGCGTTCATCTTGCGGAACTCCTCCACATGCATGAAGCGGTTCTCGAACACCGTCTCGGTCACGACGGAAGTGCCTTCCGTGACAAGCAGCAGAGCCATCATCTGGGACTGCACATCGGTCGGGAAGCCCGGATGGGGCAGCGTTTTGATGTCGGCGCCCTTCAGCGGACGGTCCGCACGGACGCGGATGCCGTTGTCCTCTTCGATGATCTGGACGCCCATCTCCTGCAGCTTGGCGATCACGGGTCCGAGGTGGTCGCCGATGGCGCCTTCCACGAATACGTTGCCTCCGGTGATCGCGCCGGCGATCAGGAATGTGCCCGCTTCGATGCGATCGGGAATGACCGTATGCTGGGCGCCGGTCAGCTTCTCGACGCCTTCGATCCGGATGACCCCCGTGCCGGCTCCGCGGATGCGGGCTCCCATGGCGTTGAGGTAGTTCGCGAGATCGACGATCTCAGGCTCTTTGGCCGCGTTCTCAAGGGTAGTCGTTCCTTCGGCGAGCGCTGCGGCCGCGATGATGTTCTCCGTCGCGCCTACGCTGGCGACGTCCAAGTAGATCTTCGCGCCTTTGAGACGGCCCGGGGCGACGGCTTCGATGAAGCCTTGACCCATCGTGATCTCGGCGCCCATCGCCTCGAATCCCTTGAGATGCTGCTCGATCGGGCGGGTGCCGATGGCGCAGCCTCCCGGAAGGGAGATGCGAACACGGCCCAGGCGGGCAAGCAGCGGACCCATGACTTGGATCGATGCCCGCATCTTGCTGACCCATTCGTAAGGAGCCTCGTAGGATGTCAGGTTCTCCGCCGAGATCGTCATGGTTTCGCCGGATAGGTCAAGCTTGGCTCCGAGCGTCTCCAGCAGCTGGCGAATGATCAGGACGTCATCAAGGAGGGGAACGTCGTTAATGACGCTTTCTCCTTCCGTTGCGAGTAGCGAAGCGGCCAGAATGGGAAGAACGGCGTTTTTCGCCCCGTGCACACGCACGGTTCCTTCCAGTCTGCGGCCTCCGCGAACGACAATTTTACTCATAATTCCGTTCCCTCCGGACGCTGCAATTTCTTTTGCGCATATCATGTATTTGGTAAGGATCATATCTGACGGCAACGAGTGTCTGGCCTGAAATGGCTTGAATGGTTTGAAAGGTCAAAATAGGTGAAAAAGGCAGGAATAAGCCAGATTACCACAGACCATATTAACACTCGTCTACAGAAATCGACAAGCGTTATTTTTATCCCGACTATTCGTCAAAATAAGGGGACTTTAGCCCGGGTCTCTTCCCTCGTGCATGATCGCTCAAAGGATATCATTCGCAGCATGTCTCCGGATTGGTTCCGTCTTATGCGTTATTGTCTGCAAATGTCCGATCCGTTATTCGACGGATGGCTCAGAGCAGCTTCAGCATGGATGTCCAGGACCAGTAATCCAGGATGAAGCGGGCGAACGAGTGCCCGATCACAACGGCAAGAACCGCAATAAAGACGCGCGCTCTCGGGCTTCTCGGCTGCTTGAACCAAGTATCCAGCTTGAGCTCCTGCAGCAGGTACCAGGCAAGCAAGATGCTTCCGATCGTCACGGCGATGGAGAACAGCCCGTTCCATCCAAGCGACGACCATACTTGATTACTGTTCATTAATAACCCCGTTCCTTTGCCCGTAAACGGCAATAAATTCCTTGGCGCGATTCTATCGGCATAGCAATGTAGCTTTCGCCATTATTCGCCTTCATGCGACGGAGCGCCCCGGATCGGTCGTATCGGGAAAGGAATTCAAGCGGAAAGGCATCTCCTTTATCCATCGGAACCGGAGCGCTCCATTAAAAGTCCCTTGCTCTTCCGTCTATGTATTCGCGGCTTTCCTCTTTTGCCGCCGCAAGCGGCATGTTCAGCCGCCGCGCGTCACCTTGAGCGTATAGTAGCCCGTTGCCGGCGCCGCCGCGTCTTCCCCCGCATCCCATACCTTGATTTCGTACGTGCCGGGGGTGACGGGAATAAGCGGACTTGTTTCCGCTACGCCTTCCCCGTTGCTGTCCACAACCAGAGCTTCTCCTCCGGCCCTGCGGTAGGCGAAGGCCGGATCCATCCGCATCGTGCCTGCCTCCACCTGCAGCCTCATCGTGCCTTTCTTGGCGACCCGGATCGAATACCAGTCCACATCCGCCGCTTGATGGAAGGTTCCTTGAAACTCGAGGGAGCGGTCGGCCAAAGGATAGGCTCTGCCTGCCGTATCATTGTTCTCCCCCTTGTCTGGCAGCATGCGCAGACGCGTGGAGAGCAGATAGGGCACCTGCTTCGCGCCGCTTCCGGGTTCGAGCCGCAGCATCAGCCGGTTCGTTCCTTTTCTGACGCGCCATTCAAGCTTATGGTTGCGGAGCTTCAGAGGCATTTTCTTGACGCCCCCCGCTTCCTCCAGCTCGATCCGGACGGCGGACGCGCCGGCTCCGGGAGAAGTGAGCTGGGTGTAGTCCAGGCTGACGATGCCGTCGTACGGGCATTCCAGACGGTACCAATCCTGATCCCCGGATCCGGATAGCTGTCCAGACAGCTGCTTGCCCAGAGGAAGCACGGCGGCTGCCTTGGCCGAGTCGTCCGGCTCATGCGGATCAGCCTTGTAGCGGTCGGCGAGAGCGGAATCGATTCTCAGAAGGCCGTAGCCGGCTCCATAGTCGAATCCCTTTCCCCCCTCGTCTTTGGCCGTCTGCCGCAGCATGGAACGAATCTGGTAAGGCTTCAGCGACGGGTATTTGGCCCAGAGCAGCGCTGCTGCTGCGGCAGCCTGGGGAGCAGCCATCGAGGTGCCCTCCACGTAATGGTATCCGCCGCCCGCAGCCGTCGTATACACCTTCCACGGAGCAGCGATGTCCAGCTCCGGCCCTTGGTTGGAGCGCGAGTCCGGCAGTCCGTCGGGACCGACTCCTCCAACGGCCAGCACCGTCGGATAAGCAGCCGGATACTTCACGGCGGCGCGGCTGCCGAAGCGGCGGCCGTCGTTGCCTGCGGCGGCAACGAGAAGCACGCCCTTCTGTTCGGCCAGGGCGGCGATATCCCTCATGTACGGAGAGGAATGGTACAGCCCTACGGACAACACGACGATGCGCGCTCCTTCCGAGATGGCCTTGCGGATGCCCTCGCCAAGCTGGCGTTCGTCGCCATAGCCGTTATGGTCGAGAGCCTTGATCGGCAGGATGCGGGCTTTCCAGATGACTCCCGCCACTCCCTTGCCGTTGTTGCCCGCTGCCGCCACGACCCCCGCGACGCTTGTGCCGTGGCCGTTGTCGTCCCGCGGAGGCTCATCCGGCTTCAGCAGATTGATGCCCGGAAGCAGATTGGGCTGAAGATCGGGATGATCCAGATCCACGCCTGTGTCTACGACCGCGATGGTAATGGATGTCTGCTCCGTGACCAGCTTCCAGGCCTTGTCGGCTCCGATCTGATCGAGAAAAGCTTGCTTCGCCAAGCCGGGATCGTTCGCCTTGGGAGCTGCCGGCCCTTCTTGCTGGATCCGGGCGTCGTCGTCGGGCTTCGCCGCCATGCCGCTCGCGCTGCCCGGCGGCATGGACGGGGCTGCCGCCAGGGTGACGGCCGCAAGAAGAGCCGCGGCATGGCCGCATCTGAGCGCGCGGCTATGGGCGGCGTGAGCTTGAATCCTTGCTTTCATAAGCCTCAAATCCTTTGCTCGTATCTATCCTATGACGCCCGCGCGTATCTATCCCTGCTTTTCCGATAGTCGACCGAGGGAGCAGCGCGATGCGCATGATGTGAAAAAGGAATTACTCGCTTATCCATTCTATCAATAATTCGGGCCGCAAGGCGCTATTCCTGTAGCGTTCACAAAATGGATACAACAACAAGCCCTCCGGATATCCGAAGGGCCTATTGCATGCTCGCATCCCGCAAGGCGCGGTGTCTACGCCAAAAACTTCTCCAGCATCCAGCGGTGCTGATCCAGCTGCTCCACCATGCCGGTCAGAATGTCGCCCGTCGCCGCATCGTCTTCTTCTTCGGCCGTTTCGGCGGCTACCTTCATGTCCTCGGCAAGGGTATTGAAGTCGTCGATCAGATTCCGCACCATCGTTTCGGCATCTTCCTTTTCCGTCGCCTCCTTGATGGAAGACAGATCCAGCATGCCCTTCATGGTGGATACCGGCTTGCCGCCGATTCCGATCAGGCGTTCCGCCGCTTCGTCGAACATGAGCGTGACGGCATTATAGAACTCCTCGAACTTGACGTGGAGAGTATAGAAATTAGGACCGGACACATTCCAATGGAAGGAATGGAGCTTCATGTACAGTACGCCCATCGAAGCGACTTGACGGTTCAGCGCATCCTGCGTCTTCGTATTCTTTGCCGCTTTGCCGCGGCTGGCGGTTTGAGTTGCCATTTTTACAATCCCCTTCCGAATATTCTTTCGTTAGAATCAGGCTTCATGTCTTCTCATTACCCCATCCGGGCCGGGACAAACAGGCACGCCTGAAATCAGCTTGCGCAGCATGCCTGTTCCTTATCCGGCCAGCCGCCTTTTGAGCCAGGGGCATGTCATCCGCACACGTCCGTCCAAGCCTGCAGGCATAAGGTAGGGGTAGAGGTGATCAAGCAGGATGCCAACAATAAAAAAATACGTCAAAACCTATAATTCCCGCACCCTTTGGGGAAAACTTCGAGTAAGCCGGATGCTGCGCAAAGATTCCGCTACGGCGCACTTTGTTCCCCGGACGGCCGCCTTCTCCCGCAAGCAGCTGAAGAAAATGGCTTCGCGCTTTGAAATTCTGTATATCAAGCCGAATATAGGCTCTCTGGGCATGGGAATCCATAGGCTTCGGCGCAAAGGGAGCGGGTACGAGCTCGCCTCCGTGATTTTCCGCAAACAGATCTCCCGCTCGTTCGGGAATCTCGACCAGGTGTACGAACATATCCGGAAAACCCGCAAATCCGGAAAGCTGATCATCCAGCGCGGCATTCAGCTCGACCGGATCGAAGGCAAGCCATACGACATCCGCGCCATGGTACAGCGCAAGCCCAAAGGACCCTGGACCTGCACGGCTCTGATAGTCAAGGTGGCGCTGCCCAATCGCATCGTGACCAACGCCCATCAGGGCGCCAAGCTCTACCTGCTGTCCAAGCTATGGGAAATGCAAGGAATGGGATCTTCCCCCGCCCGCGCCAACAACGAGTTCATCGGAGAGTCGGCGCTGGCGATATCCAAGTCGTTGTCCCGCCGTTACGGCGGCATGCGCGAGATGGGAATCGACTTCGCGATCGACCGGAGCAAAAGGCTGTGGGTGCTGGAGGTCAATACGAACCATCCCCAGTACGGGGCCTTCAAAAAGATCGACCGAGCCGTCTACAACCGGGTCAAAAGCTTCGCCCGCAGCTATGGACGCAAGGACGACTGAATCCGTCCGCCAGCCGCCTCGGCCAGCGCCTGCCTTGGCGGTCGTTCTGCTGCTTCATTTCAAGGCATTTGCTGTAAATAAAGATCAGAAGAGCCTCTAGGAATCAACCGCGATCGGGCGGCTGCCGCAGACTCTGCGATCGGCCGCGTCATGCTGCCGGCAGCAGGAGGTCCCGGCCGTACATTTACTTCGATCCAAGAAAGGTGGAGATGGTCCATGTCGGATGCCATGAATGTCAGCCGGCTGCTGGAGCTGCTGGAAGCCCGCAAGGGCGAGGATGTCGATATCGTCAAGCAGGAAGACGGAGATTTGGATAAGGTCCGCATGACGTTCAGCGGAGCGGAGCTGCTGCATAATCCTTCATCGGATGATTATGTGTCGGGAACGATCCTGCTGCTGCACGGTTCCGCCAGCATCGTCACCGACAAGGGCCGCGAGCCCGTGCCTGGCGACTCCTATGAAATTCCGCTCCAAGCGGATGACTCCCTCATCGAGCAGGACGGAGAAATCCGGGTGAGGACAAAGCGGGCGACCTACTCCATCCAGCCTTCCGGTTCAGCCGGCTGAACCAAAAAAAGCTTTGGGCCGCTGGCGGTCCAAAGCTTTTTTCTATTGGCTGCGCCTTCCATTCCCGCTTCCGTCCCCGCGTTCGAGGTTCGTTTCATGCAAAATCGAAGGCTCCATTCAGCGGCTCCGTCGGCCGAACAAGCTTCGCAGCAAGCCTTGGGGCCTTCCTCCAGAAGCTGCTGCCGCCTGCAGCTGCTCCGTCCCAAGCAGGTCGTCTCCTGCGAGCAGACTGGCGGCATTTTGCATGAAATAAGCTTTCCAGTCATCCCCGAGCCGTTCGGAGATGGCGGCATAGGCGGCCGCCAAGCGGAATCCCCGGCGCTCCGCATGATGCGCATCCGAGGAGACGAGATGGACGAGACCGGAGCGCATCATCGACCAGGAAGCCTTCTCGATCGATCTTCCGTACAGCCCCAGCAGCGAATGCGTCGTCACTTGTCCCCAAGCCCCGAGCGAGATGAGCTCTTCCAGAAGAGCAGGCTCCCGCATCGCCTGCTCATTGCGTTCAGGATGGGCAATGACAGGCCGCACCCCTTGAAGCGTCAGCTCATAGACCAGCTCGGCCATTCCGGAAGGAATCTCCGCAGTCGGCATTTCAAGCAGCATATAGGGGGTATCCGCAAGCGTCAGCAGCTCCCGCTTCTCCCAATTGTCGAGCAGTTCCGCATGGACACGGATCTCTTGGCCCGGATGCAAAGCAATCGGTATGCCATGCTGCAGCAGCAGCTCTCCGGTCCGGCGCGTCAGCTCCCGCACGTCGGCTGCCATATTCCAATAAGCTCCGTTGGCGTGATGAGGGGTAGCGATGATATCGGTGATGCCTTCAAGCTGCGCCGCTCTCGCCAAAGCGAGCGTTTGCTCCACGTTCCGGGCTCCGTCGTCGATGCCGGGAAGGATGTGGGTATGGATATCGATCATTGCTGGAGCACTCTCCCCGCTGTCATGGATGTAAAGGATGTGCGAACTTAGAACTGCTGTAACCGCATCTATAAGCCTGCCGATCGAGGGATTGCTGGTACCGCATCTATATGCCTGCTTATCGAGGCTTGCTGATATTGCGCTCAGGTTGCATTCGTCGTTGCGTGCAACGAAGTGGCTGCTCCTGTCCTTATCATACTTGATTGGAGAGACGATCGGCATCCGCCGTTGGCTTCATTGTCATCGGACTTTCGGTCGAAACTCCCCTGCCGCAAACCTCAATTCATCCTGCAATCTCAATTCATCCTGCCATCTCAATTCGCGGCATCATTTTATAATCTCTTTGAATCGAGGCGGCGAATCCGTCAATAAAGCCGCTGCCAGCATGCTCAATAAAAAAAGCGCCCCTGCCATATATCCCGTCCTCCCCTGTAATTTTTTTCGTCGAAATGGCTGGATTTCATTTGCATTCCAGTATATTCCATAACAATAAAACAAAAAAGCCCCTCCTCCGTTATCGGTACCTAACGGGAGAGGGGCTTTTGAGGACGGGATCAACCTCTGGTGTTCAGACGGTTGAGCGCACGTTGAAGCGCAAGCTCCGCACGATGATGATCGACGGTTTCCTTGTTGCGGTTGCGAATGCGCTCTTCAGCGCGCTTCTTGGCCAGCTCGGCACGGTCCACATCGATCTCGCCCGGAAGCTCGGCGCTTTCGGCCAGAATGACGACTTTCTCGTGGCGAACTTCGGCAAAGCCTCCACTCACCGCGATGTTTTCATAATTGCTGCCGATCTTCGCCGTAACGGCGGATATCTTCAGAGGCGTGACCGTAGGAACGTGATTAGGCAGGATGCCCATCTCGCCCTCTACTCCGCGGATGATGACCATGTTCACATCCTTGGAATAAACGGTACGCTCCGGCGTAACGATTTCAAGCAGTAAGGTGCTCATACGATAACCTCCATCCGCCGAGGATTAAACCTCTTGAGCGAGCTTCTTCGCTTTGGCAACGGCGTCTTCAATCGTTCCGACGTTATGGAACGCTGGTTCCGGAAGATCATCATGCTTGCCTTCAAGAATTTCCTTGAAGCCCCGTACCGTATCCTTGATCCGTACGGACAGGCCAGGCATGCCGTTGAATGCTGCTGCAACGTGAAGCGGCTGCGACAGGAACAGCTGGACGCGGCGTGCGCGAAGCACGACGAGCTTGTCTTCCTCGGACAGTTCGTCCATGCCGAGGATGGCGATGATATCGAGCAGCTCTTTGTAGCGCTGAAGAAGCTTCTTCACGCTTTGAGCCACTTGATAGTGCTCTTCGCCGACGATTTCCGGAGTCAGGACGCGCGAGGACGAAGCCAGCGGGTCGACTGCCGGGAAGATACCCATAGCGGCGATGTTACGCTCCAGGTTGGTCGTGGAGTCCAAGTGGGCGAACGCCGTGGCAGGAGCCGGGTCGGTGTAGTCATCGGCAGGAACGTAGATCGCCTGGATCGACGTAACCGAGCCGTTCTTCGTGGAAGTGATGCGCTCTTGCAGCTGGCCCATCTCGGTTGCCAGCGTCGGCTGGTAACCTACCGCGGACGGCATGCGGCCGAGCAGCGCGGATACTTCGGAGCCCGCTTGAGTGAAGCGGAAGATGTTGTCGACAAACAGGAGCACGTCGCGGTTTTCTTGATCGCGGAAGTATTCCGCCATCGTCAGACCGGTCAGGGCTACGCGAAGACGCGCGCCTGGAGGCTCGTTCATCTGGCCGAATACCATGGCCGTTTTCTCGATAACGCCGGATTCGCTCATCTCGTGGTAAAGGTCGTTGCCCTCACGAGTACGCTCGCCTACGCCGGCAAATACGGAAATACCGCCGTGTTCGGAAGCGATGTTGTGGATAAGCTCCTGCATCGTGACCGTTTTGCCTACGCCGGCGCCGCCGAACAGGCCGACCTTGCCGCCCTTGGCGTACGGAGCCATCAGGTCGATGACCTTGATGCCGGTTTCCAGAACTTCCTGCTGCGTGGACAGATCCTCGAATACCGGAGCTTGACGGTGGATCGGCAGCGTGATGCTGCGGTCTACGTCACCGTTGTTGTCGATCGGATCGCCGACAACGCTGAATACGCGGCCGAGCGTAGCCGGTCCGACCGGTACGGTGATGGCTGCGCCGGTATCAACAGCAGCCGTTCCGCGCACGAGGCCGTCCGTGGAGGACATCGCGACGCAGCGAACTGTGTTGTTTCCGAGGTGGGTGGCCACTTCGAGAGTCAGCTTCACGTCTTTTTCGGAAGAGTTCTGGGCCTTTTGTTCAATCTTAATTGCGTTCAGGATTTCTGGCAGATGGCCGTTGTCGAATTCAACGTCGACAACCGGTCCCAGTACCTGGACAACGCGACCGTTGCTCATGGGGGTCCCTCCTGTAGTAAAGATAGTTGCACGTGCATCTATGAAGCAGGCCGCAGCCTGCTCATCTGCGTGTGATTATTGCTGGGCGCTTGCTCCGCCGACGATCTCCGCAATTTCTTGGGTGATCGCGGCCTGACGCGCGCGGTTGTAAGAGAGCGTAAGCTCGCCGATGAGCTTCGTCGCATTCTTCGTCGCATTGCCCATTGCCGTCATCCTGGCGCCGAACTCGCTCGCCTTGCCTTCGAGAATCGCGCTGTACACGACCGTCTCGGCATACTTGGGCAGCAGGACGCTGAGCACGGATTCCGCATCCGGCTCGTACTCGTACTGCGCCGCAGCACCGGTGAACTCATCGGAGCTCAGCGGCAGCAGCTTCTTCATCGTCGGAATCTGGGAAATGGCATTGATGAAGCGGTTGTAGACGATATAGACCTCATCGTAACGGCCTTCTTCAAAGCCTTGAACGGCTTTGTAGGCGACCGGCTTGATATCGCCGTATTTCGGGGAATCGGAGATTCCCGTCACTTCCTCGGCGATGTTCATGCTGCGGCGCGTCAAGTAGGCGCTGCCTTTACGGCCGACAACGAGGATTTCGTACTCGTCCTTGGACCGGTGCTTCTCGGCGATCGTATTGGACAGCTTGCGCAGTACGTTGATGTTGTAACCGCCAGCGAGTCCGCGGTCCGACGTCACGATCAGGTAAGCTGTGCGCTTCACCTCGCGCGACTGCAGCATAGGATGACGAATGCTGCCTGCGCCGGCGGCGATGCTGGAGACGACTTCGCGGATCTTGTCCGTGTAAGGACGGGCCGACAATGCCGCCTCCTGCGCGCGGCGAAGCTTCGCCGCAGCGACCATTTCCATCGCTTTGGTGATCTGCTTCATATTCTGCTTGCTCTTGAGCGAGCGCTTGATCTCCCGCATGCCTTTTGCCATTAGTACTCACCACCTTACTTATCGGCCCCATGCCTATAGTCAGGCACGGGGACCGGCATCATCGTTCCTTGCTATTAAACCGAACGGGAGAAGCCTTTCTTGAAGTCCTGGATGGCGGCTACAAGTGCTTTCTCGTTGTCGGAGGAGAGGTCTTTGGTATCGCGGATGGAAGTCAGAATCTCCGGCTTGTTGGCATCCACGAAGCTCAGCAGCTCGCCCTCGAAGCGGCGGACGTCCTGGACCGGGATATCATCCACATGGCCGCGCGTTACCGCGAACAGGGAGACAACCTGGCGCTCCAGAGGCATAGGCTGGTTGATGCCTTGCTTCAGGATTTCCAGCGTGCGCTCGCCGCGGTCGAGGCGGGACTTGGTCACTTTGTCCAGGTCGGAGCCGAATTGGGCGAATGCCGCCAGCTCGCGGTACTGGGCAAGGTCGAGCTTCAGCGTGCCGGCTACCTTTTTCATCGCCTTCGTTTGAGCGGAGGAGCCTACGCGGGATACGGAGTTGCCGACGTTGACAGCCGGACGCTGGCCGGAGTAGAACAGGTCGGACTCCAGGAAGATCTGTCCGTCCGTGATGGAGATGACGTTCGTCGGGATGTAGGCGGAGATGTCTCCGGCTTGCGTCTCGATGAACGGAAGCGCCGTAAGGGATCCGCCGCCGAGCTCGTCGTTCAGCTTGGCCGCGCGCTCCAGCAGGCGGGAGTGCAGGTAGAAGACGTCGCCCGGATAGGCTTCCCGGCCCGGTGGGCGGCGAAGCAGCAGGGACAGCTCGCGGTAAGCGGCGGCTTGCTTGGACAGGTCATCGTAGATGACGAGAACATGCTTGCCGTTGTACATGAAGTACTCGCCCATGGAGCAGCCCGTGTAAGGAGCGATGTAAAGCAGCGGGGACGGCTCGGAAGCGCTCGCCGTTACAACGATGGTGTAATCCAACGCGCCTTGGCGGCGGAGGGATTCGACAACCGTACGGACCGTCGATTGCTTTTGGCCGATAGCGACGTAGATGCAGACGACGCCGTTGCCCTTTTGGTTGACGATCGTGTCGATCGCGATTTGCGTTTTGCCCGTTTGGCGGTCGCCGATGATGAGCTCGCGCTGGCCGCGGCCGATCGGAATCATGGCGTCGATCGCCTTGATGCCCGTCTGCATCGGCTCGAATACGGATTTACGGGCCATGACGCCCGGTGCCGGCGATTCGATCGGACGGCTGGCCGTCGTCGCGATCGGACCGTTGCCGTCAAGCGGCTGGCCCAGAGCGTTGACAACGCGGCCCAGAAGAGCGTCGCCTACAGGTACTTCCATGATGCGGCCCGTGCGCTTCACTTGGTCGCCTTCACGGATATCCGTGTACGGTCCAAGGATAACGACACCGACATTGCTCTCCTCAAGGTTGAGCGCCATGCCTACAACGCCGTTGGAGAACTCGAGCAGCTCGCCGGCCATAGCGTTCTCAAGGCCGTGCACGCGAGCGATGCCGTCGCCGACTTGGATAACCGTTCCGACCTCGTCGACTTGGATCTCGGATTTATATTGTTCAATCTGCTGCTTAATCAGCGTGCTGATTTCATCAGGTCTGATGCTCAATTTCTTCACCCCTATCTACAGTGCTTGGGAATTGATTTGCTTGCTCAGGCGGTCCAGCTTGGTGGAGAGCGATCCGTCATAGATCTTGTCTCCGATGCGGACCTTGATGCCGCCCAGAAGGGAAGGCTCGACGACCTGCTCGCCGATGATGCGCCGCCCTGCGATGACTCCGAATTGCTGGAGCACCTTCGCGAGCTCGGCTTCGCTGAGCGCGATCGCCGTATAGACGGTCGCGCGCGATTCGCCGGAAGCCTCGTCGGCGATTCGGCCGTAGGCTTCGCTGACGCTGCCGACCGATGACTGGCGGCCGCGTTCGATCAGGAGCGTGACCGTATTCAGAACAATAGAGGACACGCGGTCCCCGATTGCTTTTTTGATGATGTCCAGCTTGACCGACGGCTCGATGCCTGGCGTCGACAGGAAACGGGATACGTCTCCGTCGGATGCCAAGGCTCCGGCAATCAGCTCAAGCTGCTGGCGCACTTCCGCCACCAGGTTTTGCGTGCTCGCAACATCGTACAGCGCCTGCGCGTAACGTTTTGCGATTACCGTGTCGCGGCTCATTTGCTTCCAACCTCTTTGAGGTAGTTGTCAACAATTTGCTCCTGCGATTTCTCGTCGATTTGCTTCTCGACGATCTTGGAAGCAATCGCGACGGACATGCTGCCGACTTCGCTGCGCAGGGAAGCGATGGCTTTGTTCTTCTCGCTCTCGATGTCGCGGACGGCATCGTCTTTGAGGCGGGATGCTTCGGAACGGGCCGTATCGATGATGCTGTCGGCCTGCTTTGTGCTCGTGATCCGAGCCTTTTCGATGATATCGTTTGCTTCTTGGCGCGCTTGCGCCAGAGCTTGCTTCTGGGCTTCCATTTCGGCGGAAGCTTCCTTGCGGCTGTTCTCGGCCGCATTCATCTGCTCAAGTACCATTTGGCGGCGCTGTTCCATGATTCCGAACAGGGGACCGAACGCATACTTGTTCAGCAGCCAGTACAGAATGAGGAACGCGACGATCGCGTACACAAAAGACTCCCAATGCCAGGACATGACCGCTCTCCTTTCACTTGCCATTCACATTCATGCCGTGCAGCCCGCTGCCGGTCAGGCGACTCGGCGCAGCTGCACGGACAATCGGAATGCCGACTAAGCTTCAAGCTTTAGGGCAAACCCCGATTTTTATGACGATGGCGTGGAGGGCAATGGCCTTCCCCGCCATGTCGAGTTCAGCAGAATCTGCTGCTATTATTTGAAGAAAGCGAGGAAGCCGATGACAACGCCGATGATCGGCACGACTTCGACGATACCTACGCCGATGAACATCGTCGTTTGAAGCTTGCTTGCCGCTTCCGGCTGGCGGGAGATGCCTTCTACTGTTTTGCTGACGATAAGACCGTTACCTACGCCCGCGCCTACTGCGCCGAGACCAACTGCGATTGCTGCTGCCAATACTTCCATTGTTTAAAATCCTCCTCTAAATTGGGTGAGTGTGGGTTATTTCAACACCGACCGAAGCCGTACGCGACGTCCTCGGAATCAGTACGAACTGCTGTGGATCAGTGCGCGCCGTCTTCGTCGTGAATGGCGGCTTGCGAGATGTACACCATGGTGAGGATCGTGAACAGGAACGCCTGGATGGCGCCTACGAAAATACTGAAGCCCTGCCAGATGATCATGAACGGCGTACCGATGACGCCAAGCATGAGGATGGTGGCGATCAGCACCTCGCCCGCGAAGATGTTCGCGAACAAACGGAGAGCCAGCGTGACCGGCTTCGCGATCGTCTCGATGATGTTCAGCGGGAAGAAAATCGGGTAAGGCTTGAAGTAATGCTGGAAATAATGCTTGGCGTTCATCTTCATGCCGAGGAAATGGACGAGCAGGAAAACGATCAGCGCCAGTCCGGAAGTAACGGATAGGTCGGCTGTCGGTGATTTCCACCACGCCAGCTCCGCATGGCCGTCATGCTTGGCGAGCGTTTCGGCGGCAACCCCCCAGCCCGGATGGTGGATTTCGGTCACGATGCCGAACGGAAGACCGAGCAGGTTGGAGACGAAGATGAAAAGAATCAACGTCAAGCCAAGACCAAGAAACGGACGAACCCGGTTCAGCGGCATCGTGCTTGCAATGGTCGAGTGAACGAAGTCAACCGCCCATTCCATGAAGTTCTGCGCCTTGGAAGGATTCGCAACCGACAATTTTCGAGTCAGCAGCTTGACCAGGAGGAACGTCGCGATGACCGAAACGGTAATCGCGATAAATGCTGAAACGTCGATGTTCAGTCCATTCCAATGGTAAATCGGAAATTCATGCATACCTTAAATTTCACCCCTTTCCACGGCGTAGCCGGAGATTGACAAAGAAAGCGCATACCAGTATAACAAAAGGCACCGCAAAACATGAGGCCAAGGCGGAGGGAAGATTGAAATAGTCCGGCTTGCGGTATGCGATCATGACGACGAGCAGCACCATCGCGATTCTGCCGGCCATTCCGGTTCCTGCCCTTTTGGGAGCCTCCCCGGAAGCCATGACCCCGATCCACTGGACCCGCCTGCGCAGAAGAAAGGCGTTGAACGATCCTGCCGCTATGCCAAGCAGGCAGCCTGCGGCAACCGTGCGCCAGTCCGGAAGCAGAACCCAGACGAGCAGCAGCGCGGCTGCAAGCAGCATGACCGCGGACTTGGTCATCTTGAGCACTTCATTCATTGCTGTCCTCCAGAACCTTTCTGACAATAAAGATGACGGAAACAATTCCTGCCGCCAGCCCGGCGAACACCCCGACGATGATCCATCCTGGAGTTCCCCCGTAACGGGCAGCGAGCCAATAACCGATGTATGTGCATATGGCAACATCGATGCCGAGCGCGCCTACAAGCGCAAGCGCCTTCAGCGGGTCTTCTCCCTTGCTCTTCCTGGCCATGGTTTGTCCCCAATCAACCCTCATTATTTTATCCAAGCAATCGAAGGTTTGTCAATTTTGATAATAGCAAACTTTCCGTGAACTTGGGCAAAAAAACCTTGAAATGACGGGATTTTTCGCTTTGGCAAACCATACAGTTGAACTGTATGCTGTGCCGTTGTTGGAGTTGACGCTCTTCCCCCGAAAACTATGAACGTTGTGTGAACGGTTCGGGTCTTTCGCCTCTGCCAAAATGATGCAGGATGGCGGCGACGATTCTCTCCGACGCAGCCCCGTCTCCGTACGGATTGGCCGCCTGGCTCATGCGCTCATACGTTCCCTGGTCGGTAAGCAGCGCGCGGGTCCGCTCGTAGACGCGGGTCTCGTCCGTGCCGACCAGCTCCAGCGTTCCGGCCTCGATGCCCTCCGGGCGCTCGGTCGTATCCCGCAGCACCAGCGTCGGGATGCCGAAGGAAGGAGCTTCCTCCTGCATGCCGCCGGAGTCGGTGAGAAGCAGATACGTATGCGGGAAGAAGTTGTGAATCTCGAACACGTCCAGCGGCTCGATCAGCTTGATCCGCGGATGGTTGCCCAAAAGCTCCTGCGCCGGCTCGCGTACGGCGGGATTCGGGTGCACGGCGTACACGATGGCGATGTCGTCGAATTCATCGGCGATGCGCTTGACGGCGCGGAAGATGTTGCGATGCGGCTCGCCGAGCGATTCGCGCCGGTGGGCGGTCATCAGGATGAGGCGCTTGCCGGCAGCCCAGTCCAGCATCGGGTGGGTGAATTCCGGATCCACCGTATACTGGAAGACGTCCGTCGCCGTATTGCCGGTCACATAGATCGCGGATTCCGGCTTGCTTTCCCGGCGCAGATTGCCTGCGGACCAGTCCGTCGGCGCGAAGTGCACGTCCGACAGAACGCCGGCCAGCTGGCGGTTCATCTCCTCCGGATACGGGGACATCTTGTTCCAGGTGCGCAGGCCCGCTTCGACATGGCCCACCTGGATCTGCTGCAGGAACGAAGCGTAGCTGGCCAGGAACGTCGTCTGGGTGTCCCCGTGCACGAGCACGATATCCGGACGGGCCTCCTTCAGCACAGGCTCGATTCCCTCCAGCACGCGTACGGTCGTCTCGGTCAGCGTCTGGCGGTCCTTCATGACGTTGAGATCATAGTCCGGCTTGATGCGGAAAAGCTCCAGCACCTGGTCCAGAATCTGGCGGTGCTGGGCCGTCACGCAGACGATCGGCTCGATCTGCTCCGAATGCTTCTGCAGCTCCAGCACAAGCGGAGCCATCTTGACCGCCTCCGGCCTCGTGCCGAAGACGGTCATCACTTTCAGCTTCTCCATGCGGTTCCTTCTCCCCCTTACTTCGTTCCGAACATCCGGTCGCCGGCGTCGCCAAGGCCCGGAATGATGTAGCCCTTCTCGTTGAGCTTCTCGTCCACGGCCGCGGCGTAGATGTCGATCTCGGGATGCGCTTCCTGAACGGCGCGAATGCCTTCCGGAGATGCGATCAGCACCATCAGCTTGAGCTGGGTGCAGCCGCGCTTCTTGAGCGCCTCGATGGCGGCGTTGGCCGAGCCTCCGGTCGCCAGCATCGGATCGACGACGATGAGCAGCCGCTCCGTCGCGTCTGTAGGAAGATTGATGTAATATTCCGTCGGCAGCAGCGTGTCATGGTCGCGGGAGAGCCCGATATGCCCTACCTTGGCGGCCGGAATCAGCTTGAGGATGCCGTCGACCATGCCCAGGCCGGCGCGCAGAATAGGCACGATGCCGAGCATCCTGCCGGACAGTACTTTGGATTCGGCCACGGCGACGGGAGTCTCCACCCGGATCGTGTCCAGGGGCATTTCCCTCGTGATCTCATAGGCCATCAGCGTGGCTACTTCGTCGACAAGCTCGCGGAAGTCTTTGGTCTTGGTGTCTTTGTCCCGAATATACGTCAGCTTGTGCTGGATAAGCGGATGGTCGCATATGACCAGATTGCCCATGGGGGTTGCCCTCCTGAATTTCGCTAAAATTTGCTTTTCTCCGACAGCATCGGAGCATAATCCCAACTATTATAGCATTCCCCAAGGGAGAGCGCATCAAGCATTGTAGAAGGCAAAATATCGCTGCGGAAGCGGACGGCTCCAGACAGGCTCTGTCCTTGTCTCCCGCTTCCGCATTTTCCAAGGCTGGCCGGCTCGATCCGCCCCCTATTCCCCTGCAGGCATACGGAATGATTAGGCTGTGTCCGGCTTCCCAGAGCAAGGCGGCTGAACGGCTGTCCACGCAAAGAACCCCGTCCAGCGGAAAATCCGCCGGACGGGGTTTTCTTGCCTATTAATACTTGATGTCGGTATAGAGCGGGAAGCGGCCCGTGAGCTCGCGCACGATGCCGCCGGCCTTGGCCAGGACGGCCTCGTCCTTCGGACTGCGGAGGGTCATGTCGATGACGTCTGCGATCGTGCGCATCGCGTCCGCGTCCATGCCGCGCGAAGTCGCGGCCGGCGTTCCGATCCGGATGCCGCTCGTAACGAACGGGCTGGTCGGATCGAACGGGATCGCATTTTTGTTCACCGTGATGCCGACGGAATCGAGCACATGCTCGGCTTCCTTGCCCGTGATGTTCAGGTTGCGGGTATCGAGCAGCATGAGATGGTTGTCCGTGCCGCCGGAAACGATGTTCAGGCCTTTGCCCGACAGGGAATCGGCCAGCACCTTCGCATTGTCGATGACGTTTTTGGCGTAGGTTTTGAATTCAGGCTGCAGAGCCTCGCCCAAAGCCACGGCTTTGGCCGCGATGATGTGCATCAGAGGGCCGCCCTGCGATCCCGGGAAGACCGCCTTGTCGATGGCGGCCGCCCAGGCTTTGGTCGTGAGGATCAGGCCGCCGCGCGGTCCGCGCAGCGTCTTGTGCGTCGTCGTCGTCACGAAATGCGCGTGCGGCACCGGGCTCGGATGCAGGCCGGCGGCTACCAGGCCGGCGATATGCGCCATGTCGACGAAGAAGAGCGCGCCGACGTCCTTGGCGATCCGGCCGATCTTCTCGAAGTCGATGATGCGCGGATAAGCGCTCGCCCCGGCTACGATCATGCGCGGGCGATGCTTGAAGGCCGCCTTGCGGAGGTTGTCGTAATCGATCGTGAACGTGTCTTCCTCGACGCCGTATGCGACGAAGTTATAATAAAGGCCGGATGCGTTGACCGGGCTGCCGTGCGTCAGATGGCCGCCATGGGCCAGGTTCATGCCGAGAACCGTATCGCCCGGCTTGAGGGCAGCCAGGTAAACCGCCATGTTGGCCTGAGCGCCGGAATGCGGCTGGACGTTGGCGTGCTCGGCGCCGAACAGCTCCTTCGCGCGGTCGCGCGCGATGTCCTCCACGATGTCGACATGCTCGCAGCCGCCATAGTAGCGCTTGCCCGGATAGCCTTCAGCGTATTTGTTCGTCAGAACGCTGCCCATCGCTTCAAGGACGGCTTCGCTGACGATGTTTTCCGATGCGATCAGCTCGATGTTGTCGCGCTGGCGCTGCAGCTCGAGCCCCATTGCCTTCAATACTTCAGGATCCTGCTTGCGGAGATTTTCCATGTTGGATCAAGTCCTCCCTCATAATGGATGCATCAGTGATCAGAACATCAGTCATTGGAACATCTGTGATTGGAACATCTGCGATTGGAACATCTGCGATTGGAACATCTGTGATTGGAACATCAATGGTTGGAATAACGGACTCGAACATCAGGGATCAGACATCAGTGCCTAAGAATACTGTGCTTAAGCCATTCGTTCTTTCAGCGTTTAGAACCTCAGCGCCCAGGACAGGCTCGCCCTTCAGTCGCAGCTGCCGGCGGAGCCGGACAGCTCCTCCCCTGCCGGCAGCTCGTAGACGGCGCGCGAGCCCCCGATCAGCTTCGGCCGGGTGAACGCCATCGTCACGCGCGCTTCGCCGATCTGCTTCAGGGAAGGACGCAGAGGCACGGCGACCCGGCGCAAATGCATGCCGATGAGCGTTTCGCCGATATCGATGCCGGCATGGGCCTCCACCGTCTCCACGAGGCATGCATCCGCCAGGCGACGGTAGGCGTAAGCGGCCATCGAGCCGCCGGCGCCAGGCACCGGCACGGCGGCGACCTGCTCCAGTCCGAGCCTCTCGGCAACGGCACGCTCCAGAACGAGCGCCCGGTTCAAATGCTCGCAGCACTGGAACACCGGCGTGAAGCCGATCTCCTTGCGCGCCGCCTCCACGCCGGCAAAAACCGCCGCTGCCGCATCCGTGCTGCCCGAGGTTCCGATGCGCCTGCCGAGCACCTCGCTCGTGCTCACTCCGAGAACGAGCAGCTGCCCTTCCCGCAGGCGTCCGCCGCCGGCGAGCTCGCGCACAAGCGTTTCGACCCCGGCGGTTATCGCCGCCTCCGGCTTCGATCCATTCGTCATTCCAGCATCCTCCTGTCTCCGCCCCTCTTCCGTCTCCGCTGCAAGCGTCTCCGCTGCAAGCGGCTCCCGGAACAAGGGACAAGTTCGCCGTTTCGGTTCTATTATACCGGACCGAAGGCCTTTTAGACGAGACTACCCAAAATGACAAAGAGAGCAACGCGCGCAAAAAAGTTTGCGTGCTTGCTCTCTGCCCAGGCGACCGGCCGTATGTTCCGATGCTCCATCGTGGTTAATCCCACTTCGTCGCCAGTTACACCGGAAACCGTTGTTTCTTGCCTTCATCATAGCTTACACGAAAAGGGAAAGTCAATGATGGATAAGCCTTCTGCAGGGCCTCTTTTTCCCAATGGATGCGAGTCCGGAAAAAGAAGCGGTTCCGCTGCCGATCCCGCTACCCCTCATTCCTTTCGGATGGCCGGGATTGGAATTCCGGACGCTCCAGCAAGCCCGACAGCGCCTCGCGGATTTCCTCCGCGCAGCGGGCGTAATCCTCGTAGGAGCCTCCGTACGGATCGGCGATGTCCGGATGGGGAAGCTGGCGCTCCAGCTCCCGGATCCGCCGTTCCAAAGCGTCGTCGGGACGGCGGCCAAGCGACCGGGCGATCATTCTTTCGCTGTAGTGCCTGTCCAGCTCTCCGCCCGCTCCGTCCCGTCCCGGCAAGGAGTATTCCTTCAAGGTATGGACTTTGCCGGAAGCCTCCGGCCAATGCCTCAGAAGCGCTTGCTTGTGGGAGGAAGTCATCGTCAGCACGAGATCGGCCCATTCAAGCAGGCCTTCGCTCGCAGGCGTCGATGAGCCCTTATGAGCGATGCCGCTGTTTTCCAGCACCTGAAGCGCATGGCGCGATACAGGCAATCCGTCCACGGTGGATACTCCCGCTGAGCGGACTTCAAGCCGCAGCCCCCTCTCGGCCGAAAGCTCCCTCAGGAATGCCTCCGCCATCGGGGAACGGCATGTGTTTCCGGTACAGACAAACAAGATGCGCATGGACTCCCTCTCCTTTTCCCTTGAGCGGCTTCTCCTGCCGCCGGGATGTCCCTACAGCAGGAAGAGGATGCCGAAAGTAAGTAAAATCGCGCCGCCCGCCGCTTCCCCGTAGCTCCCCAGGCTTTTTCCGATGCGCCGGCCGGCCAGCAGTCCGGCTACCGACATCAGCCCTCCGGCCAGTCCGAACAGCAGGATGGTGAGAATCAGGTCGGCTGCGAACATGCCCAGCGAAATTCCGACGGAGAAGGAATCGACACTGACGCTCAGAGCGAACAGCAGCATGCCTCCCGCGGTCCTGTGGTCCGCGAAGGACGGCGACTCGCCATCGCCTCTCCAAGCGGCGAGAAGCATATGGCCGCCGAGCAGGATGAGCAGGATTCCCGCAGCCGCCGTCGCCACGTGACCAAGCAGAAAGCTCATGTAATGGCCCGTGTACAAGCCCAGAAGCGGCATGACGACATGGAAAATGCCGATAATCAGACTCAGCTTCAAGATGTCCCGGATCCGGATGCCCCTCATTCCGATGCCGACGCCCAGCGAAAAGGCATCCATCCCGAGAGCTAGCGCCATGATCAATAAAGTGAGCAGCTGTCCTTCATGCAGTCCCGCTTCCAACATTTGCGCAATCTCTCCTTACCTACGCTGGCTTGTTCTATCCAGCTTATGCGGACAAGGAGAGAGATTATGACCTGTCCCGAAGAGTCGGGCGAGGTGCGGCGCAGAGCTCGGTTCGCTCGGCGGGACGAGGGCCGATGCTCCCGGGCGAGGTCTTGCGTCCTGGACCGGGCTCGCTCGGCAGGGCGCGGTCTTGCGCGCTGGCTGGGCGGGACGAGGGCCTGACGCGCTCGACCTGCTCGCTCGACGGGGCGAGGTCCGATGCGCTCGACCGAGCTCGGCGGGACGAGCTCTTGCGCGCTGGCTGGGCGGGAAAAGGTCCGATTCGCCCGAGTGAGGTTTGACGTCCTGGACCCAGCTCGCTCGGCGGGACGAGGCCCTGAGGCGCTCGACCGAGGTTTGACGTCCTGGACCCAGCTCGCTCGGCGGGACGAGGGCCTGAGGCGCTCGACCGAGGTTTGACGTCCTGGACCCAGCTTGCTCGGCGGGACGAGGGCCTGAGGCGCTCGACCGAGCTCGGTCGGCGGGTGGTGCGTGGTCTGCAGCCACGCAGCCAGCAGGAACCATTGCGTTTTGTAGGTATCGCAAATTCAGCACATGGCGGGGAACCTACCGTTTATCGGACATACGTTCCGCTATTTCGCCCCAAAGCCGGTTTCCTTGCAGTTAACGGACATACGTTCCGCTATTTAGGCAGAAACCCGCTGTTTTCAATGTATTCGCATGAAATAGCGGATCCTATGTCCGTTAAAATTATTTTAACGCACGATTTGCATGAAATAACGGATCGTATGTCCGATAGCCTATGATGCTTCAGGAAAATAAATCAAGCTGAGGCCAGCCCGCTTATGGAGCTGCAGTCAGCCCGCAGATGGAGCTGCAGTCAGCCCGCATCGACCTGCCTGCCGCCGGCGGCCTTGGCCAGCCGGTTGAGCAGAGCAAGACCGATGCCGTCCGACGGGCAGGCTTCTGCCCAAATCCGCTCGGCGCCGAGCTCGTCGAACTCTCGCAAAACGGCGTAGAGCGATCGGGCGGCGCTATCCAGCTTCCCGAGGGAGCCGCAGGCCAGGACAGCATCGGCCCGGTAGGAAGCCGCCGTCTCCTCGTAGGCGAGAATGCCGGTGCGCAGCCCCATTGCACATGCCGCATCGGCCTCGGCTTGGATATACGCGCGCACCGCTTCCGGCGAGCCGGATACGAGGGTCATCTCCCCGCGCGGCGCATAATGGGCGTATTTCATGCCGGGAGAGCGGGGCGCCGCCGGCTGGGAAGCCGCGGTCTCGGAGACCGCAGACCCTGACGCCGGCTGCCCGAGGGCCGGAATGCCGGCTCCGGCATCGAACTCGACGGCGTACCCCGCCGCCCGCAGCTGCTCCGGCGTTACGCCGCCGGGCCGCAGGATGCGGACCGACCGCTCTCCGACAGCCTCGACAACCGTCGATTCCAGTCCGACTCCGGTCGCTCCGCCATCCAGCACGCCGCCGATCCGCCCGGCCAGATCCTCCAGCACATGCGAGGCCGCTGTCGGACTTGGGCGCCCCGAGCGGTTCGCGCTCGGGGCCGCGACGGGACAGCCCGCTTCGCGGATCAGAGCCAGCGCCAGCGGATGGTCCGGCATGCGGACCGCGACGGTATCCAGCCCCGCCGTCACGCGCGGCGATACGGCATCCGGAAGCACCGGAAGCACGATCGTCAGCGGCCCGGGCCAAAAGGACCTCATCAAGCCGCGCTCCGTCTCCGTCAAGCCCGCAGCGAGACCTTCCAGCTGCCGCCCATCGGCGATATGGACGATCAGCGGATTGTCGGACGGCCTCCCTTTCGCTTGGAACACGCTTTCTACCGCCGCCGTGCTGCGGGCATCCGCGCCGAGGCCGTACACCGTTTCCGTCGGAAAGGCCACCGTTCCGCCGGAACGCAGCAGTTCGGCCGCTTCCTGCAATTCTTTTGCCGAAACAGCTCCCGCCGCTCCGCTTCTCCAATAAATCGTGCTTGTCGTCGTCATTCGATTCCATTCCTTCTCATCCGGAGTTGCCGCGGAAGCCCCCGGCGATATAGCTACAGTATACCTCTCGCGCCGCCGCGTTACCAACCTTTCAATGCCTTCCCTCCTTGCGGGCAAGAATCGAAAACACCCCCTGCAAAGACTGCTCGCACCCGCCGGAAGGCAGATCCCATCGTCATTGAAAGGGGTGAACGCAGTGATCAAGCCGCTTGGCCGGCATGCCATCCGGCAGCAGGGACGGATTCCGGCTGAACGGACATCGTCGTCTGCCAAAGGCGCCTCTTCCATTCCTTCTCGGACACCGGGCAGCTCCCGCCCGGCCCATCAGGAAAAGAGACCGCGCAGGAAGGAGAAGAACGATTCGATCAGCTCCCAGATGAAAAACTTCGCCTCCGGGGCTTGTCCTGCTTCTGCAGGGGCATCGGCTTTGGCCGAGGCGGATTTGCCGCCATCGGCTTGCGACAGCCGGTCCGGCTTGCTGTCCGCGACCGCAGCAGCAGCTTCCGCTTTCGGAGCCGCGTCTCCGGACGATGAGTCCAAGAAGCACAGCGGAGGGAAAAGGACGCACCACCAGTTCTGGCCCTTTCCTTCGCCAAGGGTGATGAGGAGCGCTTCATAATCGCCTGCCGGATAAACCTGCTCGCCGTAGACTTTGGTCGGAAAAGCCACTTGGCCAAGCTCGGCTTTGTAGCTGTAGGAGAATCCGCGATCCTCCAGCGTGCGGGCTACGATGACTTCGATCTCCCCCATATGGGCATGCAGCGTGGCGCGGGCTTCTTCGATCGTCTGAGGCCCTGCCGCCCAGCCGTTCATCGCCTTCACGACGGCATCGCGCACGACGCGCTTCGTAGCCTGGTCGACGGCGGAATCCGAGTTGGCGAGGATGCGCAGCCGGATGGCCTCGCTTGGAATGGAGCTTTGGGCCAGAGCGGCGTCGTTGCGGACATTTTCCCAGCTCATCATCAGGAAGGCGACACAGACGATGAGGTACAGGTAGGACAGGCGGAACGGGAATCGGTAGGAATGGGCTGGTGCCGGATAAGGACGGGAAGCTGCGGACGGATAAGGGCGGGTCACCGAAGTATAGGAATGAACGGACATTGCACAAGCTCCTCTCGGGCACCCGTCGGCACCGCCGCTTGCGTTCCGGAACGTCTCTATGCTCCAGTATGTCCGCTCTCCGCTCTTCTATACCTTGCCTGCAAATCCGAATTTCGAAGATTGCGAGATTAAGAGGGCTTGAATCGGGGAAGGCTGGCCTGTAACGGGGAGGCAAGCAGCCGAAGACAGTCCGAGCCGCCCTCCACTAGCCATTTTTCAAGCGAGCTTAGGCTGCAAAGGCCGTCCTCTGCGGCCGGCATACAATTGGGGATGCCCTTTCCCTGTGCCGCAGACAAAGACAGAGCTTCAGCGCGCCAGCCCTGTCCCTGATCGCGGATATGGCATCGGCCTCTACTTTTCGCAGCTTGGCTCCTGAACATGTACATCATCGTCTTCTAGCTTTCAGAACCTGTCGTCCTGACTGCGATTACATGGCGCTTGATGCCTCCATAATCGGTCACGATCGAGATGTCGTCCCAATGCCCGATTTCTTCAAGCAGCGCAGCGACCTGCCGGGCTTGTCCGATGCCGAGCTCGAAGCCCACGACCGACGGAAGCCGCGTCAAAGATTTGAGCTGTTCCGCCATGGCGCGGTACGGATTGAGGCCGTCCTCCCCGCCGTCGAGGGCAAGCCTAGGCTCGAATTCCCTGACTTCCCGCTGCAGCCCCGGCAAATCTCCGGCTGGAATGTAGGGGGGATTAGACACAAGAACGTCGACTTCGAGTCCCTCCATGCTCCCCCCGGCGGAAGCCAGAAACGGCTGCAGCAGGTCTCCCTCAATAAACGCGCTCAGCGCAGCTCCCAGACGGAGGGCGTTGCCCTCGGCTGTGCGCAGCGCATCCGGAGACAGATCGGAGGCATGCACCCGCCATGCCGGGCGCTCCACGGCCAACGTGACGGCGATCGCGCCGCTGCCCGTGCCAACGTCGAGGACGACGGGCGCGGCAGCGGAGGCAGGCGCTTCCAGACCGGCAGGCCGCAGGGTGGTTGCGGCAGGCTCGGCGCTTCCCGGCAATGCCTCGGGCGATGCCGCCGTTGCAGCCGAACCTCCCGCATGCGGCCACAGCCTGTCCGCCGCATGCAGCACCGCCTCCACGAGCAGCTCCGTCTCGGGGCGCGGAATCAGCACCGCCGGGGTGACGGCGAACGGCCGGCCATAGAACCACTGCTCCCCTACAATATACTGCGCGGGCTCTCCCCGCCCCTTGCGGGTGACGGCTTCCTCCCAAGCCGCCAGCCGCTCCGGCGGGAACGCCTCCCGGCCGTCGCGAAGCAGCTCCGCCCGGTTCAAGCCTAGAATATGCTGAAGCAGCAGGGAGGCGTTGTCCCCCGCCTCCTCAACGCCGCACCGGTCCAGATAGGCCTCAGCCAGCTTGCGGGCGGCCTGAATCGAAGTTCCTGCTTCCTGGCGGAAAGGCTCCGCCGCCCGGCCTAGATCGTTGTCGCTCATCTTTTCGAGCCTCCTGAAGGATGATGGCCTGCGCATTGATGAAAAAAAAGCCCCATCCCGATCGGCGGGCTTGGGGCGTATGTCGCGCATTGTGCATGCCGCTGTTCACTGCGCTGCATGAAGCTGCTGCCGGCAATTCGAAGCCGCCTCAATCCCGCTTAGGCGAGATTTTCGCGCTCCAGCAGCTCGGCCTGCTCGGCGAGCGAAAGGGAATTGACGATGTCGCCCATGTCGCCGTTCATGACGGAATCGAGGCGATGCAGCGTGAGGCCGATGCGGTGATCGGTCACGCGGCTTTGCGGGAAGTTGTACGTGCGGATCCGCTCGCTGCGGTCGCCCGTGCCGACTTTGCTCTTGCGCTCGCCGGCGATCTTGGCTTCTTCTTCCTGACGGTGGATATCATAGATGCGGGCGCGCAGAACCTGCAGCGCCTTGGCCTTGTTGTCGTTCTGCGACTTGCCGTCCTGGCAGGTGGCGACGATGCCGGTAGGCACATGCGTCACGCGCACGGCGGACTTGGTCGTGTTGACCGACTGGCCGCCCGCTCCGCTGGAGCAGAACGTGTCGACACGGATATCCTTGTCGTGGATCTCGATCTCGACTTCCTCGACTTCCGGCATGACGGCCACGGTGGACGTGGACGTATGGATCCGGCCGCCGGATTCCGTCACCGGAATGCGCTGCACGCGGTGTGCGCCGCTCTCGAACTTCAGCTTGCTGAACGCGCCCTTGCCGGTGATCTTGAAGATGACTTCCTTGAAGCCGCCAAGATCGTTCTCGCTCGCATCCATGAGCTCGACGCGCCAGCCTTGGGTCTCCGCGAAGCGGGTGTACATGCGGTACAGATCGGAAGCGAACAGCGCCGCCTCGTCGCCGCCCGCCGCGCCGCGGATCTCCACGATGACATTCTTGTCGTCGTTGGGATCCTTGGGCAGCAAGAGGACGCGAACCTGCTCCTCAAGCCCGGCGAGCCGCTCGCCCAGCTCCTCGAGCTCCATCTTGACCATCTCGCGCATCTCGTCGTCGAGCTTCTCGCCTTGCATCGCTTTGGCGTCCTCGTACTGGGCATGCACTTCTTTATATTCCGTATAAGCGCTGTAAGCGCCTTGAAGATCCGATTGTTCCTTCGACAAATCCCGGAGCCGCTTGGGATCGCTGGCTACATCAGGATCGCACAGCAGCTCGCTCAGTTTTTCGTACCGGTCCGCAAGCGCTTGTAGACGGTCCAACACCTGACTTCACCCCTAGTGATATTCTGTAAAAAAAGTCCTGACATCCATTATACCATATATGAGACTTATTCATAAATGGTTAAGCCGTGGAAAAACAGGCGGCCGGTCCAGATTCCCGGCGCACCGCAAAACGCCCTGCGCGCCGATAATCGGCGGCAGGGCTGTCTGCTCCAAGGGGCGGCCGGATGAATCGGCTTCCCTCGGTTCTTGAATCCGCGCTACACGTTGAAGCGGAAATGCATGACATCGCCGTCCTTGACGACGTACTCCTTGCCTTCGAGGCGCAGCTGGCCGCGCTCGCGGGCGGTGTTCATGGAGCCTGCGGAGACAAGATCGTCATAGGATACGACCTCTGCGCGGATGAAGCCGCGCTCGAAGTCCGTGTGGATGACGCCGGCAGCCTGAGGCGCCTTCATGCCCTTGCGGATCGTCCAGGCGCGGACTTCCTGCACGCCGGCCGTGAAGTACGTGTACAGGCCGAGCAGCTTGTAGGCGGACTTGATGAGGCGGTTCAAGCCGGATTCCTCCATGCCGAGCTCCTCCAGGAACATCGCCTTGTCTTCGCCTTCAAGCTCCGCGATTTCGGCTTCGACCTTCGCGCTGATCGGCACGACTTCGGCATTTTCAGCCAAGGCGAATTCACGCACGATTTTCACATACGGATTGCCTTCGGCGTCGGCGACTTCTTCCTCGCTCACGTTGGCCGCATAGAGCACGGGCTTCATCGTCAGCAGGTGAAGGTCGCGGATGAGCGTCTTCTCTTCGTCGCTCAGCTCGACGCTGCGCGCCGGCTGGTCGTTGTAGAGGGCTTCCTTGATCCGCTCCAGCACTTCGACTTCCTGGGCGTACTGCTTGTTGCCGCCCTTCATGTTCTTGCGGGAGCGGTCGATGCGGCGGTCGACGGAATCGATGTCCGCCAGGATCAGCTCCAGGTTGATCGTCTGGATGTCTCCCAGCGGATCGACCTTGCCCGACACATGGGTGATGTTCTCGTCCTGGAAGCAGCGCACGACATGGCAGATGGCGTCCACTTCGCGGATATGGGCGAGGAATTTGTTGCCGAGCCCTTCGCCTTTGCTGGCGCCGGCGACGAGGCCCGCGATGTCCACGAATTCGAATGCGGTCGGCACGGTCTGCTTCGGCACGACGAGCTCGGTCAATTTATCCAGCCGCTCGTCGGGAACTTCCACGACGCCGACGTTAGGGTCGATCGTGCAGAACGGATAGTTGGCGGATTCCGCTCCAGCCTGAGTGATTGCGTTGAAAAGCGTCGATTTGCCCACGTTGGGAAGACCGACGATGCCACATGAGAGCGCCAATGAAAACAACTCCTTCAAAGTCTTGTCCGATAAGAAAGGATATCAAGCGCGCATCCCTTCTTCTCTTCTCTACGCGAACGTTCTCCGCCGCATAAGGCGGGGAAACCGTTAGGCTTGATCTCTAGGAGCCATTATACATGACATCGTGCAATTTAAAAAGAAAAGCCGCGGCTTGGGCGGCCCCTCGGACTTGCAGAAATGGAAGCGAAAGGAGGCGGGTCAAGACCGCCCTGCTCAGACCGCGCGGCGGGCGGCCGGCATCAGCGCCAGAATTCCATCCGTTCGGAACGTGCGCGGCTGCCGCTTGGCCAGATCGAAAGCCTTCAAATGCTTCCCGCTAAGCCCTTCCACGCGTACGAGCCGGCGGCTCAAGCTGCCCTTCGCGTCCTCGTAAATCATCTCCACTTCACGTCCGATCCACTTCCGGAATTCCATGCCATGACCCCCTCGGTATAGGAACATATATTCTTATTTTATTATAAACGAGAATGTATGTTCTTATGCAATGAAAATTATTCCCACCACCCGGATGGCTGCCCGGCAGCAGATGCAAAAAAGCTTCCGGGCAGAAGCGCCGGAAGCTTGAGGACAACAAACAGGATTCATAGATGGTATCCATCTGGGATAGGGTTCATCAAGGATTCCATCCCTGAACGGTTTAACGGATGCCGACCGCCCTGGGCTATGAAGGCATCCTAATCCGCTCGACCCAAGCGGAAATGCCGGGTCCAAACTAACAATACTCCACGGCCGTCCGATCTAAGGCTGCTCGCCTTCCTCCACGCCAAGCGCATCCAGAAGTCCCTGGTCGGCAGGCATGACCTCCGGAGCGTTCAGTGCTTCCTCCGGCACCTGCACGGCCTTCGCCCCGTTCCAGCTGCCGTAATCCAAAGTCAGCTCCTGATGGAGCTTGGAGGGATTGCCTTCATCATATTCAATCGTGACATCCGCATCGGCCTTCAGCCGCATCAGCAGTCCCGTCTTCTCATCGAATTCAAGCGTATACGCAAGCGAGACGACCTGGATGGAATCCCGGATGGCCGCATCCATCTCGTCGGTTCCCATCGTGCTGCGAAGCAGATCGCGCACGAGCGCCTCGGCGGCCCCGTCCTTGCCGTCGCCGCTGTAGGCCAGCGTCCGGACGCCTTCCTTGGAGGAAGCCTTGAAGCTCGCTGCATGCGGCTTGATCTTGTCGAGCTCCTTGGAGGGTGCGATCTGGAAGTCCGACAGCGTCGCCTTGATCTTCGGCACTTCGGAGGCCAGCATCCGGCTCCAGGACGAATTGGAGTGATCGTACATGTAGTAGCCGTCCTTGTTCAGGTACGAATCGATGGTCGACTGGTCGCCCATGAAATCATTGACCGTGACTTGCTTCAGGACGAGCGGCTCCAGGAAAATAGAGCCTTTATTGCTCATGGACATGGACGTCGTGTCCCCGTCCGTCACCATCTGCTGCGTGAGCTCCATGTCCAGATCGAAATTCCGGACTTCCGCCAGAGCCTTGCTGCCGCGCTCCAGCATGGAGGCGGGCGAAGGACCCGCGTCGTCCTGCCCGGAGGGCGATGGAGTCGGCGTTCCGGTCGCCTGCGCGGCTGACGGCGCCGGCTCCCCTTGGTCCTGCGGTCCCGAGCAGCCGGCGGCGACGAGCAGGGAGCCGAGCATCAAGCCGGCTATCAGATGCCGCAGCCGCCGCTCCGGGCGGCTGCGGAATGGATTCGAGATGAGATTCATGCTGTCAGTCTCCTTTCCGGATGGACTGTCCGCGGCCCCCTGCCGTATCGGCAGGCCCGTCCCGAACCATACTAACGGCGGGAGGTGAGCCGCTCATGGAGAACAAGTCCCATCAAGGTAACTATAAAGGAACGTCGCACAGCCATGCAAAGAACCAAAATATGGAATTTGTCAACGACGTGGTGGAGGATGTCAAATCCGTCACTAATTTTACGGGCAAAAAGAAGAAAACCGACTGAAGCCTGTCCTCGTCTTCCGACCACCCGCAAACAGCCGCGACTCCGGCTGCCGAGTTGGAAACCCGTCCAAAGCGAAAAGCCGCCGAAAGGCGGCTTTAAGCTGCATCAATAAAGGAAGCGAACGCTTATGCGACGGCAAGACCGTCCCGCATTGCCTGCTAGAGCAAGATGCCCAGTCCAGCGGAGCAGCTATTCGTAGCCAATGGAAGCACAAAAAAAGCAAGGCATCCTTTTCTTGGTGGCTGCGGCTCCCCCAAGAAAGTCCCTGCTTTCATGAACAGCATCCATCCGGATTCTATCGTCCAGAAAGCGCCGCAGGGGGCGTCCCCGTCACACACGGGCATCCTTGCCGCATGCAGCGCTTCCGTCACACGAAGGCGCTTCGCCGCAGCACCGTTCCCGTCACACCCAGGCGTCCTTGCTGTAGCCCCGCTCCTCCCAGTACCCCGTATGGTCGCCTTTGATCAGCTCGATGCGATTGAGCCACTTCACCGATTTGTAGGCGTACATGCGCGGCACGATAAGACGGACAGGACCGCCGAGATCGCTCGGGATCGGCTTGCCGTCATGAAGGACGGCCACCATGACATCTTCCATGACCGCCTGCTCGAGAGTCAGCGAGTCGGTGTAGACCCCGTCGCCGGAGTAGAACTTCGCCGTCGCCGCCCCCTCCTTCACGCCGGCCTTCTCCAGAAGCAGCTTCAGCGGAATGCCTTCCCACGTATTGCCGTACACCGACCAGCCCGTCACGCAGTGGAAGTCGCTGACCTGGACGGTCCGCTTCAGCTCGACGAACTGCTCCCAGTTCCAGTTGAAGCTGTTCTCCACCAGACCGTCTACCGTGAACGACCAGTCCGCGTTCGTGAAGGACGGAATCGGCGTGACCGTGTAGACGCGGAAATGGCCCTTGGCCCCGCCTCCTTGAGGAGGCAGCGATGCCGGCAGCGGCTGCGGAGCGGGGATGAGCCTGTTGGCATCGCGGCTCGCCAGCTCTTCCGAGGACGCTCCGCCGGCGCTGCCGAGAGCCCTCCCCGCCCACTGCAGGAAGGAGGGCCCGACCGCCAGCGCGATGCCCGCCCCTACGGCCGTCCGGATGAACGTCCGTCTGGACATGAGCGCTTCCGTAGAGGCGGCCGGATGCAGACCGTCCTCCTTGCCGGTGCGGACCGTGCGGCGGCCAGCCTGCTTGAGCCATTTCAGCCGGGTGATGGAATGGTACAGCACGTAGGGCAGGCCGATCCAGGTCAGCAAGTCATGCCAGGTCAGAGCCGGATTCGCCCAGCCGGGACCAAGCTGCCGGTGCAGCCAGAGCACGATTCCCGACAGCAGCCAGCCGCCGAGCAGAGCCAGCACGACGATGACGTTCGCTCTCTGCCACGGCTTGCCCCGCAGCTGCTTCCAGTGCTTGGGAGCGAGCAGCGCATAGGCCGCCATCGGCAGCAAGGAGGCGACGCCGAGCACAATATGGATTCCTTTCAGCCAGACGCGGCCTTCTCCGAGCACGCCTCTCCAGTAGCCTCCGAACAGCATAAGCCCCGACACCGCCAGCAGAAAGACGATCCATCCGTTCAGCGAATGGATGCCGGCGAGCTTGCGGCCGTAGCCTTTGCGGAGCGTTGCCAGCCAGTTCCCCATTCCTCGGCCTCCTCTCGGCATTTGTCTTCTCATCAGGTACACGTCCGGCATTCTCCGTCGGATGACGCGTCGGGGCCATCGTTGCCATCGTATTCCTTAATATGGACATCATCCTTCAAGCCAAACGGCCCGCCGCAGGGCGCTTCCGGAAGGAACACGCTGGACGGGCCGCAAAATGGCCGGGACAAAAAAGCTATGGATTGATAAATACCGTTTTGAGATGAGCAATGTAGGTCACGCCGAAGCCAAGCCCTTTGGCCACAGTAGCCAGCGGCACATACGTCTTGGACTCCTTGCCTACCTGCTGCAGGTAGGCCGGAGAATCGACCGGAACCGCGACTCCGTTGACGGTCACGGTCGCAGCGCCGATCTTCACGCCGACCGTCAAGCTGCCGTACTTGATGTTGGCCGTCGACGTTTTGGCATCCCATACGGTTTTCGCGCCTACGGCCTGCACGATATCCTGGATGGCGATGTAGTTGACGCCTTTCTTGAGCACCGGCTTATAGGGGGTGTCGAGCTTCCTGCCGACGGCATAGATGTTCATCGGCGAACCTGCCGCAGGAGCAGCCAGGTCGATGCCGGCTCCCCATACCGCCGCCGCAAAGGTGCCGGCGATAACTGCGTACCCTTCCTGCGTCGGATGAAAATCCCGGTCCTTGATCATATGGGTGAGGACGCCTTCGCGCCCGACGAATTCCTTGGCGACATGGGCGACCTTGACATCCGCGCCCTGGGCGGAGTAGCCCGCCGCGAGCTTGTCCAGATTGGCCGTGAAAGCATCCGTCGCGCTCGTCAGCTTGGCGTACAGCTCCTTGCCCCCGATGACCGGAAGCGGCTGGTACTGGTCGGCGATGACGATGGACGCATCGGGATTGATCTCATGAAGAGCGTCGATTACGGCCGTCATATTGCCGGTGTATTCGGTCAGGAGGGAGGCGACCTTCGCCGCCAGATCGGCATCCGACAAGGCGGACGCGCTCGTCAGCAGCGCGGAGACGTCGTTGCCGCCGATCGTGAGGGCGACGAGATCGGCGGACGCGAGCTCCTGGCGGATCTTTGCGGCCGCCGCTCCGAACTCGTTCGTTCTCGGATCGGGAAGGCTCGGTTGAATGGCCTCGGCCGTTATCGGCGTTCCCGAACCGATGGCGCTTACAAACGCTTTCAGGCCGGAGCTTTTCAAGCCGGCGATTCCGTAGTTGGACAGCGAAGCGCGTCCATGCAGCAGCGCTTGCTCGTACAGCCGCTCGGCGTAGCCGTAAGGAGGCGAAGCAACCGTGTATTCCACCTTGGGCTCGTACCCGACGGTGATGGAGTCTCCCAGAGCGACGATATGATAGTCATCAGGCTGAACCGCTGTCTCTGCGCCATAAGCGGCGCCCGCGCCGCCGATAAGCAGCAGGAAAGCGAGGGCGAAGGCGAGGCGGCCCTTCAGCGATAGATGGATTCTTTTCATGAGAAACGCTCCTCTCTAGTAAACCCCCTCTATTCTATCATTTGGATTTGGCTCTGAATATAAGGATGGAGGATATATTTACCGCCTTGATCCGACAGGCCGGACGGCGTTTCGGCAGCCGACGGACAAAAAAAGAAACGAAGCCGTCGATCGGCCTCGTTTCTTCGGAAAGCCGCGATTTTCGGAATCGCGGGGTCAGGACTTGATCCTTCTGAACATCATTCCAATGCCTCCGATGAGGAGCAGGATGGCTAGAATGTAGAAGACGAATTTGACCGAGTTGACGACGAGATCGAACAGCCCGGATATGCCGAAAATAAGGCCGGCGATAATGAGGATGACGGCTAGGATGCGCATAAGGAAATTCCTCCTTCGTTCGAATCGTTCTTATAGCTCTATATACCCCGGGCAAAGGCTTCCGACGCTCTCGGCAAAGGCTGTTCAATGGACGAACGTGTTCCTCACCCGGAGAGACCGCCTGAAGTAGGGAATCCAGACCGCGGCCAAGACCGCCGTCCGCAGCAGGGCCGGAAGCGAATTCTGGAGGAAGCTTTCCCTCGTTGCAGGCATGAGCAGGATGAACACGCATTCCAGCGCGACCGCAGCCAGGCAGGCGAGCAGATACAGGGCGATCCAGGCAGGGAAGGCCTGCAGCCTGCGGTAGAAGCCGGCCAGCATCATCGCCGTGGCCAGGAGCAGCACGGCCAGCTCCGCCAGCTCGTAGACGGCAAGCGGAACCATCAGCGGATGATAGTCGGCCGCCTGGCTGTCGGCGATCGCCGGCCAGCCTCCGTCCGCGAACAAATAGCCGATCAGCCCGGCGAGCTGCGCCGCGAACACAGCCAGCTGAAGAGCGAGGCCGAGCTGGACGAGCCATAGCCACCCGCCCAGTCCCGACAAGGGAGGCTCCAACCACTCTCCTCCCGCCTTCCCTGATCCTCCTTCCTTCGACCGACCCCGCCGTCCGGCCTTCAGCCATCGGCTTGTCCTTTGGCTTCGGTTCGCCTTGCGCCTGCTTTCGCCCATGCCGCCGCCCCTCTCCGGTACTCGATGCCCTGCCTGGACCTTGCCGAGCCCTTAGCGCCGACCCGGCCTCACATGATTTGACATTGAAGCTGACATTGCAGTATTCTGGTCCTACAACCGCATAAATACGTCTCATTTCGTATATCCTGGACGATAGGGTTCAGGGTTTCTACCGGAAACCGTAAATTTCTAGCTACGAAAAAAATATGCCCCTCGGCGTATTTTATTCGCGGCTATTTTTAGTTTTGAAGGAGTGGAGATTCCATGCCCCACACGATTTTGATCCGGAACGCCCAGATCGTCACGATGAATGCGAGCGAAGAGATTGTGCACGGAGACATCCGGATCGAGGACGACCGGATCGCCGCGATCGGCCCGGATCTCGACGCCAGCGGCGCCGACCGCGTCATCGACGCTTCCGGCCGCACCGTCATCCCCGGCTTCGTCCAGACCCATATCCATCTGTGCCAGACTTTGTTCCGCGGCAAGGCGGACGATCTGGAGCTGCTGGATTGGCTGCGCAAGCGCATCTGGCCGCTGGAAGCAGCCCATGACGAGGAGTCCATCTATTACTCCGCCATGCTCGGCATCGGCGAGCTGCTGCAGAGCGGCACAACGACGATCGTAGACATGGAGACCGTCCATCACACGGACTCGGCCTTCCAGGCCATCGCTGCGAGCGGCATCCGCGCGCTGTCCGGCAAGGTCATGATGGACCGCAAAGGAAGCGACATTCCGCTGCCGCTGCAGGAGGAGACGAAAGCCTCTCTGCAGGAGAGCGTCGACTTGCTGGAAAAATGGCATCAGCACGACAACGGCCGGATCCGCTACGCCTTCTCCCCGCGCTTCGTCGTGTCCTGCACGGATGAGCTGCTCCGCGAGGTTGCGAGCCTCTCGGATCGCTATCAGGTGAACGTCCATACCCATGCCTCCGAAAATCTCGGCGAGATCGAGCTGGTGGAGCAGATGACCGGCATGCGCAACATCGCCTACCTCGATCATATCGGGCTTGCCACGGACCGGCTGATCCTGGCCCACTGCATCTGGCTGGACGACAACGAGAAGCGGATCATCCGCGAGCGCGGCGTCCATGTCAGCCATTGCCCCGGCTCCAACCTCAAGCTGGCTTCCGGCATCGCCGAGGTTCCCGACATGCTCGATACGAGCATCAGCGTGAGCCTTGGAGCCGACGGAGCGCCATGCAACAACAATCTCGACATGTTCAACGAGATGCGCCTGGCGGCCCTCATCCAGAAGCCCGTCCACGGACCGACGTCCATGGACGCGCGCAGCGTCTTCCGCATGGCGACGATCGGCGGAGCCAAGGCGGTCGGCATGAGCGCGGATATCGGAAGTCTGGAAGTCGGCAAAAAAGCCGACCTGGCCATCCTCAACCTGAACCAGTTCCACACCTTCCCTTCCTTCGATGTGGACATCATCTCCCGCATCGTATACTCCGCCACCCGCGCGGATGTCGAGACGACGATCGTCGACGGCAAGGTGCTTATGGACCGAGGCGTCATGCTGACTGTCGACAAGGACGTGACGCTCCGCGAGGCGGACCGCTCCATCCGCCGCCTGCTGCAGCGCAGCCCTCTGGCCTAGAATCCGGCTCATGCCGAAAAGCCTTGCCCTCCTTTGGAGGAGCAAGGCTTTTCGGCGAGCTTATGCGCCAGATGCAGGAGCGATATCGACAAGCTCGAAAAGAAGCCGAAGGGAAATCAGCAAAAAACCCCGGTCTTCGCCGCGAGGCGCAGGACCGGGGTTGTTTTTGCGCTGATGCCGCCGCGTCGCGGCTGGTGCCGAAGAGAGCGGCGGCGGCGCAAGCCGCAAGGCTGAAGCTTACAGCTGGCCTTGGATTTTGTTTTTCAGGGCGTCTTTGCTTTGCACGCCGACCATTTTGTCGACCGGTTGGCCGTCCTTGAACAGGATCAGCGTCGGGATGCTCATGACGCCGAACTGGGAAGCCAGCTCAGGCTCTTCGTCGACATTGATCTTGGCGATCGTTGCCGTGCCGGCAAGCTCCGTGGAGAGCTCTTCGACGATCGGAAGCTGCATTTTGCAAGGTCCGCACCAAGGAGCCCAGAAGTCTACCAGGGACACGCCGGATTGCACGGATTCATTGAAGGTTTCTTTTGTCAGTGCTACTGCCATGTTCAATCATCCTCTCGGTTAAATAGTTGATCCATCTGACCCGGATGCCGCTCAACATGAATCGCAGCTATGGATGTCCTTGAGCACGCCGGCGATGGTCAGGCCGGAGAAGTAATCCTCCAGCTGCTGCTCGGCCGTGCAGAAGATACGGTTCATGACCTCGTTCATGTTGGATCCGACGAGACAATCGCAATCCGGATCGCCCGAGCACCAGTTCGGCATCAGCGACCCTTGCGCAATCGTCCGGTACACATCCTTCAGCGTCACCTCAGCTGGATCCATCAGAAGCCGGTAGCCTCCTCCGGAGCCCTCGCGCGTGGCGACATAGCCGCTGCGCTTGAGATAACCCATGACCTTGCGGACGCGGGCCGGATTGGTGCACACGTTCTCGGCGATCGTTTCGCTGGAGGCGCTGCCTTCCGGCAAGTAAGCCAGCAGCACCAGGCTGTGGACGGCAATCGTAAATTCACTGTTCATGCGAGACGGCCACCCCGTTTCGTACTGTAATAATACCAGTTACAGTTGAGAGTGTCAAGAGGAGGGCGTCCTTAGTGTGCGCCTTGGATATGCCCGTTATCCGCCGTCCCGCCATGAATCAGAAGTCGAAGTTGTCGGGATCGGCGCCGAAGCGCTTATTCTGGTTCAGCCCTTCGATAAGAGCCATGTCCTCATGGGACAGCTCGAAGTCGAATACGTCCGCGTTTTCGCGGATCCGCTTCTCGTTCGTCGATTTCGGAATCGTAATGACGCCGTTCTGCAAGTCCCAGCGGAGCACAATCTGCGCCGGCGTCTTGCCGTACTTGTCCGCCAGCTCGTTCAGCTGCGGCACATCAAGGTTGCCCTGCATCAGCGGGCTCCAGGCTTCCAGCACGATGCCTTGATCCTGGCAGAACTGGCGAAGCTCGGTCTGGGCGAGCAGCGGATGATATTCCACTTGGTTGACCATCGGCTTGATCTCCGCATCCTGGAGAAGATCCTCCAGGTGATGCACATGGAAGTTGCAGACGCCGATCGCGCGCACTTTGCCGTCCTTGTACAGCTGCTCCAGAGCGCGCCAGGTTTCCTTATACTTGCCTTTGACCGGCCAATGGATCAGATACAGATCGATGATGTCGAGGCCGAGCTTGCGGCGGCTCTCTTCGAAAGCGGCAAGCGTGCTGTCGTAGCCCTGCTCCGCGTTCCAAACCTTGGTCGTGATGAACAGCTCGTCGCGCGGCACGGAAACGTCCGCGATCGCACGGCCGACGCCTTCTTCGTTGCCGTAGATCTTCGCGGTGTCGATGCTGCGGTAGCCGGCGTCCACGGCATCCTTGATCGCCTGCTCGACCTGGCCTTCCTCCGTGACTTTCCAGACGCCAAGTCCCAGCCGCGGCATGCGCACGCCGTTATGCAGCTCGGCCGTATCCTGAAGTCCCTGCAGTTGTACCGTCATTCCGAACATCGCCTCCACATTGAATGTTTGCTTTTCAACCCTTTACACTACTTATTTTACCACCCGGTCCCCCCGTCAAACAAACAAGCCATTGCAAGGCGGCAAGGAGCCGGAGCTTGGCCGCCGGTGCAACCGGCGGGGCAAATGCGTCAGGACAGCCGCTGCCGGCTCAAGCAGAGCCACGGGCGAAGATGACGAAAAAAAGCAGGCTCCCGATGAGGGAGCCTGCTTGGCGGGGAATCCGGTTTTAGTAGCCCAGATCCGTTTTGGCTTTCGCCCATTTTTTGTTAAGGTCGTCCAGGCCGGCTTTCAGATCCTTGGAGATCAGCAGATCCTGGATGTAGTTGCCCGTGCCGATGCCGATTTGCGCTTTGTTCGCGATTTCCGCGAATTTCGGATCGTTGGGCAGGCCTTCGATGAACGTCGGGTTCGTCGCCTGGAACTCGGCCAGCTGCGGGGACTCCGCTTTTTCCGATTTGATGATCGGCATGAAGCCGGAGTCTTTCACATAACCGGATTCTTTGACGAAGAAGTCGACCCATGCGGTAGCGAGCTCTTTGTTCTTGCTGTTCTTGCTGACGGCGATCATGTAGTCGGAGCCCAGAGGCGCGTTCAGCTTGCCGCTGTTGTCGTAAGGGAACGGCACGAAGCCGATGTCGTCGGAGGAGGCGCCGGCTGCCTCGACTTGCGGAATGACCCAGTTGCCGAGGAAGTACATGGCGGCTTTGCCGCTGGCCACTTCGCCCTTGGACATTTCCCAGTTGTTCGTGTACAGGTCTTTCTCGACCCAGCCCTTGCTGATGAATTCACGTCCGATTTGAGCCAGCTGGCCCCAGGCATTGTCCATTTGGAACGGAGCCGGATCGGCGGCCATCTTGGCCGAGAGGTCCGCTTCGCCTGCAACATAGAACGCGGAGCCGTCTCCCCAAGTGCCCATCGGCCATTGAGCGCCGAAGTTCATGTAGAGCGGGATGATTCCGGCGTCCTTCAGCTTCTGCGCGTCGGCGTACAGCTCGTCGAGAGTCGTCGGCGCCTTGTCGATGCCGGCTTTCTTGAACGCCTGCTTGTTGTACACGAGGCCTTGCGTATTGACGCCCGTCGTGATGCCGTAGCGCTTGCCTTCGAAGGCGTTGTTGTCCGCGAAGTAGACGTCGTCGAACATCGAGTCCGGAAGCGGCTCGAAATATTTCGGATAGTCGGTAGCCGGCATGCCCGCAGGCACCATCAGCACGTCGCCCGTCTCGCCTGTCGTCAGGCGCGTCTTGATGTCGGTCGCGTAGTTCGTCAGGCCTTCGAATTCAACCTTCGCATCCGGATTTTTCTCTTGGAACTTCTTGACGTATTTGTCCATCGTGCCGTCGTTGATGTAGTCGGTGCGGTGCGTCAGCACTTTGAGCGTGCCCTTCAGGCCGCCAGCTTCGCCCGTGCCGCCGGCATTCGTATTGGATGCCGTTCCCGTATTGGCCGCGCCCGTGTCGCCTGTGTTGCCGGCGTTGCCGCTGTTGTCATTGTTGCCGCATGCGGCAAGCATGGACAGGGAGAGGACGGCTGTCATTGTGACCAAAAGCGGTTTTTTCATGTTTTTTTGCCCCCTAAAATATAATGTGCGGAATTATGCGGGTTTTCCGGTCTTCGGTTCGAAACCGTTTTCTGTTATCGCTTACATGACCTATTCTAGCCCTTGCGGTCTTGCAAAAAAATGAACTGCGTTTGTTTTTATTGTCATCTCTTATGCTAACGAGATCTTTTTGTTAGCGATTCCAAACGCTCTACTGCTTCCAGGCAGGCGCGGCTGTTATGGTAAGGACATTTCCAGGCTCCTACCTTTTGCTGCACGGGGTTCGGCACGCCGTCGCGGCTGACCTGCCAATGCCACTCGCCGCCTTCGCGGTCGCTGATCTTCTCCTGGATGAACCGCCAGCTGCGCCGCGAAGCCTCCAGATACCGCTCTTCGCCGGAGAGCTGATAAGCGTTCAGATACCCGACCATCGCCTCGGCCTGCGGCCACCAGTCCTTGCTGTCGTCCAGCTTCCCATTTCCATGCAGCTCGTTGAAAACAGCTCCGTCGGCATCCGTTCCTTCCTCGAGCGTCGCATGCGCCATCGCCAGCGCAGCCTTGTGGACGCGGGCTTCAAGCTCCGGATCTCCGAGCACCTCCGCCGCTTCCCACAGCAGCCAGCTGCCTTCGATGTCGTGGCCGTAGGAAACGTCTGCGGCCTGCGAATTCCATTCGTCGTCGAAGAAAAGCAGGAAGTGGCTGCCTCTGCTGTCCAAGATCCGGTCCAGATGCACCTCGATCAGTTCTTTGAGCTTCAAGCGAAGCCCTTCCGGCTTCCAGATCCGGTACAGGTTCGTATAGGCTTCCAACACGTGAAGGTGGGTATTCATGGATTTGCGCTCATTGAGGTCCTTGCCGCTCAGGCTGAGATCGTCCGTTTCGCTCCAATCCCGGGCGAGAGCCTCGATGTAGCCGGTATGGACCGGATCATAGGCGTACCGCTCCAGGAGACGGTATATCTCCTCGGCGAGGCCGAGCGGCTCCCGATTGCCCGTCGCACGGACATATTCCGCCAGCGCATAAATGACGAAGGCCTGCCCGTACACCTGCTTTTTATCCTCGGAAGGGCCGCCTTCGGGATGGATCATCCAGTAGAAGCCGCCATGCTCCTCGTCCTTGAAGCGGGTCTTCAGCTGCTCGAGCGCGAGCTCCGCCATGCGCAGATCGTCCTCCTGGCCGTAGCGGCGATAGGCCGCCGCGAACGTCCATAGAATGCGGGCGTTCAGCACGAGCGACTTGTGCGCCCCGGGTACGATTTCACCGGCTCCGTTCATCTCGCCGATGAAGCCCCCGTTCGTTTCGTCGAGCGTATGCTTCTTCCAAAAGCCGAGGATGTTCTCCTTCAGCTCCTTCTCCAGCTCCGCGCGCCATTCGGCGTTCATGGATTCGATCATCGTATATATCCTCCTTCGTGAAAATAAAAGCCTGCGCTTAAATCCGTCCGTAGTAATCCCTCACGACCGCCGCGGCAGGCTTGGCGTACATGCAGTAATCGTCGTTGGCCGCAGCATCCTCTTCGCCGTACAGCCTTGCCGGCCAGTCCCAAAGCATGAAGCCCCGCACCCATCCGCGCTTCTCGCAGGCGCTGAACATCGCCTCGTAATAACTCTTCTGCGCTTCGCCGGACGGAGCTCCGGGAAGCGACCAGTCATTCGGCCGCAGCGGAGAGCCTTCGCGGCTCGGACAGCCGGCTTCCATGAAGAAGAACGGCTTTTCGTAAGGAGAAACGGCCTCCTGGATGCGGTCGAGATGCCGCTCCCACTCTCCGATCGGATAGTAGCCGCTGGAGGAAATGATGTCGACCGCATCCCACCATTTCACATTGCCCTCCTGGTACTTGTCGCAGTTGTAGGTGATCAGGCCGCCGTACACCTTGCGGACTTCGGCGATCAGCGCCCTCCATTCGGCTTCGCGCTTGTCGGTCTGCACCATCTCGCAGCCGATGCAGAGCATCTCGCAGCCTTCCTGCTCGGCGATCTCCGCGTAGTGGAGGATGAACTTTCCGTAGGAAGCGAACCACTGGCTCCAGGTCGGCTCGCCGGGGATGTCCATGTCGAAGAAGTTGATATGCGCTCTCCAGGTGCCGTCCGCGCAGTTGACTACCGGCTTCATGACCACCTTCATGCCCAGTTCCTTCGCCCGGCGGATCGCGGCGCGGACTTCTCCGTCCGTGACGGTCGGCTCCTGCCAGTACGTGATTTCGGTCGACTGCGCCGTCGCCTGCATCGCTCCCAGCGTGATTCCGGCCCAGCCGACGTTCAGCTTGGCCATTTCGTTCATGGAATGCTCGGCATCGGGGCCTTCCCAGGTCCCTCTTACTCCGGTCCATCCCCAGGTCATGCCGGTAATCATCTCGAGTTCGGGTTTGCTCATTTTATTGTTCCTCCTCGTCTAGGCTTAAAAAACAAATCCGTTTTGCCATCGCTGGGCCTCGGCAAGGTTTTCCGATGCCTGCCTCGTATTCGAAAGCAGCTTTCGAATTGCTCGCTTGGCTCCAGAACAGCATTTATTCAGGGCTATACTCGCTGCGCGATCATGAACATCCAACGCAGATTGTCGCTATCCTCGCCAGGCGTTTACGTGAACCATCCAACTAATTCCGGACTATTCTCTTTGCGCAATCATGAACATCCAACGCAGATTGGCGCTATCCTCGCCAGGCGTTAACGTGAACCATCCAACTAATTCCGGACTATTCTCGCTGCGCGATCATGAACACTCAACGCAGATCGGCGCTTTTCTCGCCGGACGTTATGTGAACCATCCAACTAATTCCGGACTATTCTCTTTGCGCAATCATGAACACTCAACGCAGATCGGCGCTATCCTTTCCGGGTGATATGTGATCCACCGTACTAGTCGTGCGCTATTCTCGCTGGGCGTTCATGAACCGAGCCCTCCGACTAACTGTGCTGTACTGGCTGGGTGCTTGACGTATTCGGCAACTACAATGATTGCTTTCATAGCTTTTTTATCGTGTGATCTCAATCCTCGCAGCTTGGCCAATTGCAGCTCCTGTGAAGTTCCTTTACGTCTGAGCTTCGCTTGTTATCGGACATACGATCCGTTATTTTGTCATTTCGCTACCCAGACAGCTTAGTATCGGACATCAGATCCGTTATTTCTCCAAAATAGGGCCGAATGAGGGCTAAAAGCGCTGAATAACGGATCGTATGTCCGATAAATGATGAAATCCTTGATTTTGAGCCGAATAGCGGATCGTATGTCCGATAAGTCAAACCAGACGCCACTATGGCTCCACGACTTCATTGGTGAGACTTCTCCGCCTCTCCTCCAAGCGGAGCGGAGGGAGGTGGCCTACCTTGCTGTTCTCCCTCCAAGCGGAGCGGAGGGAAGTGGCCTACCTTGCTGTTCTCCCTCCAAGCGGAGCGGAGGGAGGTGGCCATCCCTTGCTGTTCTCCCTCCAAGCGGAGCGGAGGTGGCCATCCGAATCCGGAAAAGCGGCAGCGTTCGCCTTTGAAGACGGATTGCAACCCTGTAAGGGGGTGTAAATCAGAGCAATCCGGCTTCAACAGCGATTGAAGGATCGGATGGACTCCGCAGCGCAGCTTGTTCTTCTCCCCGACGGACTCCCCAGCGCAGCCTGTTCACCCTCTGCGGAAACAGCAAAGGCGGCCCTCAAGCCGCCTCTGCAATTTTTTACTTGACCGCGCCGTTCGTAACCCCCGCGAAAATGTAGCGCTGCAGGAAGAGGAACAAAACGACCGTCGGAATGAAGATGATCAGGATGCCGGCCGAGATGACGTTGAGCTGGGCGGCATTCGGCCCCACGAACGAATAGATCGCGGTGGAGACGACCTTGAGCTTCTGGCCCGGCATGTACAGGTAAGGCGTGTAGAAGTCGTTGTAGATGGAAATCGTCTTCAGGATGATGAGCGTCGCCGTGGCCGGGGCCAGCAGCGGGAAGATGATGGAGCGGTAGATCTTGAACAGCGAAGCCCCTTCCATCATCGCGCTCTCGTCCAGGTCTTTCGGAATGCTGTTGACGAACTGGAGGTAGATCACGATCTGCAGCACATCGGCGCCGATGTACAGGATGATGGGAGCGCCCATCGTGTTGTACAGGCCGAGCTTCTGGATGATCGAGAATGTGGCGACCTGCGTCGTCACCATCGGGATGACCTGGGCGACGAGGTACATGCCCATGATCGGCTTTTTCAGCTTGAAATCGAAGCGGCCCAAGGCGTACGCGACCATCGTGCCGAGCACGACGTTGCCGGCGACAGCCGCCACGAGGATGATCAGCGTGTTCTTGAAGCCGAGGCCGAGATCGCCGACATCGTAGACCTTTTTGAAATTGTCGAAGTTGAAGAAGTCATGCGGCAGCGCCAGGGAGGAGGACTGGTAGTACTCCATCTGGGTTTTGAACGCGCCGACGAATACCGAGTAGATCGGGAAGAACACGACGAACAGGGCGAGCACGATCGTGAGATATTTGAAAGCCGTGAACAGCGGCGAGCTTTTCTCTTGATCCATGGTTTATTTCCCCTCCCTGAACAAGACTTTGCGCTGGATGACGATGAAGATCAGTACGATGATGAGCAGCACGACCGCCATGGCCGATGCGAGGCCGAAGCTTTGGTACTTGAAGGCCGTGTCCACGGTCTGGATGACGAAGGTCTGCGTTCCGTTGGCTCCGAGCATCATGACGTAAGGAATATCGAAGGCCTCGAGGGCGCCGGTCAGCGTCAGCAGCAGCATGAGCGAGAGGACGCTTTTGATGCTTGGCGCGGTAATGAAGCGGAACTTCTGCCAGCCGGACGCGCCGTCGATCGACGCCGCCTCGTAGATGTCCCCGGGAATGGACTGCAGGGCGCCGATGAAGATCACCATGTTGAGGCCCATGTATTTCCACATCGAAATGAATGCCAGAGAAACGTTGACCAGATGCGGATTGCCGAGCCAGCTCTGCTGCCAGGAATCCAGTCCGACTGCGCGCAGAAGGCCGTTCAAGGCTCCATAGTCGAGATGGTACACGTTCTTGAACATGATGACCGTCGCGACGCTGTGCAGCACATACGGCAGGAACAGCGCGACGCGGAAGCCGTATTTCCCCTTCAGGCGGCCGGTCAGGATAACGGCGAACCACAAGGAGAAGGCCACCTGGATCAAGCCGCCGACGAAATAATAGGCGTTGTTCTTGAGGGCGCTGAACACCTCGGGCTGGGAGAAGATCTGCTTGTAGTTGTCCAGGCCTACCCAGTTCATGTCCCAGCCGGTGCCGGTCCAGTCCGTAAAGCTGTAGTAGATCAGGGAAACGGCCGGATAGTACGAGAATGTAAGGCTGAGCAAGACCGGTATAGTCAGAAAGCCGAACAAGATCAGTAATCGCTGCGTTTTGTAGTTGAGCCGATTCACGAAGTTTCCCTCACTTTCATTTGCCGGGTTGATACCGCTTTCAGTATAGGTAATTATAGGCCCTTCCCTGGACTTTGCGAATGGACGGTGTTTGGTTTTGTTGTCTTCTATTGTGCTAACTCTGTTAGCTGCGTTAGCTTATGCAGCAAACAGGCATCTGCACGGATGCAGATGCCTGTTTGCTGCCTGCCGGAATTGGATCCCCCTCATCCGGCCGATCTCCATTCCTGCCTTTTCCGTCGTTGCCGTCCATTGGCTGCTCCGCCCTCAGACTCTGCCTTGCCAAGCTGCATGAAGCTCTCGAAGCCAATGAACCCGCGATGACAATGATTCCCGATTATGCGGCCAATGCAGTTGCGGTTGCGGCCTTCGACCGATGGCGGCTGCAAAGAAAGGCTTTTTCCCGCTATCTGGCGCCGTCCCTGTATTCCTTGGGCGTTTTCCCCGTGGCCCGCTTGAACGCCTTGGTGAAATAGGCGGGATCGGTGTAGCCCGACAGCTCGCCGACCTCGTAGGTTTTCAGCTCCGGCCGTTCCTTCAGCAGCTTCTTGGCCTGCTCGATCCGCACGGAGATCGCATAATCGGTTATCGTTTCTCCCGTTTCGCTCTTGAACAGCTTGCTGAGATAACTCGGCGTCAGATGCACCAGATCGGCCAGCTTCTGCAGGTCGAGCTCCTCGCTGTAATGCTCGTGCAAATAGGCTTTGACGGTTTCGACCGACCGGCTTTCATGCCGCTGGTCCTTGACCCTGCGCAGCCCTTCCTGGAAAATCTCCCGAAGCGCCGCCGCGTAGCGCTGCCACTCGGGTAAGCTGCCGGGCTGCGGCAAGGAATGGCTTGCGGACTCCTTCCGTTCCGTCAGCCCCTCCTCCAGGGAGGCGGCTGCTTCCGCTGCCGCATCCGCAAGGCCGCTCCACGCCATGCGCAGCTTTCCAGCTTCCCGGATCCATTCGTCCAGCGCTGCGGACGCGCCGTCGAGATCGCCCGCTTTGACGGCTCCTTTGGCCTTGTCTAGCCATCTGCGGAGCGGCTCCGGGTCGGCCTGCCGCTGAGGCGCGGGGGCGAATGCGGCGACGGGCTGTCCAGACGGAGCATACCAGGCGTTATGGCAGGCGGCCTCCGCTTCCCTGTACGCTTGGCCCAAGCCGGATCCGCCGCTGTAGACGCCTCCCGTCCCGATGCGGGCTTCCATCGAGATCGGCAGCCTGCCCAGCAGCGTCACCGCGAGCTCTCGGGCCGTATCGGCGTGGTCGCCTTTGCGCAGGCCGATCAGCAGAGCGACGCTTCCTCCCTCCCGCACGAGAGCGAGGCTGTCCCTGCGCAGCTCCGCCGCGGCCCGGCGCAGCTCCTCCCCGTCCAGCCCGGGAAGGACATGCAGCACCATGAACGCATACATGCCCCGGATCAGCGGCAGCTCGTCGAGCTGGTCGCATGCCGACTGCCATACCGGACGCGGAATCCGCGACGAGTCTGCGGACAGCATCAGCTCCAGCAGCGATTCCGGATGGAAAGGCTGCCGTCCGCGCTGCTCGCCGACCTTGCCCTCCACCCTTTCCAGCAGCCGCTCCAGCTCCTCCTGATTGACGGGCTTGAGCAGATAGTCCTCCACGCCGCAGCGAAGAGCTTCGCGGGCGTAATTGAAGTCGTTGTGGCCGCTCAGGATGGCGATATGAACGGCGCTTCCCCGGCTGCGCAGCTCCGCGGCCAGCTGGAGGCCGTCCATCTGCGGCATGCGGATGTCGGTGATGAGCAGGTCCGCACCGGATTCCTCCAGCCGGCTGAGCGCCTCCCTCGCGCTTCCCCAGACGCCGACAACGCTATAAGCGGGATTGGTCCGCTCGATGATCTTCGCCAGGCCAAGACGGATCTTCTCCTCGTCGTCTACAACGGCTACTTTGATCATGGTCCTTCCTCCTCCCCTCTTCCGGCTGCGCTTTCCGGCGACAGCAGCGCCGTATCCGGAATTCTCATGGTGACGCAAGTTCCCTTGGACGGCTCTCCGTCCACTTTCAGTCCGCTGGAGGGTCCGTAACGCAGCTGAAGCCGCTCCTGCACGTTGCGCAGGCCGATTCCTCCGGCGTACGGGTCAGGCTCGCCTTCCGGCTCCCCCGGCTGCAGACGGCTGCGCACAAGCGCCAGCTCCTCCTCCGCGAGACCCCGGCCGTCATCGCAGATGATGAACAGGCGGTCGGTTCCCTCCACGCGCGTCTCGATCTTGATGTTCAGCCATTCCCGCTCGTCGTCGAAGCCGTGCAGCACCGCATTTTCCACGATCGGCTGGAAGATCAGCTTCATGACGTTCGTGTCGGCATGCCGGGCATCCGGCGTGATGTCCAGCCGGAACCGGGCTCCGTAGCGGTGGTTCATCAGCTCGATGTACTGCTCGAGATGCTCCCACTCCCTGGCGACGGATACGAGGTTGTCCCCCGCATGGAGACTGTACCGCAGCTGCTCGCCGAGCAGCTGCACCATGCGGCTTACCTCCGCATCGTCGTTGAGGATCGCCGTCATGCGGATCGATTCCAGCGTATTGTAGATGAAATGCGGGTTGATCTGCCGCTGCAGATTCTCCAGCTGCGCCTCCGTCCGGCGCTTCTCGATCCGGTAGATGTTGTCGATCAGCTCGCGGATTCTCGCGACCATGCGGTTGAAGGCGTGTCCGACCATGCCGGCTTCGTCGCGGCGCCTGACCGGGAACTGGACGTCGAAGTTGCCTCCCTGCACTTGCCGCATGAGGCCGATGATGGAACGAAGCGGCTTGGTCAAAGCCAGAATCAGAACCAGCGTGATGACCAGCGCCGCGGCCATGGACAGTCCGGCGGCGGCCAGGCTGTACATGCGGTTGCGCGCCGCGTCCTCCACCAGATGCTTTTGCGGGACGGTGATGAGCAGCTTCCAGCCCGTCTCGGGAGACTGCCGGTAGATGACGAGGTTCTCTTCCCCGGCCACTTCCGTCCGGAAGCTTCCCGATGCCCCCTTCGCTTGCTTCAGCAGCGGCGTCTGCCCGAGATTCTGGGCCAGGAACTGGCGCTCGCTGTCGTAGATGATGTTGCCCTCTTCATCGGCGATGATCGTTGTGCCCCGGGTCGCTTCGTCGAGATCCGTCACCATGTTTTCGATGACCCCGATGTTGGCGTCGACGGCGATGAGGCCGACCGAGTTGAAGGAGGTCGTGATGATGTCCCGGACGACCGTGAACACATACTGCTTGTTGTGCGAGTTGCTCGTCACCGCCTGCGTGCTGACCAGCACCGGAGTTCCGTTCCGAGCCTGCGCGAGCTGCTTCCAGCGGGCGTAGGTCTCGCGCAGGTCGTTGCGCACGCCGCCGCTCTTGACCGCGGTATAGGGGTTGCCCAGCTTGTCGAACAGGTACACGTTGCTGGACCCTTCCTTGAGATTGTTCATGAAATAGATGCTGCTTTCGATTTCGCGCTGGATCTTCAGCTTGAAGCTCCGTTCCTCCCACTGATAGGAAGGATCGCTGTCCGGATTTTCCCCCCGGTGGTTTTCATAAAAAAGATTGGACTGCTCGAGCCCGCTCTGAATTTCGTCGAGATACGCCGGGATGATGGAAATCTGCTTCATATCGTGGATGTAGTCGTCCAGCGAATTCATCATTTTGCCGGAAATCTGGGAGGCGAACGTGATCGTATTGTTCTCGATCGTGCGGAAATTATGGGAGGCGGACACATACGTAATGACCGCAATCGGCAGCAGCACGACGAACACGTATACGATGAACAGCCTTGCCTCCATCCGATGCCAGAGGGGATCGAGCCGGAGCTTCAGGCGGCTCAGCAAGCCGCTCATAACCTCGGACATGCCGCCGTCGAGCGGCGGATGACCAGCTCGCCGGTCAGCAGCACCTTCTCCACGGGGTTCGCCGGCTGCTCGGCCCGGCGCAGCAGCGCCTCCACGGCCCTCCGTCCCATCCCGTGCTTGTGCACATGGACCGTCGTCAGCGTCGGGCTCGAGAGCGCCGCATCCTGAATGTCGTCGAACCCGGTGACGGACACGTCTCCCGGCACGGAAATCCCCATCCGGGCAAGCAGCGTCATGACGCACATGGCGATGGAGTCGTTGGCGCAGGAGAAGGCGGTCGGCATCCTGCCTTCCCTCGCCAGCTCCTGCAGCATCGGCTCCAGCGCTTCCGTCATCTCCGAACGGTTATGTCCCCGCACGGTCAGCAGCCCGTCATGCTGGCCCGAGACGTCCAGCCCATGCTCCTCCAGCATGGAGCGGAAGCCGAACCAGCGGTCGTAGAAGCTGCGCGAGTACGACAGGTTGCCGACAAACTGCAGCTTGCGGTGGCCGAGGCCGATCACATAATGGACGATGCGCCTCATCCATTCGAAGTTGTTCATCGACAGCACATCCGTCGGGATAAGCGGCTCCTCGTGGTCGATCAGCACCATCGGAATGCCGAGATTACGGATCTCCAGCAGGCTTGGATAGGAGATGAGACCGACCCCGATCAGCCCCAGCACCCCTCTGGGATTGATCATTGTGGAGAACTGGCTCGTAATCTGCTCCGTCACCAGCATCGTGCCGATTCCGCGCTCGTCCAGCTCCTCCTGGGCGCCTTCGATGATGCGTCCCCAGTAGTACGACTGCCGGGTCTGAAAGCGGACGTTCGGGACGAGGATGATCACTTGCTTGTTGATGTGCACGGACTTGCCCTCATACACCGGTGTCTGGACGACGTCCGCGGCCGCCGCGTCCCGCGCGGGGAACTTGTACCCGAGCTGGATGGCCGCCTGCACGATCCGGTCCCTCGTCTCGGGCTTGACGCCTCCCTTGCCGGACAGGGCTTTGGATACGGCGAACTTCGACATCCCGACATGGTCGGCAATATCCTGCATCGTCACTTTGGCATTCATATCGAACCCGCCCATCTGTTAGGTTGTTAGGTTGATTGTCTTTTTGCAAGCTAACAGCTATGATACCACGAAACGCCGTTTCGATTTCCACCTATAGAATTTCAATCATTGCCGGAATCATCCGAACATGGGGCTAGGCCTACTGCCAGCCTCATCCGCGGGCAGCCCCGGCCGGGAACCCAGGCTCAAAAAAACCGATCCTGCAATCCCCAAGGGAAATCAGAATCGGCGTCGTTCTTCATGCGATCTTCAAAACAGCTCCAATTGCTCCACATCCGGATCCGCTTCTTCGGGAGCAGCGGGAAGAGCCGGAAGCGGCTGCCCCAGCAGGCTCATCAGCTCCCTGGCGTTGTCCGCCGCGTCGCCGCCGGAGTTGTTGTTGAAGATGACGGCAACCCGCTCCGACTGCTTCTCCAGCCTCGCCAGCCGTTCGGCCCATTCCTCCAGCTCCTCCGTGCTGTACCGGTACAAATAGCGGACCTCCCGCCAGTTCGGACGCCCGGATGAATGCCAGCCGGATACGTTGCGCCCGTGCAGCCGCACGAGCGTGAAGCCGCTGTCCGTCGCTTCCTCGACGATCGGTACCGAGCCTTCCCCCGCCTGCGGCTCGTCGCAGACGGAATGATGCCAGCCATGCTCCCGCATGAATGCCAGCGTCTTCTCCCTCATACCCGGAACGAACCAGCTCTGATGCCGGAATTCGAGCGCGCAGGGCAATCCGTCCATGCGGGCTTTGGCCTCGCGAAGCACGGCGACGTTCTCCCTCGTGCAATCGAACCAGGGCGGATACTGGAACAAGACGCAGCCGAGCTTGCCTGCCTCTATCATCGGCGTCAGAGCAAGCTTGAAATCGGCGAACATCGCGTCCTCGTCCGGATACGGGATCTTGCCGCGGGAATGGCCGGTCATGCCCTGGTAAGCCTTGACGATGAAGCGGAACGCATCCGGGGTGTCCGCCGTCCATTTCTCCATATTCCGCTTGGGCTGCACCGCATAGAAGCTGCTGTCCACTTCCACGGCGCCAAAAAGCATTCCGTAAGCGTGGAGCTTGTTCCGTGCGCTTTCCTTGGTCGGATAGAGCTTGTCGTGATCTCCCCAGCCCGCGAGTCCGATCGTGATCATCGCTTCCCTTCTCCTCTCCGCAAACTCACATTTCCTGTCATGCCCGACAGCCGCATAGGAATAGAATAACCACGAAAGCATCCTAACTTAACGAGGGTGGTGTCGGGATGACATTCGTATGGGCCGCAATCGTCGTGCTGGTTGTGGGAGCGATTCTTTTCATCAGCATCAAGGCCGGCAAAGGGTGGGTTCTGGCCAAGTCGGAGAGCAGCGTCCGGGCCGACCGGCTGTACCGCCTGCAGGCCTATCTCCGGGATCATGGAATCAAGACCAAGCTGAGCGAGGAAGCCGGCAGCCTGCGCCTGCTTGTCCGCCGCGGCGAAGCGGAGCAGGCCCGCCGGCTGGCGGAGGCCTTCGATGACGAAGGCCATTGACGCCGGCTCAGGCAGGCTCCCGCCGGAGTCCGCAAGGCCATGCCGCCCCTATTCGGGCGGCGTCCCTTGGGGGGGCCGTCTGGACGGAGCTCCCTTCGGACGTCGGCCCGATTGCCGCCTGACCAGGCGATAGCCGAGGCGGATTCCGTTCATCATCCAGGGCGGAATGCGCAGCGATCGGTCCGGCTTGGCGAATAAAGGCCGATAAAGGCCGTAGTAGGCTCTTTTCAAATCCGTCCACATGCTGCAGGGCTCCGGCTTCAAGAAATCGGATACGTCGACGACGACTCCCCTTCCGTCGCTGACCATCACATTTTTCCCATGGACATCATGAGGGTTCAGTCCTCTCGAGGCTGCATAGGCGAGCGCATCGTCCACGTCGGCGATCGCCCGCTCCGGAATGACAAGCCCTTCCAGCAGGCAGCGGTACAGCGTCACTCCCCGCAGCCGCTTCAGCAGCAGATATCGGGCTCCCTCGTGCTCTCCGGATGCATAACAGCGGCCATAAGCCGGGTGCTCCCCCAGCTTGCGGTAAACCTCCACTTCATCCTCCCAGCCCTCCCGGTCCGGGGCATAGACCTTGACCGCCAGCCCCTCGAGCTCCGGATGAGCCAGAACCGCGGCATAGTTGCCGCAGCCGAGCAGCTCCCAGCCCGGAGGGATATCCAGCGCCTGCACCGGATGGCGCAGGCTCCCGCTCTCGAGCCTCAGCCCAGGCAGCAGCTCCGTGCGTATTCTTTCCTCGGCATGCCTTACTGCCTGCTGTTCCATTCGATGTCCCTCCAAAATAAGAGAAGGCCCGCAAGCGGACTGCAGTCCGGCTACGGGCGATACATGCTGAACTTGCGTTGAAGCTTGAGCGGCAGCCGCTTGTGGTGGATGCCCAGCTTATAGCCGATCAGCTTGGCCGCATTTTCCGCCGCAAGGCGGGGAATCCGCAGCCACTTGCCGTCTCCCGCCAGCGACCTGAGCTGGGCCTTGACCAGTCCGGCCCCCTCCTTGCCGACGGAAGCGTAAGGGAGTATCCAGGACTGCTCCGCCATGGAGACGCCGTTGTCGTAAAACCGCTTGAACTGCTGCAGCGGCGTGTAGTCATGGGAATGCACAACGCGGGCTTCGGCATTGTAGGCGATCCGATAGCCCTTGAGCACGAGCTTCGCCGCCATGAAAAGGTCTTCGTTGAAATGCGTCGGCTCCTGGAATCCGCCCATCTCCGTGAACATGCCCCGGCGGATCGCCGAGCAGACGTTGGAGCAGAAGAAGGTTTTGATGCCGAGCGCGCCGAGATCCTCCCTCCCCTTCTGCCGGGATTCCGGAGGATAGTTGTATTCCCTCGACATGCGCTCCAGCTGATCGGCTTCGGGCCTCGCCAGCTGGCGGGCATAAGCATATCCGATGCCATCCTCGTGAAGCGACATGGCCAGCTGCTCCAGCAGCCGGTCGTCGCAAGGCATGGCGTCCTGGGTCATGAACAGCAGGATGCAGCCCGAAGCTTCCGCAGCCGCACGGTTGCGAGCGCCGCCATGGTCGAATTCCGAGCGCCGGATGGTCAGGACTCGGGCGCCTGCGCGATGAGCCGTCTCCGGAGTCCCGTCCGACGATTCCGTATCGATGACGATGATTTCGTATGGGGGAAGGGTCTGCCGCTTGAGCCGCTCCAGCAGCTCTCCGAATCCCGGACCGGCATTGCGCGTCGGAATGATGACCGAGATTCTGTCCGTCAGCCCCCGCGAATAAGGAAGGCCGGCAGCCGGGGAGTCGGCCCTGCTGTTAATAGGCATTTTTATGGATGAGTCCTTTCACGACGGTTTTGAAAATGATGCGGATATCGAAGAAGAAGCTCCAGTTCTCGATATAGAACAAGTCATGCCGTATCCGCTCGTCGATGGACGTATCCCCTCGCAGGCCGTTCGTCTGAGCCCAGCCGGTAATTCCCGGCCGGATATGATGCTTGACCATGTAGCGCGGCACTTCCTCCTTGAACTGCTCCACGAAGAAGGGACGTTCCGGACGGGGGCCGACTACGCTCATTTCTCCCCTCAGCACATTGAAGAACTGAGGAAGCTCGTCAAGGCTCGTGCTGCGCAGGAACGTGCCGAAGCGGGTGCGGCGCGGATCGTTCTTGACCGTCCAGGTGACGTCGGAAGCGACTCCGGCGCTGACCTTCATGGACCTGAACTTCAGCATATGGAAGCTGCGGCGGTTGAGCCCCACCCGCTCTTGCCGGAACAATACCGGTCCGGGAGAAGTCAGCTTGATGCCGACGGCGATCCCGAGCAGGATCGGGGACAGCAGAAGGATGGCGATAAGGGAAAACAGGATGTCAAAGGTTCGCTTGGCGATCCGGTTGCCCATCTCGTCCAGCGGCACGTCGCGGATGTTGATCAGCGGCACGCCCGCGAAATTGTCGAAGAACGGCTTGGCGGGCAGCAGATCGAAGTAATCGGGAATGATCAGCGTTTTGACGCCGGCCTTCTCGCAGATCTTGATAATGGAGCCGTACTTGGAGTGGGCATCCAGCGGGAGCGCCATGATGACCTCGTCGATCGTCGGATTGTCCGCCAGCATCTGCTCCAGATCCTCCAGCTTGCCGACAATCGGGCTGAGCGGCTCCGAGCTGTAGCTCCCAATCACCTCGGGTTCGTGCCGGACCTGGAAATCATCCAGGAAGCCGTACACTTCATAACCGAGATCCGGATAGAGGCGCAGCTGGTCGTGGAAGCTCCGGCCGACGCTGCCCGCCCCCAGAATAAGCACGTAGCGCTTGTTGAATCCGCGCCGGCGGAATACGGTAAGCAGACGTTTGACCGCGAACCGGTACACGATCATCGCGAACAGGTTGAAAGCGAAGAAGATGGCCAGGAACTCCCTGGAAATATGTACTTCCTTGCTGATGAACAAGAGGCTCAAGAGAAGCAGCAGGCTCAGGCACTGCACCTGGAAGATCTTGAGCACGTCGCGCGAGAAGTTCATCCGGCGCTTGGGCTGATAGAAGCTCGTATAGAACCCGATCAGGACGGCGGCGAATGCATAGACCGTGCTCCAGACGAGATAGGTCTTGAACGGAATCGTCTCGTAGGACGGCAGCAGTCCGCTGTGGAACTTGATCCAGTAGGCGATCAGAAATACGCCCAGCATGCAGACCAGATCCGCCAAAATGTATATTTGCGTCAAAAAACGCTGGTTTCTTCTCAACATAGTCATCACCGCAAATCTATAAGTCTAGCTATCTCACTAATTGTACCAAAAAAGGAGAAAGCCAGCTATCTATTCGACGCGTCATGCGGCAAAAGGTTGCTGGCAATGAGAGGAGCCCCGGCCTGCAGGCCGGCGGATCAACGGCGCCGCGGCTTCAAACGGAGCGCGCGCCGCTTGCGCCGCATTTCCGGAATGCGGTTCCAGATGGTTTTCCAGCAAGGAGCCAAATCTCTCTCCTTCACTATGATATACCCCGCTTTGAGGATTTCTATCGCGATCACGGCGGGCAGGTTCAAAAGGCTTCGCTCGTTTTTGATCAAGGTGTAGAAGCGGTTCTCGTAGGAATGCCTCCGCACGAACAGAGAGATTCCCGAACGCCCGCCTTCCTTCCAGCCCCGCGCATGCAAAGCTCTCGCCTCCGGCGCGTAGAGGGATTTCCAGCCGAGGAGCTCCGCCCTCCAAGCCGCATCGACATCCTCCTTGTAAGCGAAAAAGGTTTCGTCGAAAAATTCGCCCTCGATGGAGACATGCTCCATCATGCGGCGGCGGTACATCGCGGCGGCTCCGGATACGCCGAACGCCTCGCCGCCGTCCAGCCAGCGGGAGGCCGGCTCCCCGGCTCCGCGGTCGCGGGCCTGCCGCGCGGCATCCATCGACAGGCCTGTGCTGTCGATGACCGCCTCCGGCGGCAGGCGGTCCAGCCAGGCGCGGACCGCCTGCGGCAGCGCCCGGCGCGGCGATGCCGGGCCGGCCGCCGGAGCTCCGGCGGCGGCCTTGCCGCCGCCCGCTCCGGGAGCTTCCGCTGCGGGCCTGCTGCCACCCGCTCCTGAAGCGCCGGCAGCAGGCATGCCGACGCCTCCCTCCGGCTGGCGGACCAGCATGCCGGCGGCGCTGCCCGCTGCCGGCATGCGGTCCAGCCGCTCCGCCAGCCCGCGCACATAATCCGGATGCAGCCTGACATCCGGATTGAGGACGAGCGCGTAATCGCTGTCCGCCTCCGCGAGCGCTCGGTTCTGGCCGCCGGCAAAGCCGGTATTCACCGCGCTCTCGATGATGACGAGCCGCGCGCGGGCGCCGCCTGACGGCAGCTGGGCTGCTTCAGCCCCGTAGTGGCTGCCTTCATCCGCCTGCCCTTGCCTGCCGGCTTGCCGCTCGCGGTCCGCTCGGAGGTCCCTCTCCCGCGCGATTCCCGCCTCGTAGCGGCGCAGCCGCTCCACCGTGCCGTCGCTGGACGCGTTGTCCAGCACGATAATCTTCTCGATGGGATACGACTGCGCCAGGACGCAGTCCAGGCAGCCCTCGATATCCTCTTCGCTGTTGTAAGTCACGATATGGACGCTCACCGTCCCCCGGACAGGAGCGGCAGCGAAGCCTGCCGCCCCGCTGCCGCCCTTGTCCGGAGACAGCGACGAATGCGCCGCTGGATCCTGGTTGTTCATTTATACTTCGAACCCGCCTTCCGAAATGACCTTCTGAATAAAATAATAACTGTCTTTCGGCGTGCGTTCCAGTGTTTCATAGTCCGTGTATACGATTCCGAAGCGCTTGGCGTAGCCTTCAGCCCACTCGAAGTTGTCGAGCAGCGACCAGGCGAAGTAGCCCGCAAGCGGTACGCCGGAGTCGATGAGGCGCTGGCACTGAATGAAATGCTTGCGGTAGTAGTCGACCCTGTCGGCGTCATGGACGCTGCCGTCGGCATCCAGCCTGTCGTCGCAGCAGGCACCGTTCTCCGTAATGTAGATCGGAGTATCGCCGTATTCCTCATGCAGCCAGCTGAGCACCTTGTAGAGCGCCTCCGGATAAACGTTCCAGCCGATATGCGTCTGGTCGAAGCCGACCTGAACATCCTCGCTGTCGAACAGCCCGTTGTTCTCCTTGTAGCGCGTGTAGCCGCCCGTGTAGAAGTTCACGCCGATGAAGTCGATCGGCTGCGCAATCGTCTCCATGTCTCCCGGAAGAATCGGCACTTCGACGCCTTTGCCGCGGAACCACTCCACCAGGAACTGCGGATACGTCCCCTTGAACGTCGGCTCGAGGAACCACTCGTTGCCCCAGGCGCGCGAGCGGCGGGCCGCCTCCACATCCTCCGGCTTCGTCGTGTAAGGCTCCGACCAGCTCAGGTTATGCGTCGTCCCGATTTCTCCGGGCAGTCCCAGGCTGCGGTACAGCTGGACCGTCCTTCCATGGGCGACCATGCAGTGATGGGCGACGTTCGTCGCCAGCTGCAGATCCGTGTGGCCGGGAGCGTGCACGCCGATGAAGTTGGAGAGGAAGGAGACGCACCAGGTTTCGTTGAACGTGATCCACTGCTTCACTTTGCCTCCGAAAGCATTGAACACGACCTCGGCATACTTCAGGAACGCATCGATCGTCTCGCGGTTGTCCCAGCCGCCCTTGTCCTGCAGCGCCTGCGGCAGATCCCAGTGGTACAGCGTGACGGCCGGCTCGATGCCGGCTTCGATCAAGCCGTCGATGACGCGGCCGTAGTAGTCCAGTCCCTTTTCATTGACCTCTCCCGTGCCCTGCGGGAAGATCCGCGGCCATGCGATGGAGAAGCGGTACGAAGACACTCCCAGCTTCTTGAGCAGGGCAATGTCTTCCTCGTAGCGGTGGTAGCTGTCGCAGGCCACGTCTCCCGTGTCGCCGTTCACGACCTTTCCGGGCGTGCGGGAAAAGGTATCCCAGATGGACATGCCGCGGCCGTCCTCGTTCCAGGCGCCCTCGATTTGATAGGAAGCTGTCGCTGTGCCCCAGACGAAGTCTTTGGGGAAAGTAATTTTAGCCATAATAAGTCCCTCCGAAAGTAGAATGCTAGCAGTTGAGGTTGGTTCCTCCGGTCGCAAAGCCGTCTGACTCGGCCCCTCCAGCCAAATTCTGTAAAACGATTAGCGCTCCCTAGCCGCTTTGGCGCATCAAGACATGCACCGAACGCTTGCCGCCCGGATCAGCGGAACAGCAGCGTCTGGATGCCGTGCGCCGGGATGCTGCTGTCCGCCAGTTCTCCTCGATGCCTCACCACATAGGGCAGCTCCGCATCCGTGCGGTTCATCACGACGAGTGCGATCGTGCCGTCCGGATTGCGGAACGCTGTCTGCTCCAGCTTGTCCGTGTATCGGGAGCTGCCGATACGGACGGCGCCAGGACGGATATAACGGCTGAAATGAGAGATATAGTAGAACGAGCTTTCATAGATGACTTCGTCCTTCACCGTGTCGGCGATGATGGGAGCATCGCAGAAGTTGCCCACATGGTTCGGGCCGCCCTGCTCGTCGAGCACGATGTTCCAATCCGTCCAGCCGGCCGTCCAATTGTTCAGGTTGCCGAGAATGTCATGGCCGTAGCGCTCGCCCGTATTCCAGGAGCCGATATGGACGCCGCCTTCCTGACAGCCTTCGCTGAAGAACAGAGCCTTGTCCGGGAAACGGTCATGCACGGCCGACAGAGCTTCGAAATGATCGCCCGAGTACCAATGGAAGCAGATGCCCCAGATGTGCTTGGACGCCTCCGCGTCCTCGAACGCTGTCCGTGCCCGCTCGTACACGCGCTCCTTGTTGTGGTCCCAGATCATGACCTTGATATGGCCGTATCCGGCTTTCTCCAGCGCAGGTCCGAGATAGTCGCGCACGAAATCCTTTTCCTCATCGGCGCTGTAGACGCACGAATCCCAGGTTTGAACGGCTTTGGCCTCGTTCTGCACGCTCAGCGCCCAGATTTCGATGCCTTCCTGCTTGTAAGCCTCGACGTACTTCACGAACATGTCGGCCCATGCCTGGCGGTATTCCGGCTTAAGCTGTCCACCGCGGTTCATCTCGCCGTTGGTCTTCATGAAGGCCGGCGGACTCCACGGGGAGGAGAACAGCCTGAAGCCGCTGCCCGCCTTGTCGGCCGCACGCCTGATCAGCGGCAGGATCGACATGCGGTCGCGGTCGACGTTGAAACTTTCCAGCCCTTCGTCCCCGTCTGTTACATAGGCGTAATTGCCGAGCGAGAAATCGCAGCTCTGAATATGGGAGCGGCACAGCGTATAGCCGATTCCATGCTCCGGATCGAAATACGCGTCGATGATCTCCTGCTGCCTGGCCGGACTCAGCTTGGCGATCGTAACGGCGGATGCCTCCGTCAGCGCGCCGCCGAAGCCTTCGATCGTCTGATAGGCTACATCGTCGTAAATGTTGATTAGCTGGTTCTCATGGCCATTATCGTCGGCGCGGAACCTCAGCTGCGGCATCTCCTGCAGCCTGTCTCCGGTGTCTCTTGCCGTCTGCAGCACCCTTGCCGTGCCGGCTTCCAGGACAGCGTATGCGCTTACAGCAATTCGGGTCGAATTAGTCCCTTCGCTCATGCTTCTCATCCTTTCCTGTACAATTGACTCTATTATAGGAGGAAAGGCCTTTCGGAATGAAGAAACAATATGGCTATGAACCTCAACGATCTGGTCATGAGGGGAGACATGCTCCCGGATTCCACCCATCTGCAGCCTTCGGGCCGAGTTTCAGAACTGCAGAACTGCAGAACTGCAGAATTGCAGAATTGCAGAATTGCAGAACTGCAGTTCTGCGGAACTGCCGAACTGCAAAATTGCCCAATTGCAAAACCTGCATTCCGTTCATTCCAGCTTCATCATTCTGATTTAAGCTGACTAGGAGAGGCGGTGCTTTCTTATGGACAAGGATCCTGTTACGCTGACCTTATGCGACTTTTCCAGGCATCTGCAGCCATTCCGCCAATCGTTCCGCAGCCTCGATACCTACCTCCTCCGCTTGCAGACGGAAGGAGAGGCCCGAGCGCTCATCGGCGGCGCGATGGCTGCAATCTTGCCCGGCGACCTGCTGCTCTATCGTCCAGGCGATGCCTACGACCTGCAGATCGAGGCTCCCGCTGCTGACAGCCGCTACGGTCCAAGCGCCGACTATTACGTCATGGCCACAGGACCTTGGCTAGATGAGTGGTGGCGCATGCGGGAACGCCCTTCCCGGATCCGCATCGCGGATGACGGGAAGATCGACAGCGTCTGGCAGCAGCTCATGCTGGAGCGGCGCAGGCTCGACGGAGGCAGTCGGGCCATCCTGGCCGCACTGCTGCAGGCGCTCTGCCTGCTGCTGGACCGCGCCATCACAGAGGCGCCTGCAGCCGCGAAGAGCGGCGCGACCGCGCTGCAAGCGCTGAAAATCAAGCATTTTGTCGAAGCCAACGCCACCGCCTCCTTCACTCTGGATGAGGCGGCCGCTCATGCCGGCATCAGCAAAACCCGCGCCGTTCATCTGTTCAAGCAGCAGATCGGCTGCTCCATCATGCAGTACGCCCAGCAGGTCCGCCTCGCTATGGCGCTCAGGCTCATGGACAACAGCCAGCTGACGCTGGAGCAGATCGCGGACGAGTCCGGCTTCGGAACCTACACCTATTTTCATCGGGTATTCCGCGAGCGCTATGGCCTATCGCCAGGCAGCTACCGCAAGCGGGAATAATGACTGGCTGACAGAGTTGAACAAGAAGAGACCTCGGACATGCAGGTTACATGCAGGATAGACGGGGCAATAAAGAAATAGCGGAGAGGAGAGCCGATGGATGAAAAGCGATAGCGACAGTCTGATGCTGGATGGCGAGGTCCATTTCAAGAGAGACAGGACCGGGCTTCCATCGGAGAGGATGGGGCCTGGGCAGTTCTATGCAGCGGTCGCCGCCCTTTTTGCAGGAGGGCTTGCCATCCGGATTGTGCTTGGGATCTACACCCAAGGGTATGTCGGAGACCAGATGTATTTCATCCGTTGGATGGAAGCCGCCATGCAGCACGGGGTGCGCGGGTCGTACCTCAACTCCGGCATGCAGAATTACCCGCCGGTATTCATCGCCATTCTGGAAGGGTACGGGCATGTCCTGAACTTCCTCGGCGTCGAAATCCGGACCGCCCATCTGAGCAGCAAAATGCTTCCGATCCTGTTTGATCTCGGCACGATGGCATCGCTCCTGCTGATTTTCCGACGCTGGTCTTACAAGCGCCGTCTGGCGCTTCTCGCCTGTCTGGCCTTCAATCCGGCCTTGCTCGCAGATGGAGCGGTTTGGGGGCAGATCGATGTCTTCCACAGCGCGCTGATGGTCCTATCCGTGCTGCTCGTGCTGACCCAGCCGCTAGCGGCCGGCGTCCTCATTGCGGTCGCTTTGCTTAGCAAGTTCCAAGCAATCGTCGTTGCGCCCGTCCTGGGGGCGCTGCTGCTCCGACAGCTGCTGCGACGCGACTGGCGGCGTCCGCTGCTCTTCATCGCCGGCTTCGCCATCCCAGCGGCAGTGACCGCAGGCTGGTTCGCCTTGAAGGGCGCTTTGGACGACATGGTCCGCATGGCGTACCTCAGCGCGACGGATATGTATCCCCAGCTTTCGCTGAACGCGTTTAATTTGTGGTATCACCTCTTCACGAATCCTTCCGTCCATGACGACACGATCTTCTTTGGCGGCGTCAGTTATAAGACCTTCGGGTTCATCCTGCTTGGGGTTGCCTGCCTGTTCGTGGCGGCCTATATCCTGCTTTTGCGCGATCTTAAAGCCATTCATCTCCTGAAGGCGGCCGCTTTGGTCAATCTGGCCTTCTTCCTGCTGCCGACGGAAATCCACGAGCGCTACGGCGTTCCCGCCATGCTGTTCCTGCTGCTCATCCCGTTCCTGCTGGATCCCGGAAGGGAACGTGTACGCTGGGGAATTCCGGCCGGACTGTTCACGATGTCGACCGCGCTCAATATTTGGCTGGTGCTGAACGGAGGGTTTGGAGGGAAGTGGCTGCGGGGGGGCAGCTTGGTCTCTTCTAACCGTTTCCGTAACGACAACTCGCCATTTGGAAGCCCTGGAAGCAGCGGAGTTGGTGGAGCTGCCCAAGGACGGGGAGACATCAGCGGCAATCCCGGTTTCGGTATGGATAGCTTCGGACGAGGCGCAGGTGGGCTGCGCGAAGGAAACATTGGCGGAGCCCGCCAAGGAGGCGGGTTCGGCAACGGTTCCCTTAGCGGATGGGAACACCATTTTGCGGTTGGAATGGCTTATGCCAACTTGATGATCCTGGCCTGGATCATAGGAGCGATGCTTGGGGATATCTTCAGCCGATCCTCCCGCAAAACGGACTGGAAATAGGAATAAAGCCGGCCATCACTTGGATGAGCCGGCTTAATTGTGCCTTTATTCCCTAATCTCTTGAATAAATCTTGCCAAAGCGTCCCGCCACTCCGGAAGCTCCTCCAGTCCGATTTCCTTGATACGGCTCTGGTCAAGGACCGAATAACGCGGACGCGGAGCCGGGCGCGGAAACTCCTCCGAGGTGCAAGGCAACGCTTGGGCCGCCATACCGCTCTCTTCAAATATCGCTTGAGCAAATTCGAACCAGGTGCAGCTCCCGCTATTGGAAGCATGATACGTCCCGTACTCTTCCGTACCTGCCAGCCGGAGCAGGAAGCGAGCCAAGTCCTTCGTATAGGTAGGTGATCCCGTCTGGTCATTGACGACCTTGACGCTTCCCCTTTCCTTTCCAAGCTTCAGCATGGTCTTGACGAAATTGTTCCCATGCTTGCCGTACACCCAGGAAGTACGCACGATGAACGTCCGGCTGTTCAGCGTCTCCACAAGCATTTCTCCTGCGTGCTTGGACTTCCCATAGACGGTTTGCGGGTTGACAGGAGCGTCCGTACGGTAAGGCGACGTTCCGTTCCCGTCGAAAACATAATCCGTGCTGACATAAATCAGCTTGGCGCCGATCTCGTCAGCCGCCTCCGCCACGCAACCGGACCCGGTTGCATTTACGGCATATGCGCCCTCAAGATCGGATTCCGCCTGATCCACGGCTGTATAAGCCGCGCAGTGAATGACGACGTCAGGCTGAAGATTTCCGATGACCTCGCGGCATTGCTCGCGGGAGACGATGTCCAAGCCCTCCCGATCCAGGCCGATGATTTCAAATTCTTCCGATTTCGGCCACATGGCCAGTTCTTTGCCAAGCTGCCCTCCTGCTCCCGTTACGAGAATCTTCTTTTTCATTCTCGCACCCCCAGCGGCTTCATTCCGAGAGCCCCGCTTCATTCAAGCGATCTCCGTATTGGAGCTTGAAATAACTCTGATAGCTTCCGTTCAGCACGCCTTTCATCCATTCCTCGTTGTCCAGGTACCAGCGGATGGTTGTCCGGATTCCAGATTCATAATCATGCTGCGGGCTCCAGCCCAGCTCATTGCGGATTTTATCGGCGTCGATGGCATACCGTTTATCATGACCCTGACGATCCTTGACATAGTGGATCAGTGCTTCCGGTTTCCCAAGCTCCTCCAAGATCGTCTTGACGACATGAATATTCGTTCGCTCGTTGCGGCCTCCGATGTTGTACACTTCTCCGTTCACGCCTTGATGGATGACGAGATCGATGGCGCTGCAATGGTCCTCCACGTAAAGCCAATCCCTGACATTAAGCCCGTCTCCGTACACAGGCAGCGGCTTATCCTGCAGGGCGTTCTGAATGATCAGCGGGATCAGCTTCTCGGGGAACTGATACGGTCCGTAGTTGTTGGAGCATCGCGTAATGTTCACGGGGAGTCCGAATGTCTCGTGATAGGCCCGAACGAGCAAATCCGCTCCTGCTTTGCTTGCCGAATAAGGGCTGTTAGGCGCGAGCGGGGTTTCTTCCGTAAAGAGGCCTGTCTCCCCCAAAGTCCCATAAACCTCGTCCGTGGAAACCTGGACAAACTTTTTGACTCCGTATTGCTTGGATAGCTCCAGCAGAGCCTGCGTACCAAGAACATTCGTTTTTACAAATACATCCGGTTCAAGAATGCTGCGGTCCACATGAGACTCCGCCGCGAAGTTGGCCACGACATCCACACCGGCTTGGAAAATGGGCTCCAGCTCCGCGCGATTGGTAATATCCGCTTTGACAAAATGATATCCGGGATGCTGTTCGACAGATTTCAAATTCTCTAGGTTCCCGGCATAGGTCAGAGCATCTACGTTAACAATTTCGTACCCGGGGTACTTTTGCGCCATATACAGCACAAAATTGCTTCCGATAAATCCGGCTCCGCCGGTAACGAGCAGCTTCACTTGGCAACGTCCCTTTCTTCCCGGTTGGTGGAATTAACCGTTGATGTCGTAAATGAAATCAATCTCTGCGTCCATCAATGCGGGATGCATGTCATCTTTCTTCGAAAGGACGGGATTGCGGACAGGCCAATCAATGCCGAGAGCCGGGTCGTTCCAGGCGATTCCCCGGTCATGCTCGGCTGAGTAGAGCTCGTCGACTTTGTACTGAACCTCGGAATTCGGCACCAGCGTGCAGAACCCATGAGCGAAGCCTCGAGGAACCAGCAGCTGGCGATGATTGGCGGCGCTCAATATAAATCCTTGCCACTTCCCAAAGGTCGGCGAGCCTCGGCGGATATCTACAGCGACATCATAGATCGCTCCTGCCGTACAGCGGACCAGCTTCGTTTGGGCTTTCGGATCAAGCTGATAATGCAGTCCCCGCAATACTCCTGCTTCCACAGAAAGAGAATGATTGTCTTGCACGAATCGATGGGTTATTCCGTACTCTTGAAATCGGGCTTCGTTGTAACTCTCCACAAAAAAACCTCGCTGGTCTCCATGAACAGCCGGCTCGATCGATTTCAATCCCGGCAGCGTTGTTTCCTGGACGATCAAGTTCCTTCAGCCCCTTCCTTGGTGGGATTTCACCCTTCCGGTTCACGCCTGTCAGACTCGATTCTTCCAGGCGATTTGCTAGTTCTTCATTTCCCCGAATTCGGTGCCGAGAGTGATTTCTTTGGCCAACTCGTTTGCGTAGGTCAGCGAGGCATGGGTTCCCGCGTCGGTCCACCAGCCTTGTAATATATCATATGTTAGCGAATTGGTTTTGATATAGGCGTTGTTCACATCCGTTATTTCCAGCTCGCCCCGGTTGGAAGGTTTCAAGGATCGAATGATATCGAATACCTCGGAATCATACATATAAATTCCTGTCACTGCGTAGCTGCTCTTCGGCTCCTTCGGCTTTTCAACGATCGATACAATATGCTCGCCCTTCAGTTCCGGAACGCCGTATCGCTGCGGATCATGCACTTCCTGAAGGAGTATCTTAGCTCCTGCCGCTTGCTTCTGAAAGTGTTCCACATAAAGAGAAATGCTGTCCGAGAAAATATTATCGCCTAAAATGACGACCATCTGGTCTCCGCCGACAAAATGTTCGGCCAGGCCGAGCGCCTGAGCAATACCTCCGGCCTGATCCTGCACCTTATAAGTCAAGGACACACCGAATTCATAGCCGCTCCCGAGTAGATTCACCACGTCGCCCATGTGCTCTTTTCCGGTGACGATGAGAATATCGTGAATGCCGGATTCTTTTAGTTTAGCGATGGAGTAATAAATCATGGGATATTTGCCAACAGGAAGCAGATGTTTATTGGTTACTTTGGTTAAAGGAAACAGGCGGGAGCCTGTCCCGCCTGCAAGAATGATTCCCTTCACTGGTATCCTCCTCCTTTATAAGAAAGGATAGATGACGTGTATGTCATCTATCCTTTTTCTAATAGCTTTTAGAGTATGCAATAGTTTGAGCCAATTTATATAAATTGATCTGCGAATTCCAATTATTACGATTAATGTATTCAATTATTCCACGCAAAACATTCTCGGTCAAATGGGATTCATATGGATTAAGGATATATTCTTTGTATTGCCGAGAAATTTGTCTAATATCTAAAAAATTCTCGGAATATGTTCTTGCATTTCTTTCTATTTCTTTAACTGCTTCAGGATTTTCAATTAAATACCCTAATTTATTTTGAATTTCTGAAACCTCACAATGTTTAGTGAGATGTTCCGCACTGTCAATTTTCACGCAACAGTGATCAGGAACCTCTTCAAAACTGCCAATGGAAGAGATAAGAGAACATTTTCCCTTGGAAAGAATTCTCATTAGGCTTCCCGATGTCTCTCCATTATAAGGGTAACGTAGATTCACACACAGATCTGCAGCATCCATGTAGCCCTCATATTCTTCCAAGGAAGTGTAACCAGTTATAATAACCCGTTCTTTAATTAATGAATCATTTAAAAGCGCTTCAATAGGCTTTTGAATCTCTGGAGCGGGCTTTCCTACCAAATATAGATAAAGATTTTCATTAGTCGCTGCAAGCTCTTTAAAAGCTTCAATCAGGGGAAGCGTTCGTTTCGTTTCGTGAATATGCCCAAATGAAGCTATTACGAACTGATTCGAAGGAATGCCAATGTTCTCCTTAGCTCTAGATTTTTCGACAAGAGGAGAATTTATAGCATAATGATTAATTTTTTTTATTTTTAGATTCAAATTCTTATTCAAGAGTTTGTTTTGGGAATATTCACTATGAACTATAATTTTCTTTGCATAGTTTGTGATAACCCCATTTAAAGGAAGTTCATGGATTTTGCGAGTATTTCTTCCTGACTTAACGTCCGCTATGTATTTACTAACTAGTTCGGAATCGTAGTCCTCTAACAAGTACTCTTTATATTGATTTAAAGATTGTTCATTGGAGCTGATTAAATCAAGCAATCCATGAATGTTGTAATCATGTAAAACTAACAAGCCCTTATACGCTTTGATGTAATTAAGCATATAAGCATGATAGTCACTGTTTCCCATTTGATATATAATTTCGTCAAACCTTTTGGCTATGCTTTTAAATTCATGATGAGGATAAATTTTAATTTGGGAATGAGCAAATTCCTCCGCAGTATACGTATCATCAATGAAAACGCTGATATCAAAATCCTCTGCCAGAACGTTAATAAGGTCGAAACTATAATCAGATATTCCCGACTGTATAGGAGGCAGCGGAGTAAATATAGCCAACTGCTTGCGATGTTGTTTCACGGGTTTGTTTTCATTATTCATTGATTTAATTACGTCCAGTGTTCTCTTAGAAACAGCTTCCCAGGAAAATTGTTTTACACGTTCGCTGCCCTTCTCAACTAAATCTTGAACAGATCTCATTTCCAGCAATTCCTGGAGTCCTCTTGTAATGTCTTTCGTATTAAACGGATCAACCAAGATGGCCGCACCATCGGCGATTTCTCCAAGACTCGAATTGTTTGAAGTCAGTACAGGAGTCTCGCAAGCCATAGCTTCGACCACTGGAAGGCCAAAACCTTCATATTTAGAAGGAAATGCTACAGCATACGCGAGATTGTATAATTGAACCAAGTGATGATCAGGAACAAAATTAGTGAGTATCACTCTACCCTTTACCTTATTCTTTTCTGCCATATCATAGTATCTTTTTTCAGAAATATCGCTTAATTTGCATGCAATAACCAATTGAAAACGTTCTATAAGATTCTTAGGCAAAGCAGAGTATGCAAGGATAAGTTCACCAATATTTTTACGGTCGTCATCACCGCCCGTGCACATGATGAATTCAGAACGAATTCCATATATTGTTTCCAGTTCTTTTTTTGCGGCTTCTAGCTCCATGGAGTTTAAAACTTGGAATTTTTCATCTACGCCTGCATAAATAACATCTACCGTTTCTTCGTCCACGTTAAAATGAGTGATTAAGTCATCTTTAGCACTTTGGGAAATCGATAATATCTTATCGTATTTAGTAAGTTCCTCTAGACATTTCATGTACTCGTTCTTGAAAAACTTATCCGTGAGATATTTACCTTGAAAAATATACGGAATAATATCATAGAGAGTAACAACAGTTTTTGTACCTTTGAACCATTCATGCTCATAAATCATCGTTCCATCAAAGGGAGATGTAACATAAAACACATCAATTGAATAATCTAAAATAATCTTTTGAATAATGTCCTTTAATACAATCTTGAAATTTTCTTCATTTCTGATCTGATTTATATCGGAAGTATAAAAATATAACTCTTTTACATTACTTGAGAATGAGAGTAATTCTTTTAGATTCTTCTCTTCATAAAAATTAATTAAGTAATAATTGTTTTCTTTATCAAGCTCAAACATTTTTTTCAACTGACTCGTTGTATAATTTCCTATACCTCTATTTTTTGATCCCTTTCCCAAAATGGCTAGGACATCAATTGCTATATTCATGGGCAACCATATTCCTTCCAATTAAATATCGACGGTCAATAAAAATAGAATTAATTCCCGTGAAGCTATATTCATCATATTCCAACTTTTTCATTAATTCAATAATTTCATTGTTCTTTGTATTGTAAGCAAGCTTTGTGTCATATTTTATCATCTCTATGATAATGATTAATGGTCTTTTATCTTCCATATCCATAGATTCAATAATCTCAATGTCTTTACCTTCAATATCTATCGAAAGCAACGTAGGAGGTTCTCCCAAATATCTATCAACAACATCGTTATAAGTAATCGTTTTTAAGCTGATCTGATCTATGATTTTCAAATCCGGATTTATAGCACAAAAGTTTAAAGCTGCTTCATAATCTGTGGTGCTAAGACCATCTCCATTCAAAATGTAGAAAGTTTGATCTCTATCAGACTCTTGGCCAATGCATTGATTTAGAACAATGTCCTTGCTCCTATAGAATTTCAATTCAGGGATAAGTTCCTTGTTGGCCTCAACTAAAATTCCTTTCGCACCTTTTTTATACAAATAATAGGTATTACTCAACTCTTTGGCATGATTAGCCCCAAGATCTACATAAGTAGTTTGTTCTAATGGAATATCTAAAACATGCAAAATGTACGTGACAATGGAATCTTCACCTGACTGAGCGAAAGTTTCTTTAATAAAAATAGATGAGGCCGGCTGATCTAGAACACCAATCTTTTCAATTAATTCCATTTGTTGGCTTAATTTTTCATGTTCTATTTTTTGAATATTAAATTCTCTTTGAATAATGTCATACTGATTCATTTGTTCAACAAGATTGTTTTCCTTTAGATCAAGCATAGTGGTAAGCTTTTTTCTTTCATCTATTAGAATCATGTTTTGTTTATTTATGTCTTGCAAATCTTGCCTAGCATTATCCAATTCATTCTTCATTTTTACCAGTATTTCATTTTGTTTTTCCAGTTCGTTGAATTTAGTATTAAAGTGATTAAGGATTTCAGTAATTCTTCCCATCGCCGGGGTTACGGAGTTATTGAATTCTGTTTGTTGGAAAGCAATAGGTTCAATATACCATTTTAAAATCTTCCTTATGACTTTCTTAATAAAGGTAACAGGTTTACCCAAAAACCGACGATGGGATTGCAAATGTCTGTAAGCGAAATTTTGTCTGGTATATTGCATGACTTCGATTTGCCGAACTATTTCCTTTAAGTATTCCTCTGTATTATACGATGCAGGCGAAACCTCACTTATAGCGCCCTTCCCGGTCCAGGCCTGCATTTTTTCGTAAATCACTTTATGTTCTGGATTTTGAAAATTCATAATTCACCATCCCGCGATTAAGACTTTACTTTCCATTGGTGAGATATAGAGTAGGATCCCACAGATTTATCCGTGGATACAATAGAGAAATCCATATAGTATTTATAGAAATCAAGAGCTCTATGACTCTCGTCCACAATAGCCACATTTAGCTTATACGTCCCCGAGAGTAATTCCACCGTTGGTATATGAAACTGTATGGAACCTATTTGTGGCAAATCCTTCAATTTGAGTTTATCTATCTCCGTGTTATTCCCATATATTAATGACAGATCAGAGTTATAAAACCCCATACCGAAAATATACTCTTTCTGCTCTTTGTTTATTTTGTAGTCAATTTCTATGGACATGCTCTCATTCGCAATGATTGCGTTTGTCTTTTCACCATTCTTATTTATTATTCTGACATCGGTAATTTCAACTTCTCTAGAACCCCAATGATTATCATCGGAAATAACTTGTAGCTCTTTTTTTGCAATTGTCGATTTTTCTTTTGAGGCTTGTACAGCATTTTCATTAAACTCTATTTGCTTTTGTTGGACGAATTTTTCATTCATATGCTGCTTGTATAGATTGAGCACTTGATCTGCATCACCTTCAGCTACAACCTTACCTGCATTCATCCAGACCACACGATCCGAAATTTTTTCAACCGTGCCTAAATCATGGGTAACAATGACGATTGTCGCCCCACTTTTCTTGAAATTCTCGATCTTTTCAAAACATTTCTTTTGAAAATTCTCATCGCCAACCGATAATATTTCATCAATCAATAAAATCTCGGGATCTACATTAATGGCCACAGAAAAAGCAAGTCTCATGTACATTCCCGACGAATACGTTCGAACAGGATTATCAATAAAATGTCCTAATTCCGAGAATCCTATAATATCATCCAATTTTTCGTCGATAGCCTTTTTTGATAATCCAAAGATGGAGGCATTGGTATATATATTTTCTCTTCCGGTGAAATCAGGATGAAAACCAGCTCCTAGTTCAATTAAACTGGAAATCCGACCATTCACCTTGATCTGGCCTTGATCGGGATACAGAATTTTAGTGATGAGCTTGAGCAGCGTACTCTTGCCACAGCCATTATGTCCTATTAATGACACCGTTTCTCCTTTGTGAACTGTTAAGCTTACACCATCAACAGCTTTAAAATCGCTATAATCATCACTTCTGAGACGAAGAAGCTTTTCTTTCAAAGTTAAAGGCTTATCCTTATAAATCTTGAATTTTTTGCTTACATTATTTATTGAGATTACTGGATTGTTCTTCATTATAAATCCTCCGCAAAGGTCTTTTCGCTCTTTTCAAAAATAAAGTAACCTACGCATAAAACGATAATCCCTATCGCCAAGGAGTATAATAACTCATTCCAGTTCGGTGATGTGCCGTATAAAAGGATATCGCGGAAACCATTAATAATGGGCACCATTGGGTTGTAACCTATTACGTCAGCCACTTTTTGCGGGAAAATACTGATTGCAAATACTATAGGAGTAATATAAAACCAGATCATGGTAACGATATTGATGACATGTTCCAAATCTCTAAATCGGACATATAGTGCAGAGAATATAAACGCAAAACCAAGTGCCAGAATAAATTCAATCAGAAGGATAAGGGGCAGCCAAAATACATGAAGAGTAAGGGGCACACCTGTAATGAGCAAGGCCGGAAAGACAATAATAAGTCCATATATATAGTTCATGAGATTGGTACAGACGACTGATAAAGGCAGTATTATTCTTGGGAAATAGATTTTTTTCACAAGATTAGCATTACTAACTACGCTTATGGTTGCACCTTGTAGGGAAGATGTAAAAAATAGCCACGGAAGTAAAGCTACAAATAGGAACATAGGATAATTTTCCTGGTTATTCCTAAGCAGATATGGAAACACAATTGAATAGATAATTAATTGGAGAATAGGATTTACAAAGGTCCATAGAAAACCTAAAAAGGAACCTTTATACCGCGAACGAAGCTCCTTACGGACAATGCTAAAAAGCATTTGCCGATAATTATAAATTTCACTAATTTTGTCCACTTGAATCTCCTTCATTTCCCATTTCGTTACGCCAATAATGAAGAATATCAGCAAGACTGCTCTGAAGGGTGAAGTTTGGCTTCCACTTCGTCGCTTCAAACAACTTGGTATTATCTCCAACATAAAGCGGAATGTCTACAGGTCTGAATAATTCTTGCGATACTTCGACATTTATAGGCAATGAGGCTTGAGAAACAAAGAAATTAAGTATTTCCTGTATGCTTGTCGCTTTTCCCAAACAGACATTATAAATTTCCCCGCCTTTGCCGTGCATGACTATTTCTAGATAAGCTTTAACAATATCACGAACATCCAAAAAGTCGCGTTGTGAAGATAGATTGCCGACTCTAAATACATTTTCAATTTTGCCCGCTTCCATTGCTGCTACTTGATAGGCAAAATCGGCTGTGACGAAGCCCCTTCTTTGTCCAGGGCCAATATGATTAAATGGACGAACATGAATTACATTGAGACCATAAGCCTTATGATACTGCTTTATGAGCATGCTTATCGCTGCTTTGGATATGCCATACGGATTTTGAGGATTGAGTGCAGTATCTTCATTAATCGGAAGATGTTCCGTCTTTACGATTCCATACTCTTCCGACGAACCTACTGTGAGCAGCCTGACTGAATCGGACACTTCACTTTTCCGAATAGCCTCTAGCAAGTTTAAAGCATTCATAGTATTAATGTCGAAAGTCTGCTTCTTATCATCCCAAGATAAACGCACATTGCTTTGACCAGCTAGATGGAAAATATAATGCGGCTTGATTTTGTTTATACAATCAATAATCTCCTCTTCATTATGGAGATCCAGCTGGATCAAAGATAAAGAATCGTGGGATATGGGAAAAAAGGAGGCGGTTCTAACCGCTCCCCATATTTTCCAATCCTTTCTTGACAACAATTCATTTAATAAATGATTGCCGACAAAGCCAGTTATACCCGTTACCAGTGCTTTCAATTTGATCCCCGTCCTTATTTTTGAAGCTTTGCCAGGTCGCTGTCTACCATCATCGTCACCAACTGCTCAAATCCGACTTCCAGCTCCCAACCAAGCTGCTGCTTCGCTTTCGTGCAATCTCCAAGGAGAAGATCAACCTCTGCAGGACGAACAAACTTCTCGTCAATAACGACATAATCCCGCCAGTTAAGATCAAGATGCCCAAATGCAATTTCCACCAGTTCTTCGACGGTATGAGTCTCTCCCGTAGAAATGACATAATCCTCCGGTGTATCCTGTTGGAGCATAAGCCACATAGCTTTTACATAATCCCCTGCAAAGCCCCAATCGCGTTTGGCATCCAGATTGCCCATGCGAAGCTCTTTTTGAAGACCAAGTTTAATACGAGCGGCCGCATCCGTCACTTTGCGAGTAACGAACTCGACGCCGCGGCGAGGAGACTCATGATTGAAAAGAATTCCTGAGCAAGCGAACATATCAAAGCTCTCGCGGTAGTTGACTGTGATCCAATGCCCGTATACTTTTGCAACGCCATATGGGCTGCGCGGATAGAAAGGCGTGGATTCCTTTTGTGGAGTTTCGACAACCTTACCGAACATTTCGCTGCTGGAAGCTTGATAGAAACGGGCATCAGGCTTGGTCAAACGGACTGCTTCCAGCATGTTCGTCACGCCGATGCCTGTCGATTGCCCGGTCAGGACCGGTTGAATCCAGGAGGTGCCAACGAAAGACTGGGCAGCCAAGTTATAAACTTCATCCGGGTTGGAAATACGCATCGCGTTAATAAGCGAGCCTTGATCGAGAAGATCGCCATCGATGAACTCGATCTCGTTTTTGATATGTTCGATATTCTCCATGATCGGCATGCTTGTACGGCGGCGAAGCGCGTATACTTTATAGCCTTTCTCTAATAGAAGCTCTGCGAGGTAAGATCCGTCTTGTCCAGTTACACCTGTTACGAATGCGCGTTTTGTCATTTTATAAATCTCCTTTAAAGGTATTCTACTCTTTTTTGTTCTCTCAAAGCCTTCAGAAGGGATTTAATCTCCTGAGCCTTGTCTTTGGTACAAATTAAAGTCACATCTTCCGTATCCACCACGATCAGATCCTCGATGCCCAGCGTTGCAATCAGCTTGCCATCGCTTTCGATGATACAGTTTTTCGTTGCTATATTTAAGATGTTTCCCTTAATTACATTGCCGTCATTGTCTTTGTCGTTGATACGATCCAGTGCTGTCCAGGATCCGACATCATCCCAACCCAGAGAAACCGGAATTACGTAAATATTCTCGGCCTTCTCCATGATTCCGTAATCGACCGATTGATCCGGCATTTTAACGAATTCGCTGCGGATAGCTTGATTTCGCTTTTCTGGATCCGTTACCGACATGATCGTCTGAAGGATATCATCAACTTCAGGCATCAACGCTTTGATGTAGCTTTGAAGAGTGGAGTTTTTCCAGACAAACATCCCGCTGTTCCATAAGTAATTGCCGGATTCCACATAATTTTGCGCCGTGCCATAATCCGGTTTTTCGACGAACTGATTTACCTTATGTACCTCAAAGCTGTTAACGATTTGAGTGTTGCTTGTGCACTCGATATATCCGTAGCCCGTTTCCGGATAAGATGGCTTGATTCCCAGGGTAACGAGGTTGCTGTTCTCCTGAGCTACCTCGACGGCGGTCTGCAGAATTCGAATGAAACCATCCGCATCTTCAATAATGTGGTCGGAAGGCATTACAATCATGGTGCTGTCCGGGAACCGCTCTTCAATCAGAACGGAGGCAAGTCCCACGCATGGCGCCGTGTTGCGGCCCACAGGTTCAATGATGATATTCATTTTGGGCAAATGCGGAATCTGGACATGGATAAGCTCTGCATACAGCTCATTGGTTACGACGAAAATTTGGTCGATCGGGAGCCATTTCTCGAGGCGTTCGATTGATTGCTGGATCATGGACTTATTCCCGGATATATTCAGAAATTGCTTCGGCAGGTTCGTCCGGCTTTTAGGCCAGAAGCGCTCTCCCTTGCCGCCGGCCATTATTACGCATGTAATCGTCATTTCAAGCCTCCGGAATTCCATAGATTGATGTAGTCGAGCCGTTGTTTGATTTTCATGCTTACGGCTTTAGGAGAAAACTCCTCCCATATCGTTATCTGTCCATTTGACGCGATTAGCTCCCGAAACGTTGCGTCATGGAAAATCTTGCCCATGTATGATGCAGCGGTGTCGAGATTAGGCTCGGCCCAGAGCTGCTCCTTTTTGTACGGTCCATGATCCTGACCGACGGGCGTTAACTCATAGTCCACGATGCAGGAATTGTAGGCGTTCATGAAGTCAATATTCGAGGACCAGCCTGTGCCGATGACCGGCTTGCCTAAGTACATGGCTTCGGCCAATCCCAGTCCGAAGCCCTCGCTTCTATGCAGGGATACGAAGCTGTCGGCGGCTTGAATGAGAGCGTTCGTGTCGCTTCTTGACAGTGTCTGCTTGATGAAGTGGATATTTCGGTATCCCGCGGCAATCTCGTTCAGGACAGCAGTATCCTTGTCCCCATCGTGGAGACCGTTGACTTTGACAACAAGTCCGACAGAATCATCATTCCGATCAAACGCGGCTTGGAAAGCCTTGATTGCTCCCATGGGATTCTTCCGTTCCTGATAGCTCTTCAGGTCATACATGCACAAAAATAAAAAAGGGTCCTGCGGAAGACCGAAATACTCCCGCGATCTCGGTTCCTTGATCGTCACCTCAATCGAATGCGGAATCTTGACGACGGGCACACCGCTCTTCGCTGCGATGGAATCCGCGACGAAGGTGGAAGGCACCCAGATTTCATCCACCAGATTCATATTTTCGAGCCATTCATCCGGAAATTCAGGAAGCTCCCAATGCCAGAAACCGATATTGTACCGCCCATTGAAAATGCGATCCCCATAGTGAGCGTAAGCCTCCATCATTTGTTCGGCGTTAAGATGAAACACGTTGAACATATACGAAGGCTCGCTCATTTCTTTGTGTACCCAGGAAAGATCGCCCATTCTCGCTTTATTGGTCCCCGTATAGTTCAGGATTCCAAATGGAATGTCCCCTGCTTCCAATGACTTGGCGGCGATTCGACACGATTCTCCAATGCCCATCTCAGCTCTTGCATATCCAACCAAATTGACGCCGAATTTCCCGGCAAAATGCTTTTCACTCGAGGAATCGTTGTTTTTAAGAGGATAGGCTTTTTTAAGCAAAATTTTTTTGAATTTTTGCCGCTGTTCCGGAGAGAGAAGAGGTCTGACAACCATCTTTAAACCGAGGGCTATTTTGTATATCCCTTTAAATAACAGTTTTTTTATAAAAAACACCGCCAAATATGTAAGTTGAACCCATTACATCGCAACCAAAGAAATCTTTGATCTTTATCTATCATCTAGATAGAATAAAAGTAGTCTTTAAGCCACTAAAAAGGAGTTTACCATGAATCGACAACCTTCACCACCCAAGTACGTCAAAAAGGAAGAATCTGACGTATCGCTTATCAAATGGGCAGCCATTCTCATGGCTGGCATATTCTTCTTGTTTTATAGCTTTCGAGCAGGCCTTTTTAACGGCTACGATTATGGCTTTGAGAAAAAATTGGTCGGCGCCTCTCTCTATTCCATCATTTTCATTCTTCTTATGTCTATCCACCTTTTCAAGGTATGGAAGGATAAAAGCTGGAAATCCATCCTCTCCATCGTCATATGGCTGCTGCCGCTGAGTTTTGCTCTTTCTTCAATAAATGCCGCGTCGGAAAACTACGCCCATATCATGACGATGCTCAGCTGCCTGCTGGCTGGCTTTTTTGTATTCGGCCTTTATTTCAACGACAACAAATACACGCGTGCAGCTCTTGAGACGATCCTGATAGGAGCCAGCTATGTCTTGGTATGGTTTGGCATTATCAATCTGTTCGGGCAGTACTGGTACCCGGACGCTTTGTGGTTCCAGCTTGAGACCTACCGCATGACATCCGTCTTCCAATACCCCAATACGTATGCCGCTTTGTTGATCGCAGTTCTGCTTGCATCCTCGTACTACGCCACGCATGCCAAAAAACGCTTCTGGAGACTGCTCCACGCGTTCATGCTTGTTCCCGTATTTATTTCCTTCATGCTGACTTACTCCCGTGCAGCGCTGGTCATCATTCCACTGGCTGTGCTGGCTACGCTGCCTTTCATGAAGGTCGCCAAACAGATTATGTATATTTTCTACTTGGCAGCAGCCGTCATCGTTTCCTTTGCCGTTTTGGGCCCGATCGAGACCAAAGCCTTTTCCATTGCGCAGAAGGTGCTCCGCTTCAACGAATTAAATCAGCAAATCCCCCCCGAGAAGCTCGCCTCTCTCTGGAGCTCCGAGCCGCTAACCGGCTGGGCGCTGCTGATGGGTGCTTCATTCGCGCTCACGCTCATTGCTTTCGCAATGGACAAATGGGTCGACCCTTGGCTTCATGCACGGTTGGAAACCTTCTCTCAACGTCGCATTTCTTATCTTGCAGCCCCTGCCATCATGATCATCCTTGCAGCTGCAGGCGCCGCTGTCATTCTGTCCAGCAGCATGGTCCGGGATTTGCTCCCTTCCAATCTGGCCAACCGGCTTGAAAATATCAGCTTCAAGCAGCACAGCGTGCTTGAGCGTGCAACATTCTATGAGAATGGATTCCAAATCGCAGCCGATTACCCTGTTCTGGGCGGCGGCGGCGGCGCATGGAAATCTCTTTATCAGAAATACCAGACAAACCCCTATACGAGTAACCAGGCACACAGTTATTTCATTCAGACTCTAGTCGAGACCGGCTACCTGGGATTGCTTCTCCATGCAGCTGTATTCTTGCTCGTCTTCTGGCTCTTCATTCGCAACTGGATCCGCCATCCGGAAAAACGAGGCAGCCATTTGATCTATTATATCTTTGCGGTTTCGATCCTGCTGCACAGCTTTATCGACTTCGACATGAGCTATATTACGATTGCCGCGATGGTGTTCTTCTGTTTGGGCAGCATGGTCGGTACTTACGACAAGGAGCTGGCTCTTCCTCGTTTTACCCTGAAACGCTTGCCGCTGAATCGCGTATACCCGACTATGCTTGCTCTTCTCATGATCGGAACCGGTATTTTCACCTACCGCACTTATGCCTCCCATCTTCAGTTCGAGAAAGCACAGACAATGGCGGCAGAACAGCAGCCCATTGAAAAATTGTTCACCCAGCTGGACAAGGCCATCAGCCTCTCGCCCGCCAATTCGCAGTTCAAACTGGTCAAAGCGGATTGGATGACGCAGGTGTATAAACAAACACAAAATGCCGATTATTTAACGTCTGCTGAAAAAACTCTTCAAAAAGCGCAACTTCATGACGCCAACTCGCGTCAAATAGTAGAAGCCGAGTACACAAACCAGATGCTGGCAGGGAATCGTCCAGGTGCCATCGCCGTTACAGAGAAGGCTCTGCCCAATTTTATCTGGGACATAACCATCTATGAAATGGCGATAAAGCAGAATGCTTATCTTGGTCTGGACGAAAAGAATGCTGGCAACTCTGATTATGAAAACAGATGGAACCGTGCTTGGGAACTGGAAAAAGAAATAACGGCAAAAATCGAACAGCTCAAGGACCTGCCCAAAGAACAGCTGCAAGGTAGACCGTTCGATTTCACAACTGCCATTCGCCAAGGACTGGGTCTCATTCTCTATCATCAACAAAAATATGCCGAAGCGGCCGAGATGCTGAAGCCTTCGATCGGCGACAAGCTTGCAGCAGAAAATGTTTCAGAAGAAGTGGCTGATTCAAGAGCTGCTGTACGCTATTATCTGGCCTCGCTAGAGAAACTCGGACAAAAAGATGAGGAATTGAAACAAAAATTAATAGAAGCTGATTCAAACGAAGAGAATTTGCTTAAAGAATTAGTGGTGCAATGATCAGGTAGTATATTCCAAGTCTATCATTATAAGGATAGATTCGGAATTCCACACAAAACCTTTACATTTCCTGTGAGCTGTGATTTAATACCTACTATCTCCTTTAATTCCTGATAATCCCACACAATTAGACAAATACCTACAGGTTGCTTGATCCTAATAGATAGGTATTCAACTTGAAAGGAGGTGAAATACAAAAATGAACAAGCTTTTTTCTAAGAAAACAGCATCCCTGCTCGTTTTCATGATGATTGTATCGGCGCTTTCTCCGATTCTGGCTTTCGCAGCTTCCGGTTTCTCCAAAGAAACGGGCGTTAACAACGGTTCGGTTACGGGAACGGTATATGTCGACTCTGCTACCTACGCTGCTTACAGCGTATATGGGACCAAAGAAGGACGTATCACGATCAACGTATACGGAGCGGACAAAACGACTGCGCAGCAAGTCTATGCTACTTTCAGTACATATGACGAGAAAACGGGTCGCTACCTTTACAACATCAAAAATGACTCGAACGTGACGTATTCGACTTACTACACGCTTCAATACGCTGATTCCAGCGCAGCGAACGGCGTCGTAAGCCAGATCGTCTACGACGAATTCACTGGCGGTGGCGGCTGGAGCGGCGGAGTAGTAACTCCTCCAACAACAGGCGACATCGTTGGCGCTGACGGTAAAGTCAACCGTGAACAGCTGATCGCTCTTCTTGCGGCAAATGCCGATGCCCGTATCAAAACGACTACGGACACCGTGTACCTGCCTGCTGACGCTCTGCTGAACGGCAAAACGCTGACCATCTACAACGATGCAGGCGTATCCATCACGCTTCCTCTTTCCGCTCTGAAACTGGCTGATCTCGCTAAATCCCTCGGGGTTGAGCTGAAGGATCTGGTTATCCGCGTGGAAATGAAGAAACTGACGGGTGAAGCAGCTGACGCTGTTTCGAATGCTGTGAAAGCACTGGGCGCTACGCAACTGGCCGATTCTTACGACTTCCGTGTCGTAGCAATGGGCGGTGGCAAAGAAGTGGCTATCGAGAAGTTCGGACAACTCGTATCCCGTACGATTCCTCTGACTTCCGCAGCTACCGCAACGGCAGCGGGCGTTATGTTCAACCCGACTGCGAAAGAGCTGAGCTTCGTGCCTAGCACCTTCGCAACGGCTGACAACAAAACGATCGCTACGCTGAAGCGTGACGGTGCTTCCATCTACACGGTCGTTCAAGGCAAAACAGTTCGTTTCAACGACACGTTGAATCACTGGGCCAAGAACGACATCGCGACTCTGTCCGAGAAGCTGATTGTTGAAGGCACAGGCAAAAACCTGTTCGAGCCTAAACGCAGCATCACTCGTGCGGAATTCGCAGCGCTGGTCGTCCGTTCGCTGGGCGCAGTTCCTGCAACGTCTTCGACCTACACGTTCAAAGACGTTCAATCTTCCAAATGGTACGCTGGCACGGTAGCTACGGCTGCTGAGCTGGGTCTGGTCATCGGAGATGAAAAAGGAAACTTCAACCCGAACAGCCCGATCACGCGTAAAGAGATCGCTGCTATCGTCGTTCGCGCGGCGGAGTATGCCGGTAAATCCCTGAAGCTGTCCGATGCGGAAGCAAACGCAGCTCTGGCTGGATATACCGACGTTGCGAATCTCCAATGGGCTAAAGCTGAGGTTGCTGCAGCTGTCAAAGCCGGTCTGGTAAAAGGACAATCCGCGACGAAAATCGCTGGAAACTCCTACGCTAACCGTGCCGAGGCGACTACACTGATCGCACGCTACCTGCCTATCTCTGGTCTGACGAACTAATTCTTCTTTATACCAGTTGAGAGAGCGGTCCTCCGGGGCCGCTCTTTTGGTTTTAAGAATGTTGGCCCGGGGCTGGCCGGCAAGCAAAAAGAGTCGTTTGCAAGGCGTCCTAGGACGTTCATGCAAACGACTCTTTTAATAGAAGAAACAAATCCCATCAGCCCTTGGTGGGATCAAACGAGCTCTTCAGCGACACGACGCGGTTGAATACAGGCTTGCCTGGAGCGGACAGCTTCGGATCCACATTGTAGTAGCCATGGCGGAAAAACTGGAACTTGTCGCCCGCTGCGGCTTCCTTCATTCCCGGCTCGACGAAGCCGTTCAGAATGCCCAGCGAGTTCGGGTTCAAGCATTCCATGAACGGCTTGCCGGTCTCCTCGGCTTCGCTCGTGATCAGCGGCTCGAAGTGGCGGAACTCGGTCGCTACAGCATGAGTCGCTTCGACCCAATGCAGCGTGCCTTTGACCTTGCGTCCCGTAAAACCGGTTCCGCTCTTGGTCTCCGGATCGTAGGTGCAGCGAAGCTCGACCACCTTGCCGGCTTCATCCTTGACGACCTCTTCGCACTTGATGAAGTAGGCATGCTTCAAGCGGACTTCATTGCCCGGGAAGAGACGGAAGTACTTGCTTGGCGGGTTTTCCATGAAATCGTCCTGCTCGATATAGATTTCCCGCGAGAATGGGATTTGCCGGGTTCCCATTGCCTCGTTCTCGTTGTTGTTCTCGGCCTCGAGCCATTCCACTTGGCCTTCGGGATAGTTTGTGATCGTCACTTTGAGAGGCCGAACGACCGCCATCGTACGAGGAGCCTTCAGCTTGAGATCCTCGCGAATAAAATGATCCAGCATTTGCTCGTCCACCATGCTGTTGGCTTTGGATACGCCAATTTCACGGCAGAACGTGCGGATCGCTTCAGGTGTGAAGCCTTTGCGGCGGAGCGCGCTGATCGTCGGCATCCGGGGATCGTCCCAGCCGTCAACGGCACCTTCTTCTACAAGTTGCTTGAGCTTGCGCTTGCTCATGACCGTATTGGTCAGATTCAGGCGGCCGAATTCGTACTGGCGAGGGCGGGCTTCCATTTCGCAGTTCTCGATGGTCCAATCATACAGCGGGCGATGATCCTCGAACTCAAGCGTACAGATCGAATGCGTAATGCCCTCGATCGCGTCACCGAGCGGATGAGCATAATCATACATCGGGTAAATGCACCAAGCATCCCCTGTCCGGTGATGATGGGAATGGGAGATCCGGTACAGGACAGGATCGCGAAGCGTAATATTCGGCGAGCTCATATCGATTTTGGCACGCAGCACGCGAGCTCCGTTAGGGAATTCTCCCGCACGCATCCTGGCGAACAAATCCAGGTTTTCCTCAACGCTTCGATCGCGATAGGGACTGTTCTTGCCGGGCTCCGTCAGAGTTCCGCGAAGCTCGCGCATTTGCTCCGGAGTGGAATCGTCCACATACGCCAGCCCTTTGCGGATCAAGAGAACGGCGCGTTCATAGAACTCCTCGAAATAATCGGATGCGAATCGCAGCTCTTCCCATTCAAAGCCGAGCCAGCGGACATCCTCCTGAATGGATTCCACGAATTCCGTATCTTCCTTGACCGGATTCGTATCGTCGAAACGAAGATTCGTGCGGCCCTTAAACTCATCCGCGAGCTCGAAGTTCAGACAGATCGACTTGGCGTGACCGATATGCAAATAGCCGTTCGGCTCGGGAGGAAACCGGGTTGCGACTTGCTGCGTGCGGCCGCTCTCCACGTCGTCGACGACAATAGCGCGAATGAAATTAGAAACCGGAGGATTCTTAGGATCCATGCGACCACAACCTCTCTGATAAATTGTATCCTACCATTCTACACAAAATACGGCTTGAATATAAGGGGGAGCCTGCAAGAAAAGCCGACAGCCCGGCGCAGTCCTTCTGCATCGTTCTGTCGGCTTATGAGTGGAGCAAAGGCTAGCTGCAATTGCAGCTATATCTGGACTGAAGTACTGCCCGAGCCAGTCTCTAGAGAAGCTTCTCGATGTCAGCCGCGATATCTTGAGGAAGCACATTCGGCTCGAAGCGTTTCACGATCGATCCATCCCTGGCTACCAGGAACTTGGTGAAGTTCCACTTCACATCGTCGCTTTCGAGCTGTTCCGGCTGGAACATGCCCTGGAACTTCTGGCCGCTTGGGGACGCGTCGAAGCCTTGGAAGGGCGCTTCGGAGATGAGCTGCTTGAACAGCGGATGCGCAGCATCGCCATTGACGTCTGTCTTCGCGAACAGCGGGAAGCTGACGCCGTAATTCAGCTGGCAGAAGCTGTCGATTTCTTCGCTGCTGCCCGGTTCCTGGCCCGCGAATTGGTTGCTCGGGAAGCCAAGAATTTCCAGCCCTTGATCCTTGTACTCGTTATATAAAGCCTGAAGCCCTTCATATTGCGGCGTAAGGCCGCATTTGCTGGCCGTGTTGACGATCAGGAGCACCTTGCCCGTATAGTCGGAAAGCTCGCTCGTTTCCCCTTTGATTGTCTCAAGCGTGTAGTTGTCAATCTTCGCCATGTTCCGAATCCTCCTCATAGTGGTGTTGGATAACGGCGTTCAGCTGCTGAAGCTGCAGCCTGAGCGCTTCAAGATCGCGAAGCTCCATGCCTGTGACCTCGCATAGCTTCCGCGGAATGCTGCCGGCCCTTGCCCGCATGGCTTGTCCTGCCTCTGTCAGATTCACCCGCAGCATCCGCTCGTCGGCTCGATCACGCACCCGGTTCACCAGCCCCATCGACTCGAGCTTCTTAAGCAGCGGAGTCAGCGTGCCGGAGTCCAGGTACAGCCGGCTTCCCAGCGATTTGACAGGTTCCCCGTCCCTTTCCCATAGAGCCAGCAGCGTGACATACTGCGTATAGGTGAGGCCGAGTTCTTGCAGGAGAGGACGGTATAACCGGGTCACTTCCTTGGAGCAGGCGTATAGCGCAAAACAAAGCTGATGATCCAACTGGAGAAGCGAATGATCGCCCTGCTCGCCGGGCAATGCGGTCTGGTCATGGTGGGAATCCAGCAAGGGATCGACTCCTTCCGTTCAATTATATTGTATACAATTAAATTGGATAATACTAACTTAGCATATCCTTCACGGCTATGTCAAACGATCCCAATCGCATTTCTTCCTTCCTGCCGCAGGAACAAAACTCCCCCGCCGGAAACCCGGCGAGGGAGGAACGAGCGGAAGCCGCCTTATGGCGGAAGGCTCGATTGATCCTGCTTCAGGATTGAAGCGAGGAAGCCCGGCTTCGCTGCAGCCGTCTGAACTTGGAGGCCATCGCAAGCCGCCATGGCACCAGCATGCCGAATGCCAGCAGGAAGAACAAGGCCGCCGTCTGCATGACCGTCACATACTGCTCCACGAAATCATGAAGGACGAGACGGATGGCGAGCAGAATCAGGATAATGAAGAAAAAGGCTTTCGAGCGGCGGAGATAGACGTCATCTCCGACAAACTCCATCTTGGAGGTGGTGATCAGCGGCGCCGCGAAGAACAGCGCCCCTGCCGCGAAGGCGGCCAATCCCCACAGCCACGGAATATGAGTCTGCGGCACGACGAACATGAGAAAGCCCGTGGACATGCCTAGCGGTGGAATCAATATTTTGCGCATGGTCGTCGGCTTCCGGGTCGAACGCACCCTCAGGGCGATTACGGCGAGTCCGCCGATCAGCGGGATCAGCAGCGACCATAGCGACGATGGTTGGATATTCAGGTTCATCGGAGATCGACACTCCCAAGGAGAAGATGCCGGCTTTTTGCCGGCGGGGCTTTCCATTCAATGGACGAAGCCGCTTTCTTCATCCTACTTGAATTCGGATGACAACGCAAATCCGCGAACCCGCCAAAAAACGCCGAAGGAGCAGGTCAGACTGCTCCTTCGGCGGCATGGGGCTGGAGGCCGGAAACCTTGCGTTTCCGCTGCTTTCTATCCGGCATTTCCGTTCTTTATCGGGATGCTTGAGGCAGGCCTTTCTTAATCTGCTCCAGCGTTTCCCGGATGAAGGCAGGCTCGTCCTTCGGCGTTCGGGAGGAGATGAAGTTGCGGTCCACGACAACCTCTTGATCCACGTAATGAGCGCCTGCATTGGCCAAGTCATCGCGCAGCGGCGGGTAGCAGGTCAGCGTGCGTCCTTTGGCCAGACCCGCGCTGATCAGAATCTGAGGTCCATGGCAGATCGCGGCGATCGTCTTGCCCTCCTCGTCGAACTTCTGCACGAAGGCCTGAATATCGCGATCGTTGCGAAGAGCTTCAGGAGACGACCCTCCTGGAATCACAACGGCCTGGTAGTCGGAAGCATCGGCGTCTTGAATGCCCAAATCGGTCGTATACTCCGCTTTTTTCTGCTTGCCCTCAAGCTTCTCGCCGGCCTTGAGGCCGATAATCACCGTCTCGTGACCATCCGCGCGGATAGCGTCATACGGTGCTTTCATCTCGCTGTCCTCGAATTGCGGTCCAAGCAGGAATGCGATCTTCGCCATCATAATCCTCTCCTTTGCTGTCGGTCAGTCGGTCAGTCGAACATAAGCTATATTACCCGTTAGCCGGGTCGGTCAACCTGAACTTGCGGCAGTGAGGCGACGGCTGCTCGTCCTCAAGCGAGGACCGATTCAATTCGCGGAAGCGCCCTCTAAGCTTGGATGCCGGAGTACAGCGAAAAAACACGGGAGCTTAGGACTATCCGGGACTATTCTCCTGCCGGGGGTTCGACAGATCCCTCCAGCATTTGATTCCCTTTTGCCCCAGTCGGGAAGGAATTCCACGATTCGCCATGGAATGGGAAGAGAACGTTACCCGTTTGTAACCTTCACGTCGTCAGAACGGTCTAGTATTCAGAATGAAATCGACCTCTGCTGCCAGAGGCTTATAGATGGAGGAAATATCATGGCGAATCTCATCGAATCGAAAAAACGAATCCAAGCGCTGTTCCTCGGCTTGACAGGCGCAGCCTTGCTCGGCACAGCAGCTTCCCTGCCTTCCGTTTACGCATCCGCTCCGGCGCCTGGACAAGCTCACGTCTCCGTCGGCCCGGCTGCCTATGCCTCCCTGCCCGCTTCAACGCAGAATAAAGCGGCCAGCGTCTCCGTCACGGCCAAAAAAATCGTTCAGACGACATCGGCCTTGAAGGCCGTTCTGTTCATCCCCGTCGTCTCGGGGCTCAAGGATGCCTCCTACCAGAAATCGCTCAACGAGAAGCTGGAGCGTACGGCCATGGCGGATTTGGATGCGGTGAAAAAGCAGGTCGCCTCCGGCCTGGCCGCAGCAAAAAAAGCCGGCAATGAGTTCCACCCTTATGAAATCAAGCTGCAATATTCCGCGGGATTATCCGGAACGGGTACGGACAGCCCCATTCTTTCCCTCAAGCTGAATACCTATGTCTATACGGGAGGAGCGCACGGCATTTCCAGGATTGACACCTACAACGTCAAAAACGCCGGCTCCGCTTCAGCCGTCACCTTGAAGACGCTGTTCGGGGACTCTTACCCGGCGGCGATTAACGCGGAGATCAAGCGGCAGATCGCGCGGAACGCGGACGGTTATTTCAAGGATGGCTTTACCGGCGTGGCAGCCGATCAGCCCTTCTACATCAAGAACGGCAGCGCACAGATCGTCTTCCAGCCTTACGAGATCGCTCCTTATTCGGCTGGAATTCCCGTGTTCCCGATCCCGCTTCCAGCCGCATCCCAACCGATTGCTGCCGCTTCCGTCAAGGCAGATGCCAAGCCGGTCCGAACGGAGGACGAGTTGTACAAAGCCGACATCGATATTCCCGTCTTAAGCGGGCTGCTCGATGCCAAGTTCCAGGATGAATGGAATGCTCAAATGGAGCAGGCGGCGGCCAAAGAGCTGGACTCGCTGAAAAAAGCGGCGGCCGAGCGCAAAAAAGCGAACCCGGCGAGCTTCATCCCTTCCGAGATCAAGACGACCTTCGAAGTCGCCTCGGACGGTTCTCCAGCTGCCGGGGGCATGGTCTCCATTAAAATGACCACGTACACCTACGAAGGCGGAGCGAACGGGGATACGCATGTAAGCGCGTCGACCTTCCGCAACGCCTCGCCAGCTTCGCCCGTGACGCTGGCGGCATTGTTCGGCAATCATTACGAGAGCGAGGTCGGGGCAGCCGTTCAGGCTGCGATCTCCAAGGACAAAGAGAATTACTTTGCCGGAGATGACGGCTTCAGAGGCGTGGCGGCGGACAGCGTATTCTACGTGAAAGCTCCAGATGTCTACGTTGTCTTCCAGCAAGGAGAAATCGCTCCGTGCGCGAGCGGCAATCCGGAATTCAAGATCCCTCTTCCCGACCATGGAGCCGACGCCAAAGCTCTGCAGGTCATCATCGGAAGCAAGGCTTTGAGCGGCGTCCAGGCCGTCCCCAACAAGGACGGGGTCGCCATCGTGCCGGTAAGGGATGCGGCCGAAGCGCTCGGCTACAAGCTGAAATGGGATGCGCGCACCTCGACGCTCGAGCTTAGCAAAGGCAGCCAATGGACGGCCGTTACGATCGGCAGCGACTCTTATACGTACAACAAGATGGCTCCGGTCGCGCTCGGAGCCGCTCCGGCCTACGACAGCAAAGGCCGGATGACGGTGCCGCTGGCCTTCTTCACGGAAATCCTCCATGCCAAAGCAAGCTACGGCGACGACAGCGTCACCCTGCAGAAGTAGCAAATCCCCCTTTGCGGACCTAGCGGTCGGCGAAGGGGGATCTGCTTATAATCCGATTCAGGGGGACTCATCTCAAGCCGCTTCAACGGACTTTCATTTCAAATCGCTTCAAGTGGACGGTCACATCCATCCGCAGAAGCGGAATGGCCTGGAGTCCTGCGCTCCAGCACCCTGCCCGCTCAGGAGTAGTTATGGGATGTCTCCACCGTTCCGTCGGCCCGATGGACGATGGCGCTGCCGCCGCGGTCGGAAGCCGACTTTCTGGCCGCCTCCACCGCAGCGGCCTTGGTGGAATAGGTGTCGCCTTTGTCCGCTCCGGCATCCTTCACCATCCATTCCCCGTCGTGAGGAACGACATGCTGGATGGAGCCTCCGCTTCCATTTCCGCGCTGTCCGGAACGGGCTTTCGCATCCGAATCCTTCCTCCCGCCTTCACGGTCCTCGGCATTTCCCTCATGTCCGCCGCCGGGATGCTCCTCCGCCCACTTCTCCGCCTGAGAAGTGGCGATGGCAATCGCACGGCCCTCCTCATATCCATCCTTCAGAAGCGCGTTGGCGATCTCCACCGCTTTGTCCCGCACCCGCTTGTCGAGATTTTTCATCGACGGCGGATAATCGTTTTTAGCCCATGGCATCATCATGCACCTCCGCTTGAAAAATAGTGGAGCTAGACCATTGTGACATCTCCCGCGCCCGGCCGTCCCGGATCGTTGCCGGAGGGATCCAGCTTATGGGTGCGGATCGCTCCGGCGCGCTCCATGATGCCGAGGATATCTCTCGCATCAGACCGGTCGGCTTCCGCAAACACGAGAATGCGTCCGTCCTTCACTTCGTTCTGGAACCGCTCCGCTTCGCTCTCCGGGAATCCCATCCCGACCAGACCGCCGACGATGCCGAGCGTGCTCGCTCCGACGGCAGCGCCGCTGATGGCGGCGACGATCGGTCCGGCAGCGAGCAGAGGCCCGATGCCGGGAATCGCCAGCGCTCCGAGGCCCGCGAGCAGGCCGACCGCGCCCCCCGCCAGCCCTCCCGTCGTCACGCCGGCGGCAATGCCTTCCGGCGCCATCGTTCCCGATTCGTCCATCATGCCCTCGTAGCGTTCCTTGTCCTGGGTCAGCACCGACAGCTCGTCCCGCTTGAAGCCGGATGCCTGTAGCTCCTCGATCGCCCGAAGAGCATGATCGTCATCGCGGAATACACCCGCATATCTTATCGTCACATCGCTCGCCTCCGATTATTGTGCCCGGGTCCCTATCGGCCGGACGGGAATTAGAATGTCTTCTTCGTCCTTCTTACCCGAAGCGGAGGAAGAGGAATCGGTTGCGGGCAGAAAATCAGGCTTCGAGCAGCTCCCGGATCTCCCGGCAGGAAGCCTCCAGCAGCCCTTCAAGGCGCTCCGCCTCATGTCCGTAGCTGCCGGCGGAATATCTCGCCTTCTGCTCCAGATCGCCGGCAAGGCGGGCCAGCGCGACAAAGCCGATGCTCAGGGAAGCGGATTTGATATGGTGGGACAGGAGCTCCACCTGCTCATGGTCTTCTTCGGCGGCAGCGCGCCTCAGCTGCTCGACCTTGGCGGGTGTGTCCTGCTCGAACAGAAGCACAAGCTCCAGCAGCATGCCGACATCGTCGCCGCTCCACGGAAGAGGAGCGATGTCGGCCAGAGTGTCCATGCTGACGAGCTTCGGTTCGTCCAGCGCCGCGCTCGGCGCGGCGAGCGGGCGATGTCCCATCGCGTCGGGCAGCCAGCGGAGCAGAATGCCCGCCAGCTTCTCCAGCGTCACCGGCTTGGCCAGGTAATCGTTCATTCCTGCGCTGATCGAGCGGTCGCGGTCGCCGATCATGGCGTTCGCCGTGAGCGCGATGATCGGCACGGCCTCCATCTCCTCGCGGGCTTCGAGCTTGCGGATTCGGCCTGCCGCCTGGAAGCCGTCCAGCAGCGGCATCTGGTTGTCCATGAGAATGAGGCGCGGTTCATGCTTCTTCCACAGCTCGACCGCTTCCTCGCCGTTGCCAGCCGCAATGACGTTGCTGAAGCCGAGCTTGCGCAGCTGCAGCATCGTCACATGCTGATTGACCGGATTGTCCTCCGCCAGCAGGATTACGGTCGCGGCGTCCTTGCCGGCCAGCCCGTCGACGGCCGTCGGCCGTCCCGCCGACTCCGCAGAGCCGCGCTGCTGCTCCTGCTGCTGGAGCTCGACCTCGATCCAGAACTCCGAGCCTTCGCCCAGACGGCTGTCGACCCCGATCTGGCCTCCCATCATCTCGACGAGATGCTTCGTAATCGATAGGCCGAGGCCCGTGCTGGAGAACTTGTTCGTCAGGGAGCTGTCGACCTGGTAGAAGGGCGTGAACAGCCTCTTGGCATTCTCCTCCGATATGCCGATTCCGGTATCCCGGATCTCGATGCGGATCTTCTGGCGCCCGCCGCTGCGGGAAAGCAGGTAGAGACGCACCTCGATCTCCCCGTCCTGGGTGAACTTGACGGCATTGCCCACGAGATTGATCAGCACCTGCCGGAAACGGCCGGCGTCCCCGACGACAGGCGTATGGATGCGGGGATCGATATAACATCGCAGGGAGTCCTTTTGCATCTGGGCTCTGGATTGCAGCAGCTGCATCGTGTGCTCCAGCGCGGCGCGCAGGTCGAACGGCGCCGCTTCGAGCTTCATCTCTCCCGCCTCGATCTTGGACAGATCGAGGATGTCGTTGATGATCGTGAGCAGCAGCTGGCCGGAGTCCATGATGATGGATACCGACTCCCTCTGCTGCCCGGACAGCTCCGACTGGGATAAAAGCTCGCTCATGGCGATGATTCCGTTCATCGGAGAGCGGATCTCATGGCTCATCGTAGCCAGGAACACGCTCTTCGAGCGGTCGGCGTTCTCGGCGTTCTCCTTGGCCAGCTTGAGCTCGATGTTCGTTTTGGCCAGCTGCCGCTGCAGGGAGACGAGCTCATTGTTCAGGGAGGAGAACTCGTCGAACGTTCTCATCTCCTGCTCCATCTTCTCCACGATCTGATTGGAGAGCTTCTTGATCGTGTCTCGAAGCGTCACCATCTGCTGGTTGTTGATCTTCATCAGCTCGTCGTAAAAAAACGAATACCCCGGGTTGTACGTGGAGCCGACGACGAGCAGATGGTCGTCGAACACGCCCCCGTTGAAATAAAAAAGAACCGGCCTGTCTTCCAGGGTCAGGTTCAATTCCCAATTGAAAATCGCCTTTTCCTGGTCAAGCCGGTTGAGAAAGTCGTGAAATTTGAGAGCGTTCATTTCGTCCATCACGGAAAACACATGGCCGCCCCCGCTCAAGCGAGCGGAAATGCCAAAGTCGTCTCTGATAATGGTGGAAATACGTCCTGTGCGGCTGCAGAGAAGGGAGATGACCTTCTGGTCCGTCTTCGGAGCCGCATTGATGCTGTCCATGAATTCACCGCCTTCACCGTTTCGTCAGCTCTCCCGCCTTGCGCACGGATTCCTCCGCGTCGCGTCCATGTCCGTCCGCGCCTACTTTCTCCCATAATTCAGGGTCGATATTGAATGGAAACCCTCCGACGAGGATTCGGACCCGGTCGCATTCCGGATCGCGCCGCACCTCGGCGATCAGCTCTTTGACCAGCCCGACGTGATAGGTCATCGTGCAGGAGATGGCCAGCACATCGGCTCCGTACTCCTTGAGGGAGCGGACCAGAGGCCCGATCGGCATGTTGGCGCCGACGTAGTACGTGTCCCATCCGTTCAGCTCGAAGATGTCCGTCACCATGCGCAGGCCGATCTCGTGCAGCTCTCCGCCGACACAGGCCGCGACCAGTTTCTTGCCCTTGCGGGAGTGATTGAACAGATAGGGAAACAATTGCGACATGATCAGCTGGGTGGCGGCGCTGCAGTAATGCTCCTGCGCAACCGTCAGCCGGCCGAGCTGCCACAGCCTTCCGATCTCGTATTGCGATTTCTGGAATATCTCCAGGTAGATCGTCTGCAGCGGCATCCCGCCGTCGGCAAGCCCCATGATGAGGCGGCTGGCCCCGCTCCGGTCTCCTTGCAAAAGCATGGACAAGTACGCCCGCGCCTCGTCGGCTGCGGCGCTGCTGTCCAGATGGGAGACCGTCAGCTCCGCATCGGTGTCCAGCTGCCTCAGGGCAGCATCGATATAGGGAGAGACGAGCTCGTAGTCGCGCTCCTCCAGATGTTTGCCCAGGACATACTGAAGACAAAGAATATTGATGTACAGGTCCTCCGTGGAAACCTTGTATTGAATCAGCAGCACCCGAAGCCAGGTCATGTAGCTGGAGAACAGCAGCGGACTTTGGAGGCTCACGCTTTCGACCAGATACTTCAGACTGTAGCGGGTGTCCTCGAGCGTCTTCTCGTGGCCGATCCGGCCAAAGCGCTCCGCCAGACCGGGCTGCCTCTCGTACTGAAGCCTGACGATTTCCTCCGCCAAAAAGCTCTCGCCATCGAGGATGGCTCTGCTCGCTTGCGCAGCGTCAACGGACATCGGTCATCACTCTCCTTGGGTATGGATAGGGTCGGAGCGGCGGGCCAACGACCTCTAGTATACCACACTCGGCTGGATGGCCTTTTCAGAGCACCCAGTTTCTACAAAATGGGAGAGAGCAGCCGGCTGACCGACTCCTTGAATTTGTGCCAGGCGGAGCGGGAATCGTAGTCTTCAAGGGAGAGCTCCTTGCAGTGCAGCAGATCGTCCTGGAAAATGCGCTGAAGCCGCTGCGCCGTCGCGGAATCATAGATGAAGGCGTTGACCTCGAAGTTCAGCTTGAAGCTGCGGATATCGATGTTGGCCGTGCCGACAGAGGCGATATTGCCGTCTACGACAAGGGTTTTGGCATGCAGGAAGCCGTTGCCGTACTGATAGCATTTCACTCCGGCGGACAGCAGCTCCCCGAAGTAGGAATGCGACGCCCAGTAGACGAAGAAGTGGTCCGGCTTGTTCGGCAGCATGACCTTGACGTCCACGCCGGAGATCGCGGCCATCTTGAGGGCGTTGAGCAGGCTGTCGTCCGGAACGAAATACGGAGTCTGAAGCATGACCGATATCTTCGCCGCGTTGATCATCTTGATGTAGCCGTTCTTGATATGCTGCCACTCCGAATCCGGTCCGCTGGAGACGATCTGCATCCCCACGGAGCCGCCCGATGCCGGGGCCGGATAATAGCGGGCATCCGTCATGAAGGGCTTGGAGGAAGCGAGGCTCCAGTCCAGCAGGAACCGGCCTTGCAGCTGGGCGACGACGCTGCCTTCCAGGCGCAGATGGGTATCCCGCCAGAAGCCGAATTTCTTCACCTTGCCGACATACTCGTCGCCGATGTTGAAGCCGCCGATGTAGCCGATCTTGCCGTCGATGACGACAATCTTCCGGTGGTTGCGGTAGTTCAGCCTCGGATTGATGAAGAAGATGCGGGACGGGAAAAACGCTCCGACCTGCCCTCCGGCCTTCACAAGCATGCGGAGGTATTTCTTGTTGAGGCGGATGCTCCCGATATCGTCGTAGATCAGCCTTACCTCCACCCCCTGCTCGGCCTTGCGGATGAGCGTGTGGAGGATGCGCTTGCCGAGCTTGTCGGCCCGGATGATGTAATACATCAGATGGATATGCTCCTGCGCCGCTTCCAAGTCCCGCAGCAGGGCATCGAATTTGGTCTCGCCGTCCGTGAACACCTCGACCTCGTTGTCCTGCGTGTACAGCGAATCGCTCGACACCAGGTTCATGTAGATCATGTCCTGGTAATACGTCATGAGCGGGTCATTGAACGAATAAAGCCCGTTCTCGACGATCCGCTGCTGCGTCTTGAGCCTCTGGCGGGCCGCTTTCAGCTGGCTCAGCTTGAACTTGTAGATTTTGCGGCGGCTGAGGTTCTGTCCGAGGAGCAGGTACAGGACGAATCCGACACCCGGCAGGAAATAGAGAATCATCAGCCAAGCCCATGTGGCCGCGATATTGCGCCGCTCCAGGAAGATGACGGTGACGGCCAGAATCAGGTTGAGAATATAAAATACGGAGTAGGCTTGCTGAAAATAATGCAACTCGGCACCTGCCCATCTATGAAATCGCTTTGCTTGTCAGCTTCAGTATACCAGACTTTCCGCATCCTTTTTCCATTGATTAGGGCGATCTCCATGCAAGGTCCGCCTTTCATTGACAACGCGGGGCATACGGTCTATTGTGCGGAGAAGAGCACAAGCGTCTCCCCCGCCGCCCTTGCCGGGGCGGCGGATGTCGGCGCCGGACAGGCTGGAGCCGTATCCGGGAGCGCGGGGGATGGCGATTTTAAGCCAGCGAATATGAAAACGATGCCGCAGGCGGCATCCAGCCATGGGAGGCAGGATCATGAACCACAAGCAGGCGGCCGGGGAAAAAGCGGCCGGGGAAGTAAACAGCGGGATGAAGGTCGGGCTCGGCACGGGCTCGACCGTCTATTACACGATCATGGAGCTCGGACGACGCGTCAAGGACGAGGGCCTGGAGATCGTCGGCGTGCCGACCTCCGAGGCGACGGACAAGCTCGCCCGCGAGCTCGGCATTCCGCTCGGCGAGCTGTCCGAGCTTGAGCCGCTCGACCTGACGATCGACGGCGCCGATGAGGTGAACGGAGCGCTAGATCTCATCAAGGGCGGGGGCGGAGCCCATTTCCGCGAGAAGATGGTGGCGGCCGCCTCCAAGAGGCTCGTCATCGTCGCCGACGAGTCCAAGATCGTACCGGAGCTCGGACCTTTCCGGCTGCCCGTGGAGGTCGTGCCCTACGGCTGGAAGTCCACCTGGAAGCGCGTCGAGGATGCCGGCTGCTCGGCCGTGCGCCGGGAACGAGATGGCGAGCCCGTCCTGACGGACAACGGCAACTACATTCTGGACTGCGACTTCGGCGACATCACGGATCCCGGCGCCCTGGACGGCAAGCTGAAAAGCCTGCTCGGCGTCGTCGAGACCGGCCTTTTCGTCGGCATGGCGGATTCGGTCTATGCAGCCGGTCCGGACGGCGTCCGCGTTCTTCGTCGCGGAACGCCGGCATAAGGATTTCCTATGAAGATCATTATTGACAACGATGCCCGCACCTCTGCGAAACCGGCGTCCGACACGGCGGAAAAGCGTTCGAAGCCGCTCCGGACAGCGCTCTCCGGCAAAAAGATCGTACTCACCGGCGGCGGCTCCACCGGCCATGTCAGCGTCAATCTCGCGCTCATTCCAGGCCTGCTCGCAGACGGCTGGAAGATCGATTATATCGGATCCGCATCCGGAATCGAGCGGGAGCTGATCGAGCCGCTGGACGGCGTCGCCTACCATGCCGTCTCCACCGGCAAGCTGCGCCGCTACATCGACATGAAGAACATGACGGATGCCTTCCGGGTCGTCAAAGGCCTCGCCCAGGCCGCCGCGCTGCTGCGCAGGCTGCGCCCGGACATCGTCTTCTCCAAGGGCGGGTTCGTCTCCGTCCCCGTCGTCATCGGCGCGAAGCTGAACCGGATTCCCGTCATCATCCACGAATCCGACGTCACTCCGGGGCTTGCGAACCGGATCGCGATGCCGTTCGCCTCGGCGGTCTGCACGACCTTTCCGGAGACGGCGGCCTATATCCGCAAAGGCCCGGAAATCCTGCAGGCCGGAGCTCTCGTCCGTCCGGAGCTGCTCCAGGGCGACGCCGCCCGGGGCAGGCGGCTATGCGGCTTTTCCGCCGGCAAGCCGGTGCTGCTCATCATGGGCGGCAGCCTGGGCTCCAGACGCATCAACGAAGCCGTCCGGGAGGCATTGCCGCAACTGCTGAAGCCGTACCAGGTGGTGCATCTATGCGGCAAAGGACAGCTGCCTGAGGACAGCCCTGTGAATGACGGAGCGGGCTACCGGGCATTCGAGTATTTGTCGGAGGAGCTTCCGGATGTGCTGGCGATGGCGGATCTCGTCCTCTCCCGCGCCGGCTCCAACGCGATCTTCGAGCTGCTGGCGCTGCGGAAGCCGATGCTTCTGGTTCCGCTGACGCTCGCCCAAAGCCGGGGCGACCAGCTGCGCAACGCCGCGTCCTTCGAGCAGGCGGGCCTGTGCCGGGTGCTGCAGGAGGAGAAGCTCAACAGGGCATCCCTGCTGGAGCATCTGTCCGTCCTGGAAGAGCAAAAGGCGGATTACCGCGGGCGGATGGCCGACGCCGCTCCGGCCGACCCTTTGCCGCTCCTTCGCCGCCTCATCGACCAAAAAGCGCGGAAATAGGCCTCGTCCAGAGCGCGGCCGGCCATTCTTGCTGCCAGTCGGCTTAATGAGCCCGAATTCGGATGAACCAGCTCCTGATACTCAAATTTCAAAACCTCAAGCGCAGCCCTTGTACGGGCTGGCGCTTGAGGTTTTATTCGTACATGCGGCCGACAAATGGAGTCAATTCAAGGAAAAGCTCCGTGACTTTCCCATTCACAAGGAATGAATTCGCAAAGTTGTCGTTTCCTTTTCTGACAGTCAATTGGCCAGTAGAAGTAAGATGATAGTCCAAAATCTTATCCTTATCGGAAACCAATAAGACTCTCATTTCAAGGCGATCCGTTGAGTTTGATCCGACGCCTCCCCAATGAGGAAACAGCCGCATTATTCTTTTATCCTCTAGTATATTCAAAAGATCATTCATTTTATTTTTGTCTGTAATCAACACGGACTTGTCTTCGCTCCTTTCAAGCCCTGCCTTGATATCGCTCAAAACAATCGTCACGCTCTTTATTTTTTCTTTCTCATAATAGGCATCGACATAATTGCAGCTTCTGAAAATAAGACCCAACAATAAAACAACGATCACGGACAGTGCAATCATTAAATTGTTCTGCTTGCGCGACCGAGGTGCATCAGCATCATCCATAGCAATATCCTCCACTATCCTGCGCGTATCCTCCGTTTATCCGTATTCGGTGAACATGCGTCTCGCCTGGCACCGTTACGATTCCGTACGAGTGGCCGCCGGCTCGAACGCTCCCATGCTGCCGGTTCCGATCAACTGGCGGCGGCAGGCTTTCTTCAGCTCTCTTCGAGACTTTTGCATACGCTATGAATGGCGAATAAGAGCAGCCCGGCGCCAAGCGAGAACTGGAAGATGCCGTCACGCTGCTGCTCGCTCGAAAGCCGGAATAGGCCACCACCATCAGCCCGTATAGAAACCCCACCATGCATCTCTCCCCCTTCGGCATCCTGCTGTAACGATCTGTCGGGCTTTTTGCCCGTCAGCAAGGTTCGACAAAGCCCTCTCCTTTCTAAGTAAACGTCCTTAAAACCGTTTGGTTGTTTTTCTGCGCCAGATTTTTTCCTTTTAAGGAAATCCGGACGATTTCAATCGCAGGCAGGCATGTTGATCCGCCTTTTGCCGGCGGGCCAGCCGATCGGATTCGGGACTTCCGTCAAAATGGAATCGTTGCGGGAAGGGCAAAATATACGTTGAAAGGAAGGCGCTGGAGCTCCCGAAGCAAAAGCTCATTCCCGGAAAAGAATATCGGCCGCTTTAACGTGTTAATTTTTCTGACATATCATTGACACGACAACCGGGTATCCATCATATTGTGATTCATAGCGGTTATCGTTCTGAGGCAAGCGGGAGGAGCGGCGGGTATGGTCAACAAGCTCAGGAAAGCAGCCATCGTCGGAGTGGGCCATGTAGGGGCGAGCTGCGCGTATGCGATGGTGAATCAGGCGGTATGCGACGAAATCATGCTGATCGGCCGAAACCCGAAGCGGACGCGGGCCCAGGCGCTCGACCTGTCCCACTGCGTGGACTTCAGCCATTCGCGGACCAAGGTGTATGACGGCGCCTACGAGCAATGCGGCGATATGGATATCGTCCTCCTGTGCGCAGGGGGCAATCCGATCCCGGGCGGAACCCGTCTCGACCTGCTCGAATCCGCCTATGAGCTGCATGCGGACATCATCGGCAAAATCATGCGGAGCGGCTTCGACGGCATCTTTATCGCCGCCACCAATCCGGTCGACATCGTCACCTATATCGTCTGGAAGCTGTCCGGCCTGCCGCGGGAGCGGATCATCGGCAGCGGCACGTCCATCGACACGGCCAGGTTCAAGACGCTGCTCTCCGAGGACCTGCCGGTCGATCCTCGAAGCGTGCAGGGGTACATCATGGGGGAGCACGGCGAATCGCAGTTCCCGGTATGGTCGCATGTCACGGTCGGCGGCAAGCCGCTGGCCGATATCATCGGCCAGCACCCCGGCCGCTTCGGCCATATGGACATGGAGGAAATCGCCCTGCGCACGCGCAATGCGGGATGGGAAATCCTGCACGGCAAGGGCTCCACGCATTACGGCATCGCGGCGGCCCTCACCTCGATCGCCCGTTCCGTGCTCAACAACGACCACCGCATCATGGCGGTATCGGCCGTGCTGGACGGCGAATACGGGCAGCGGGATATCGGCATCGGCGTACCGGCCATACTGAACCGGAGCGGCATCCAGGAAGTGCTGGAGCTTCGGCTCAGCGCCCAGGAGCAGGAACGCTTCGAGCGCTCCTGCGCCATCATCCGGGCCGCCATGGAAACACTGCCTCCCTGGTAGGAACAAGTTGCCGGGATGCCCCTACCTTCCTCCGCTTCCGCTATGCTACAATTTTCGAAATACCGCATTCAGCACGCGGGATTCGGCCAGCGCCGAATCCCGCTGGACATGGCAGCCAAGGGGGAGCATGAGCATGGATATCAGGCATATGAGGCTGGACGAACCGGCCCCGGCCACCTTCAGCGAAGAAAGGGAAGAATACGAGCGCGACTACGCCCGCCTCATCCAATCCCCGGCGTTTCGCCGTCTGCAAGGGAAATCGCAGGTATTCGGCGCCGGCTCCGGGGACTACTACCGGACACGCCTGACCCATTCCCTGGAGGTGTCCCAGATTGCCCGCGAAGCCGCGCGCCGGCTGGCCAAGCACTACCCCTTCGTCGAACGGGGAGAGCATCCCGGACTCGTCGTCAGTCCCGCCGTCGTGGAATGCGCGGCATTGGCCCACGATCTGGGGCACCCGCCTTTCGGCCATCGGGGAGAAGAAGTGCTCAATCGCCTGCTGCAGGAGCAGTACGGAATGAACTATGAAGGCAATGCCCAGAACTTCCGCATTCTCATGTTCCTGGAGAAGCGCGCCGGCAGCGGCAGCGGGCTCGACCTGACCGCTGCGGTGCTGCTTGCCGTCAACAAATATCCGTTCTGCCTCGACGAGCCCGGCCGGCTCAAGGGAGTGTACGCTCCGGAATGGGAAATCATTTCCGAGCTGCGCCGCAAGTGGGACATGCCGACAGGCGAGACGACGCTTGAGACGCAGCTGATGGATCTGTGCGACGATATCGCCTACTCCACCCATGATATCGAGGACGGCATCCGCGCAGGCAAAATCGGCATGAACCGGACCTTCTTCGAAAACGAACGGCTCCACGAGCATCTCGTCCAGGAGATCGCCCATGACGAAGGGAATCGGGGCTTTCGCTGGGATGAAGTGGACATCCCCGGCATGGTTCGCCGGGTGCTGGACGATTTCCTGGCCCAATGGGAGGAAATCTACCGATCCACCGGCCGCGAGTCCTCGCGCACGCGCAGGGAGATCAAGGCCAGATGGGTCAGCACCTTTGCCGGCCGCATCGGCATCATCGACGACGGAGGCTGGAAGCGCGTCACCTTCGTCCGCGACGGCGGGCAGGATCTTGACCTGCTCCGCACAATGGAGATCCTGAAGAAGCTGGCCTGGGTAACGCTCGTCAAGGACTTCCGCGTCCAGCGGCTGCAGCTGCGCAGCGAAATCATGGTCCAGCGGTTATGGGAAAGCTTTGTCCACCCTGACATGGGCCGCTTGATCATCCCTCCCGACTGGCTTGAGAACTATGAGCGCCACTCGGGCAAATGGAGCTGGCCTCGCTTCATAGCCGATTATATATCGGGCATGACGGACGCTTATGCCGAAAAGGTGTACGCCGAGCTGTTCGCCAGCAAGTCCGGCTCCATCTATGAGATGGATTGACCGGCACAGCTGGCCGCGAGTTCGACATGGTCGGTCGTGAGCGCGGGCGTGGCGGGTTTCTCTGCCTCGCTTTCTGAGCGCGGGTCCGATTTTCAAAACCAAACTCCTAGCTGGGACGCAGGTGGCATACGACTCCCGGCTCCCGCTCGACCAGCTGGGTGAACATAGAACTCCAACTACCTGCGTGAACATAGTACATCCAACTACCTGCGTGAACATAGAACTCCAGCTACCTGCGTGAACATAGAACTCCAGCTACCTGCGTGAACATAGAACATCCAACTACCTGCGTGAACATAGAACTCCAACAAACTAGTTGCTCGTAGAATGTCCAGGTATCTTGCTGGCGACCACCTGGCTTTCAACCAATCCAATTCGGCTTTCGCTCCTGCTCGCAAGTCGATCTTCAATGCCGATCCTGGCCGCGCCGAGCTCTGGCTGCGCGTAAGCCCCGACTATACAAAGGCCGGGCATGGCTATCGGACATCAGATCCGTTATTTGCTCGAATTTAGCCGATTCTCGGATTTATCGGACATCAGATCCGTTATTTGCTCGAAATTCGCTCCATAAAGCGATAAATGGCCGAAATAGCGGATCCTATGTCCGATAAAAAAGCAAAAGACCTCTTTGCAGGCAAATAACGGATCCTATGTCCGATACTTGCAGGCAAGAGGTCTTTTGTCTTGTCGGCGGCATGCATCTGCGGGTCTACCTCAACAAAACCGGTAAAATAAGCGACGCCATAGTACATGGGTGGCCCTCGGCGGCATTCCCTCGCCTAAGGCGATGTCCGCCATGGCCGGTCTCGGCGGTTCGGAGAGCGGACAAATCGCTTCCGGTCTCTCCCCTGCCAGCTTCGGCTGCCATTCCTTCACCTTCGCTCCGCTGCTCCGGCTGCCTGGCTCCCACCGCTGTTCAGTCTGCCCTCCGGCTAACCCTGCCGCTTCGCTTCAGCTTCGCTCCACCGCTCCAACTGCCGGCTCCCACCGCTTTCAGCCCGGCCTCTGGCTAACCTTGCCGCTTCGCTTCAGCTTCGGCTCTCCTGCCTTCAGCTCCGGCAGCCTGGCTCCCACCGCCATAGCCTCGCTTCGGCTCCCCTGCCTTCAGCCTCGCCTTCAGACTGCCCTCCGGCTGCTCCGGCACTTTTGCTTCGGCTAACCCTGCTGCTTCGCTTCGGCCGCTCCGGCTTCCGGAACCTGCTCCGCAGCGGTCCGGTGCAAGCCCGAAGGCCAGAACGCCCAGCGTCCCAGTAGCGCCGTCAGAGCAGGAACGAGGAACGGCCTTACGATGAACGTATCGAGCAGGACGCCCAGCGCCGTAATCAAGCCGAACTGGAGGAGAACTTGGATCGGCAGCGTTGCCAGCACGGCGAACGTGCCGGCAAGAATGAGCCCGGCGGACGTAATGACCGGACCGCTCTCATTTACGCCCTCGGATATGGCCTGGCGGAGCGGCATATGCCGCCTCTTTTTCCAGATGCCCGACACCATGAAGATATTGTAGTCCTCGCCCAGCGCGACCAGGAACACGAACGCATAGAGCGGGATGGCGCCTTGTATCGCGTCGATCCCGATCGCCTGCAGGACGAGCCACCCGAGGCCGAGGGCGGAGAAGTAGCTGAGAATGACGGTTCCGATCAGGTACAGCATCGCGGTTGCCGAACGCAGGTAAAGCAGCAGCAGCAGCGCGATGAGGCCGATGACGACGGGAATGATCAGCCTCGTATCCGAGGCTTGCGTCGCCCGGGTGTCGTATTGGACCGCGGTCTGTCCGGCGATCCAGACATGGCCTGCCGGATCGGCGGCTCCCGCGCCGGCGAGAGCGCCTTCGGCCAGCCTCCTCATCTCCGGAATCCGGTCCATCGCTTCGAGGGAATACGGGTTGAGGCTCAGCTCCACCGTCCAAGCGCGGATATCGGGATCGACAGCCCCCTGCTGCGGCTGGGACACCGAGGCTACGTAAGGCTGGCTCCTCAGCTCATCCGCGAAGCCGTCCATGTCTCCCCGGCCTTCCGTGTCCGCGATGATGGTCACGGGAGCCAGCTTCCCTTCGGAAAACTGTTCGCCGATGAGGCGGAAGCCTTCTCTCGATTCCATATCGGACGGGAACGAGGATAGGATGTCGTACGTGAACTTCACCTGGGAGCTGACGGCCGCCAGAGACCCGAGCAGCAGCAGGGAGATCCCGGCCACTTTCCATGGATGCCGGACGACGAGACGCCCGGTGAGTCCGGAGCGCCGGCTGCTCCGCGGTGCGGGCGCGGGCTTGCCCCTGCGGGCCGCCCGCTCCGCCGCCATCGCCGGCGTCCGCGGCACGAACGGCCAGAAGGAGCCGCGGCCGAGAATCGCGAGCAGCGCGGGGACAAGCGTCAGGCTGGCCAGCGCCATGACGAGAATCGACAGGCTGAACGGCACGGCGAACCGGTGAACGCCGCCGAACCGGGCAAGCAGCAGCGTCAGCAGCGCGATGACGACCGTCAGCCCGCTCATCGCGATTGCCCCGCCCGCGTCGGTTACGGCCCTGCGCAGCGCGGCCGCCTTGCTCTCCTCTTCCGTCAGCAGATGGCGGTAGCGGCTGATCAGGAACAGGCAGTAATCGGTCCCTGCGCCGAACAGCAGCACCGTCATGATGGAGACGGCTTGCGAGTCGACATCGATCCAGCCTTGCGAGGCCATATACCCGAGGATCGGTCCTGTCACTCCGTAGGCGAAGCCGACAGCCAGCAGAGGGATGAGCGCCAGCACGGGGGAACGGTAGATGACGAGCAGGAAGACGAGCACCAGCAGCACCGTGGCGATCAGCAGCGAGACATCGGCGCTGCTGAACAAGGCGGTCGCATCGACCGCGATGCCCGCAGGCCCGGTCAGCCTGGCGCTCGGCGCCGGGGAGTCCGCGGCCGAGTAGGATGCCGCGAATACGTCTCCGCCTCCGGCCAGCGCGTTGATCCGCTCCCGCAGCTCCTGCGTGCCTTCCTTGAGCTCAGGCGTGCCGGCCTCAGGCTTGAACGTAACGGCCCAGACGAGCGTGCTGCCGTCCTGCGACAGCTGCGCCTTCAAGGCCGTCGCCGGCAGCTTGTCGAGCGGCACAGCCGCCTGCTGATGGGCGACCGGCCGAGCCGACACATCCGCCGCCGCTTGCCGGATCAGCTCGAGATCCGCCTCGCGGAGTCCCCCTTCCCGGTGCCAGACGATCAGCGCCGGCGTTCCGTCATTCGACGCGAACTCCCGGCTGAGCACCTCCTCCGCCTGCACGGAGGCGACATGCTTGCCGAAGTTGGGCGCGTTCTCGTCGACCTCGCTCCTTACGCCGGGAAGAAGCATGCTGAGCAGAGCGGCCATCACGATCCATGCCGCCAGCGTCAGCCACTTGCTCCGCCGGCCGGCGACAGCTTCCATCCATCCGTTCATCAGCGTCATCCTTTCGGTTCTGCATTCCGCCCCCGGTATGACCCCGAGCACGAAATCATGATAAAATAAGCTAGCCCGACATGAAGCGCATTCCCAGGCAAGCAAGTCAACATCCAACGAAAATCCTGTTCCCATTATATATACCGTAGGGTTAATTTTCAACGGATTCCGATTTTACATAGAAAGGAGAGCTTCTTTTGCCGAAATTTTACCATTCCGATTCCGATAAAGAAGGAACGCGCCGCGCGCCGGGCCGGCCGAAGGCGGAAGACCGCGGAACTCCCGTCCGGGACCTCGTGCTGCAGGCCGCATCCGTCCTGTTCATGGAGCAAGGCTACGAGGCCGTATCGCTGAACCAGATCGCCGAGCGGTGCGGCGTCACCAAAGCGTCGGTCTATTATCATTTCACGAGCAAGCCGGTCCTGTTCACCGCCTCCGTCACCGATATGCTGCGCAAGGCCAAGGCCGGAACAGAAAGGCTGCTGGAAAGCGGCGGAACGCTGCGGGAGAGGCTGCTCCGCATCGCTCAGGTCCGGCTGGCCCGAAGCCAGCATGACGAATTCGAAACGCTGATGAGGGAAGCCTCCCACTGGCTGACGGCGGAGCAGAAAAACGAGATCCGCGAAGCCGAGGACCATCTCCACCAGCTTCTTGCCGTCCATTTCCGCAAAGCTCTCGATGCCGGAGAAGTGAAGAAGGGCAACCCTCTTCTGATGGCCCATCTCTATACCGCCCTGCTGATGATCGGCAATCGGGAAGCGGCGCAAGGGATGTACGGCTCCATCGACGAGCTGGCCGATCAGATGATGGATCTGTTCTGGTCCGGCATCGACTCCGTACGTCCGCTAGACCAAGCGTGATTGTCCCAATCGTCTGCCAGCACCCGATCCTGTAGGTCATCTTGGCTATGTGAGGAGAGAAAAAGCAGGACATGTCGATCAAACTGAAGCTATCCGCTCTCATATCGTCAGTCGTTGTCCTGATTCTGGCATTGAACCTGCTCGTTTTCTCCCTGTATTCGACCGGGCAGCAGGAAAAAGCGGTCGAGCAGCAGATCCGTACGGCCGCCGATCAGATCCGCTTCTCCATGACGCCGACGCTGCGGACGGCTTATTACCTCGATGCCGCCGTCTCGGAGCGGATGCGTGTCGCATCTATTGCCGCCATCGGCCTGCTCGGACCCCGCCTCGCCGACGTCTCCCAAGCGACCCTGCTGGAAAGCGCGGCCAAGCTCAACCTGAGCTCCCTGTCGCTCGTCCAGCGCGAATACGGCGGCAAGATTACGATCAAGGCCTCGTCCGATTCCGATCTGCAGGGCAAGACGATCGGCTCCGGCAGCCTCAACGGCAAGGTCGTCAGCGACCTGGTCAGCAGCAGATACGCGTATGTCGACCGGGGAACGAGCCTCCAGAATTACTGGTGCGACTCGCTCTTCTATTCCGAGAGCGGCTACAAGTCCAAGCTGAGCTTCTATTACGACGGAACCGCCGACTACGTCCTGCGGATCTCCTACAACGTGCAGCCGATGGTCGACAAGCTGACTCCGATCCAGGACAACAGCAACATCGACGACATGATCCTCGATTCGCCGGGTCTGGTCGAAATCACAGGCATCAATGCGGATCTGGTGCCCGGTTCGGACAGCGGCCAGCCTTCCGAGCTGCGGCAAGGATTTCCGGACAACGCCATGGAGTTCGGATCGTACCGGTACGTCGATAGAGAGAACGATTATGCCTTGATGGAACAGGCCAGCCAGACAGGCCTGCCGGTGTACAACAAGACCGAGCTGCTCGGCAAAAAGCTGCTGAGGGGCTACATCCCCTTCAACGTAGACTCGATCCGCAGCTACGTCGTCATCGTTTCCCTGGACACCTCCTTGTACGGCGAGTCGCTCAACAAGCAGTTCTTCCTGCTGCTCGCCATATCGCTCACGCTGCTGATCGTCGCCATATCGGCCAGCTACCTGATTTCCGGCGTCGCCTTGCGGAAGCTGAAGCTCGTCATCCGAAGGGTGAACGCGGTGGCCAAGGGAGACTTCAACAAGCCGATCCGCCTCAGCAGCAACGACGAGATCGGCGAGCTGGCTCAAAGCGTCAACCTCATGGCGTCCAATATGAGCGCGTATACGAGCAGGCTGAAGGAGTCGGCGGAGGAGCTTCGCCACACGAAGGAGCATCTGGAATCGCTCGTCAGCCATACGAAGGACGCCATCCATACGTACGGCCTCGACGGGCGGCTCATGAGCGCCAACCGCGCCTTCGAGACGATGCTCGGGTGGTCGGAGCAGGAGCTGATGGATGCGAATTCTCCAGCCTCTTTCCCGCCCGCCAACGAGGAGGAAATCCGCCGAATGATCGCAAGCGTGCTGGACGGGGTCGCCTATATCGACGCGGAGTCCACGCTCGAGACCAAATTCGGAGCCCGCATCGACGTGAGCACGACGGCTTCCCCGATTCGAGACCATGACGGGTCGATCGTGGCGGTATCCTGCATTTCCCGCAACGTGACGAACCGCAAGCATACCGAAGAGCTGCTGCGCCGGACGGAGAAGCTCTCCGTCGTCGGACAGCTGGCCGCCGGCGTCGCCCACGAGATCCGCAATCCGCTGACGACGCTGCGGGGCTTCGTGCAGATGCAGATGGAGGGCAAGGAGCTGAGTCCGTACTTCCTGTCGATCATGCTCTCGGAGCTGGACCGGATCAACTTCATCGTGAGCGAGTTTCTGGTGCTGTCCAAGCCCCAGGCCAATCATTACCACAAGCAGCGCATCGCGCCGATGCTGGAGGATATGGCGCTGCTTCTGGAGCCGGAAGCCAATCTGTCCGGAGTCGGAATCGAGCTCGATCTGGACAGCGGCATCGCCCCGATCCTATGCGAGCCGAACCAGATGAAGCAGGTATTCGTCAACGTCATCAAAAACGGCATCGAGTCCATGGCGGAGACGGGCGGCGTGCTGAAAATCGGCCTGCATCGGGACGAAGCGGGATATGCCGTCGTCACGGTCGAGGACCAGGGAAGCGGTATTTCCGAGGAAGACCTGCTTCGCCTGGGCGAGCCGTTCTTCACCAGCAAAGAGGGCGGCAACGGCCTCGGGCTCATGGTCAGCCAGCGCATCGTCAGCAATCACAAAGGCGCTTTCGTCATCCGCAGCCGCGTCGGCCAAGGAACTGTCGTCCGCATCAGCCTGCCCGTCCTCTCCGAATGATCCTCCCGCTCTCCCGGGATACTAGGCAGACAAGCTGCTGCCGCAGCATCTGGGAGGGCGGAATTCATGAAAACGATATTCAGCATCGCTGCAGAGGATTGGCGGCGGATCGGACGGAACTGGACCGCCTGCGTCATCCTGGGAGGCCTCGCCCTGCTCCCTTCCTTGTACGCCTGGTTCAATATTCTCGCCTCGTGGGACCCGTACGGCCGCACTTCCGAAATCCCGTTCGCCGTCGTCAACGAGGATGCCGGCTACCGGCTCAGTCCGGCGCTGGGCGCCGCGGCGGGAGGCGAAGCCGGGGGCATGCTCCGGGCCGGAGACGAAATCGTCAGGGCGCTGCGAGAAAATTCGTCGATCGGCTGGCATTTTGTCGGCGGGAAGGAGGCGCTGGACGGCGTTCGGGACGGCACTTATTATGCCAGCATCCTCATTCCGCCGAACTTCTCCGAGCGGATGGCCAGCATCCTCTCGCCCAAGCCGCTTCGCGCGGAGATTACGTACACCGTCAATGAGAAGATCAATGCGATCGCGCCAAAGATAACCTCCTCAGGAACGAATACGATCATCAAGAACTTCACCGAGCAATTTTCCGAAACGGTGAACGGCACGATCTTCCGCCTGTTCAACGAGCTCGGGACCGAGCTCGAACGGGAACGGCCGGCGATCGAGCATGCGGAGCAGCTCGTCTACCGGCTGGAGAAGGAGCTGCCCGAGGTGAACCGGATCGCAGCCGTCGCCCGGAAGGATCTGGGCAAGACCGCCCAGCTCACGGCGGAGGCGCAGAAAGCGCTCCCGTTCGCCGAGAAGCTGACCCGGGAAGGCTCCCGCTTCGCAGACGGAGCCGGAACGTTCCTGCAGCACGGCAGCGAGGCGCTTCAGGCGGTATCTCCCGCTGTGAAGCAGAATTTGCTGCTCGTGCAGCAGGCTGCTGCGGCGCTCGAAGCGGCCGCCGCAGCGCTCGGCGAAGGCGGGGCGGACAACTCCGCCCGCGCCGCCGAAGCTCTCGCCGCAGCGGCCGCCCGCATCGAGGCGGGCCGCGCGGCGGCAGGCGCCCTGGCCGCGCTGCTGCCGCGGCTTGGCGCCTACGGCGATGCCGGCGGCGTGCTCGCCGCCGCCGGCAAGCGCCTTGGCGGGCTCGAGCGCAGCCTCGCCCGCCAGGCGGAGCTGGCCCGCGCCGCAGGCGAGGCGCTGGCGGCGGGCGGCAGCCGGCCGCCGGGCTTGCCGAGCAGCTGCGGCAAGGGGCCGAGGAGGCCGGGCGCATCGCCGCCGACCTCCTCGGCCGCTACGACAGCGGGCTCGCGCCGCGTGTCGCGGCAGGAGTGAAGGCGGCGCAAAAGGCCGCCGCAGAAGCCGGCGACGCCCTGAAGCGGGCGCATGCCCAGCTGCCCGCCGTGACCGGACTGCTCCGGGATGCCGCCAAAGGCATCGCGTTCGGCCAAAGCAAGCTCGACGCCTTCCAGAGCGAGCTGCCGGAGGCCGAAAAGCGGATTCGGGACCTCGCGGCCAAGCTGCGGGAGCTGCGCAAGAAAGGCAATATCGGCGAAGCCATCGATCTGCTCAAGAGCAATTACGTCCAAAAGGCCGAATTTCTGGCCCGCCCGATCGAGCTGAAGCAGCATTCCCTGTTCCCAATCGCCAATTACGGAACGGCGATGACGCCGTTTTTCACCGTGCTCTCGCTGTGGGTCGGCGCGCTGCTGCTCGTCTCCATGCTCAGCCTGGATGTCCATCGAGAGGCGGCCGTCCCGCATGCCTATCTCGGCCGCTTCCTGACCTTCTGGGCGATCGGCCTGCTGCAGTCGATGCTCGTCACGCTCGGAGACATCCGCGAAACGGTCGGAGGCCTTCTTCCCGCAGCCGCGCGCAGGGATTTGTCGATGCTGCTGCTCTTCGGCGTCATCGCGCTGCTCGCCGGCCTGCTGCTGAAGAAGCCGCTCGGAAGAGCCGCCGAGAGCCTTGCGGCAAAAGCCCGCGAAAGCGGAATTATTCATTGACCGTTGATGGAAATCGAACCACTACGCAGAATTTTTTCTGTCGCCCGGAGGAATCCACTGAGAATGAGATCCCATGCCGCCCCCGAGCCCGATAAAGCTCCGCTGTGGCCGATGTTCAAGCGCCTGTTCCTGCATGTCAAAGGACAATGGCCGCTGCTTCTGGCCGCTTGGCTGTCCATGGCCGCCGTCGCCGCCCTGCAATTCGTCATTCCGAAGCTGACCCAATATGCGGTCGACCATGTCATTCCCGGCAAGCTGTACGGCCAGCTGCTGCCGATCGCAGGCGCCGTCTTGGGGACAGCGGTTCTGCTCGGCGTATTCGGCTATATCAGCAGCTACACGTTCAGCAAAGCCGGCCAGCAGACCGTCTTCGAGATCCGCAACCGCCTGTACCGCCATTTGCAGAGCCTCGATCTCGGCTTCTACGACCGCCGCCGAACGGGCGACCTGATGTCCCGCATGACGAGCGATGTCAACCAGCTCCAGCAAATGGTCAGCTCCGGAACGATGGGCATTCTGACCGACGCCGTCACGTTCATCGCCATTGCCGGTTACATGCTGCTGGAGAACGCGCAGATGACCGTTGCGCTCCTGGCCTTGTTCCCCGTCATGTTCCTGACGGCCCGCCGCTACGGCGGACGGATGCGCCGCACCTTCCGACGGGTCCAGGAAACCGTGGCGGAGATGAGCAGCCATCTGCAGGACACGCTCTCTTCCATCCGGCTCGTCAAGTCGTTCTCCGCCGAAGAACGCGAAAGCGCTGTATTCGCCCGCTTGAGCGCCGACAACCGGGACGCCAATCTACGCTCCACCCGCTTCAGCGCGATCTTCGGCCCCATGATCGACCTGCTCCAATACGCAGGCATGGCTTTCGTGCTTGCCTTCGGCTCCTGGCAAGCGATGCGCGGCGATATGACCGCCGGCTCCGTCATCGCCTACCTCAGCTATTTGCGGCTGCTCCAAAACCCGGTCAGGCGCTTCAGCCGCCTCATGAGCACCGTACAGCAGTCCGCGGCGGCCTATGACCGCATCATGGAGACGATGTCGGCCGTTCCCGACGTCAAGGACCGGCCCGATGCGGGCGAGCTTAGGCTCGCCGGCGGGAAGATCGCGTTCGAGCAGGTATCGTTCCGCTACTCCTCCTCCGCGGCTGATGTGCTGCATGAATTCAACCTGACCTTGGCCGCGGGCAAAACGACCGCCCTTGTCGGCTCTTCGGGCGCGGGCAAAACAACGGCAGCCCATCTCGTCATGCGTTATTACGACGCGACCCGCGGCAGGATCACGATCGACGGGACCGACATCCGCGATGTGACCCAGGCTTCCCTGCGCCGTCAGATCGCGATCGTCTCGCAGGATGTCATGCTCCGCAACGGCACCGTACGGGCCAATCTGGCTTACGGCAAGCCGGGGGCCACCGAGGAGGAAATAGTCGGCGCCGCGCAGGCAGCCTACGCGCATCCGTTCATCGAGCAGCTTCCGGACGGCTACAATACGGAAGTGGGAGAGAGAGGCGTCCGCCTCTCCGGCGGGCAGAAGCAGCGGCTTTCCATCGCCAGAGCACTGCTTGCCGACCCCAAAGTCATCATTCTCGACGAAGCGACGGCTGCTCTGGACACGGAATCCGAACAGCTCATCCAAGCCGCGTTGGAAACCCTCTTGGCCGGAAGGACAAGCCTCGTCATCGCACACCGTCTCTCCACCGTCCGCAGAGCCGATCTCATCGTCGTCATGGAGCAGGGCCGCATCGCCCAGAGCGGCACCCATGAGGAGCTCATGGAGCAAGGAGGGCGGTACCGCCGTCTGTACGAGCTTCAGTTTCCTCAGCAGGCAGGATGATGCGGCTCTGATTTCTCCGGCTTTGCCGGGTATGAAACTCCCGGCCGGGGCGAATCCTACCCAAGGACGCTTTTCCGGCGCTCGAGTACATTACGCGAGAGAAGGGTGACGGCAGGAGTGAAACCAGATAAACACGGCGGTTCCGCCGCCGCATCGGGCGGAGGGATGAAATGGCCGCGCGGGAAGTTTGTCGGCAGGGAGCCTCAGCCCTCCCACAAGAAAGCCGACGACAGCCGCACAGCCGCCCTTCTCGCCCTGTCATCCGTTCCCTTGATCATGACGCTGGGCAATTCCATGCTCATTCCCGTGCTGCCCGCCATCGAAACGGCGCTCGGCATCACGCCCTTGCAGGCGAGCCTCATCATAACGGTCTACTCCGTCATGGCCATCATTCTGATCCCGATCGCCGGTTATCTATCCGACCGCATCGGCCGCAAGAAGGTCATCATCCCTTCGCTGATCCTGGCCGGGGCGGGAGGCGCGGTATGCGGCTGGGCCGGCAGTCTCCAGCCGGGGGGGTTACGGCATCATTTTGGCGGGTAGGGTGCTGCAGGGAATCGGCGCCGCAGGGGCCATGCCGATCGTCCTCCCTCTGGTCGGGGACATGTTCCGGAGCGAGCAGCAGGTAAGCGCGGGACTCGGACTGATCGAAACTTCCAACACGTTCGGCAAGGTGCTCAGCCCGATCCTCGGATCGGCTCTCGCCCTTCTTGCCTGGCAGGCGCCGTTCTGGTCCGTGCCTGTTCTTTGCGCGCTCTCCATTATCCTCGTGCTGTTCCTGGTCAAGGTGCCGCCCAAGCAGGGCAAGGAAGCAGCTGCGCCTCCGCCTCCGGGCAAATTTTTGAGCGGCGTTTGGAATCTGTACCGCAGCAAGGCGAGATGGCTGACGGCTTTGTTCGTCGTAGGCTGCTTTTCGATGTTCATCCTATTCGGATTGCTGTTCTACCTGTCGGAAACGCTGGAAAAAAGCCATCACATGAAGGGCATCCTGAAAGGCCTTGTGCTCGCGATTCCTTTGGCTGTCCTTTGCGCGGCTTCCTATGCGGCGGGAAAATGGATCGGCGAGCACAAGAAAGTGATGAAATGGACCGTCACCGGAGGATTCCTCCTCTGTGCGGCCAGCATTGCCGCCTGCCTGTTCTGGGAGGCCACCTCCATCCGCATCGCCCTGCTGTCGGGCGCAGGCCTAGGCATCGGCGCCGGCTTGCCCTGCCTCGACGCCTTCATTACCGAAGGCATCGACAAGGAGGAGCGCGGAACGATCAGCTCGCTGTACAGCAGCATGAGATTTATCGGCGTGGCCGCAGGCCCGCCCGTCGCTTCGCTGCTGATGAAGCAGTCCGCGCCTCTGCTGCTTGGAGTCATGGCTGCCGTGGCTGCCGCCGCCTTCATCCTAGCGCTTGCCGGCATTCGCCCGCGCAATGACAAAGGCTGAGCCGCTCATGCGGCTCAGCCTTTGTTTGTCTCTTGTTTTCCGCTTGTTCCGGCACCTCTTGATGGCGTGCAGCGTTTTGTTTCCGGCTCAAGCATGAGGGAAACGGTTCTCATCGCTTATCGGGGTGACTTGACCTAACCGGCAGCCGGTTCATTACGGGCCGCTTTGCGATCCCCGCTTTTCGCGAGTACAGGCCATCCCGACTTTACTGGCTGCATCCCGCTTTTCGCGAATACAGACCATCCCCGCTTTACCCGCTGCATCCCGCTTTTCGCGAATACAGACCATCCCCGCTTTACCCGCTGCATCCCGCTTTTCACGAATACAGACCATCCCCGCTTTACCCGCTGCATCCCGCTTTTCGCGAATACAGACCATCTCCGCTTTACCCGCTGTATCCCGCTTTTCGCCAATTGGCTTATTCCGACTCAACTGGAATTCGTCCCCGTTTCGCCATTAGAGGCTATTCTAGAAATTTATCGGACATACGTTCCGCTATTCGGCCCATTTGCAGGCTAATTCAGATTTATCGGACATACGTTCCGCCATTTCCAATTTATTATCAACATAAAAGTAGACTTCAAAGAAATAACGGATCTGATGTCCGATAATTGCCTCTAAAAGCTCATTCTCAGCAAATAACGGATCCTATGTCCGGTACGGTTAATTGGCATTGAATTTTAAGTACTGCCGATAAGCGCAGGCAGCATCAGAATGCCTCCTATTTGATTTCATGGGCGTTTTTCTTGTCTCCAGTCACGTTCGTATCCTTGCTTTCTACTCAACGAGGTTTGATTTCTACCGTTCTTTTTAATCCCCCCTCCTTCCTGTTCTGTTCTCGAGCCCCTTCCCATTCCCGTCCCTTTGTCGTCCCTTTTCTCATCCTTTTGTTGTCCCTTTTCCCGTCTCTTTTCTCGTCCCTTTGTTTTCCCGTTATCCCTTTCCCCCCCCTTTCCTCGCCCCGTTTTCCGCTGTCCCTTCTCGTCTCGTTGTCCATCCACTTCTCTCGTTTCGGACTCCAACTCCCCGTTGAATTTTCTTCCCTCATCCTTATCCCAGAAAAGCCTATGCAGGCTGCTTGGGGACATCTTACAATGGAAGAAAAAGGGGATGAATATCGAATGGAAAAGAATTTCGTCCGAATCGCACTCGCCCAAACGTGCTTTCCGAAGTCTCTTGCGCATGGAGAGGATCTCATAGCCCGAGGAATAACCCAGGCTGCGGAGCGGGGAAGCGCCATCGTCTGTTTTCCGGAGGCTGTCCTTCCGGGGCTGAGAGGGGTCGGCTTTGAAGTTGAGCCCTATGATCATGAGGCCATGCAGGCTGCGCTGAAGCGCTTATGCGAGCTGGCCGCCAGCCGCCGGATCGCGGTCGTGCTGCCTACGGAATGGAAAGGCGAGGGAGGCATGGAGCTGGCCGCATTTGTCATCTCCGCCGATGGCGAGCTGCTTGGACGCCAGACCAAAAACCAGCTCGATCCGGACGAAGAGCCATTCGGTTATAACCCCGGCGTCGGAAGAAGGCTGTTCGAGATTGAGGGGCTGAAATTCGGCATCGTCATCTGCCATGAGGGGTGGAGATATCCCGAGACCGTCCGCTGGGCCGCGCGCCGAGGGGCGGATATCGTCTTTCATCCCCAGTTCACTCCCGCTGTGCCCAACCCTGAATTCTATAAAGGCGCCATGGCTTGCCGCAGCGGTGAAAACCAAATTTACTTCGCGAGCGTCAATTTTGCATTGGAAGGTCAGCAGGTCGTCACCAGCCTGATTTCCCCTGCCGGTGCAACGCTTGCCACGGCTTCCCCCGAAGTCGAAGAGCTGATCGTCTACGATATCGACCCTGCCCAAGCCACTCGCCGTCTTGCGGGCAGGCTGCGGCCGGAGCTTCTTGACTGAGCAGCTTCCAAGCAAATAAACGGGGATGGCCTGCAGGCCCCCCGTTTCAATGTCCAACTTTCAAGCACGCTTCCTGCTTTTCGGCTCTCTTTCCAGCTTCTCAGCACTCTTTCCTGCTTTTCGGCTGGCTTCCCAGCTCTCCAGCTCTCCAGCTCTTCAGCTCTCCAGCTCTCCAGCTCTCCAGCTCTTCAGCTCTCCAGCTACCCAGCTCTCCAGCTCTCCAGCTCTCCAGCTCTCCAGCTCTCCAGCTCTCCAGCTCTCCAGCTCTCCAGCTCTCCAGCTCTCCAGCTCTTCAGCTCTTCGGCTCGCTTTTGCCGTCGTAGCGCTGGGTCCATTCCTTCAAAATCGCATCGCGGTCTTTGGCGGCCGCCTGCAGGTCGTACTTGATGAGCTGGTCGACGGGATTTTGGGCATAACCGGCCGGGAGCTCGCCCGATTCGTCCTTCACGGCCGTAATCGGATAATTTTTCTTGTACTCCTTCATCGCGTCGTCCGTAATGGCCCAATCCAGGAACTCCTTGGCGGCCGGGTTGATGTTCGCCTTCTTGATCAGGGCGTTGGCTTCGACGTCCCAGCCGGAGCCCTCCGCAGGAAAGACGGCTTCAACCGGCGTTCCCTTGTCCTTTTCGGAGATGACCCGGTAGCCGAAGGAAATTCCGATCGGGTACTCGCCCGTTCCCGCCATCTTGGCCGGCTTGGAGCCGGAGTGCACGTACATGGCGATGTTCTCGTTGAGCTTGTCCATGTACGCCCATGCTTTCTCCGCTCCCATCAGCTGGATAAGGCCGGAGACGGTCAGGAAGCCCGTGCCGGAGGAAGCAGGATTCGGCATCGTGATCAGACCCTTGTATTCCGGCTTCAGCAGATCCTCGTACGATCTCGGAATCGCCAGCCCCTTCTTCTCCATCTCCGTCTTGTTGACGGCGAAGGCCGTCTCCCAGGCATCGATGCCGACCCAATGGGCAGGCTCCCGGTCATCCTTGAAGGTCGGCTGGATGCGCTCGATGCCCTTCGGCGAATAAGGCTCCAGCATGTCGTTCTGGTCGAGCACGAGCAGGCTGGTCGCCGCCGTTCCCCAGACGACGTCTGCCTGCGGGTTGTCCTTCTCCGCCAGCAGGCGGGCCGTAATGATGCCGGTCGAATCCCGGATGATGTTGATCTTGATGTCGGGATGCTGCTCATCCCATGTTTTCAAATACTCCTTGATCTGATCGTCCTCAAGCGCCGTGTAGACGAGCAGCTCGGAGCCCGCCTTGCCCTGCTTGGCTTGCGTGCCGCTGGACGAGCCTTCCGCTTCCGTTCCTCCGCCGCCGGTTCCGTTGCCGCATGCCGATACCCAGGTGAATGCGGCGAGCATCGCCGCTGTCAACAGCCATTGTTTCTTCATGGTTTCTATCCCCTTCGCTTCGGCTTCGCTCTCCCTTCTTACATTAGCGTTGGTTGTTCAATGGAACGTAAAGCGAATGTGAATGATTTGTATTGTTTTGGCTCTTATGTGGATTCAGCAGAAGTTTTGACTCATAAAATACGTGTTTCGGTTGCGTTTCAAGCTCTTCTCGGCATTTTCGCCCCTCTTCCAAAATAAAGAGAAAAGAAACAGGGCATCCTTGTACCTATGCCTTCAGAGCCGAATAGGCCCCTTCAAAGCTCCTTCATTTTGCTTACTAAATTTGAGAAGCAATAGATAATATAGTACAATGAATAGACTTAAAGGAGGCCTATTCTTATGTCCGCTTCACCGAGAAAGATGGAACTTGGAATCAGCACGTTTTTGGAGGCCATGCCGGCCTCGACTGCAGGCCCGACGATCAGCCATGCCCAGCGTCTGCGCAACGCGGTCGAGGAGATCGTCGTCGCCGAGCAGGCCGGTCTGGACGTCTACGGCATCGGAGAGCATCATCGGCCTGATTATGCGGGAAGCGCTCCAGCCGTCGTGCTTGCCGCCGCAGCGCCCCTGACCAAGACGATCCGCCTGACAAGCGCCGTCACGGTGCTGTCCTCGGACGATCCCGTCCGCGTCTACCAGCAGTTCTCCACCCTCGACGGCCTCTCGGACGGACGTGCCGAGATCATGGCGGGACGAGGCTCGTTCATCGAGTCTTTCCCCCTGTTCGGCTACAGCCTGGACGATTACAACGAGCTGTTCGACGAGAAGCTGGAGCTGCTGCTCCACATCCGGCAATCGGAAAAAGTAAGCTGGCCCGGCGGCCATCGGCCGGCCATCGACAACCAAGGCGTGTACCCGCGCGCGGTGCAGGAGCCGCTGCCGGTCTGGATCGCTACGGGAGGCAATCCGGAGTCCGCCATTCGCGCCGGCGTGCTCGGCCTTCCCGTCGTGTTCGCGATTATCGGGGGCATGCCGGAGCGGTTCGCCCCGCTGGTGGACCTCTATCGCCGCGCCGCCGCACAGGCCGGCCACGATGTCTCGAAGCTGCGGGTCGCCACGCACTCGCATGGCTTTGTCGGCGATACGACTCAAGGAGCCGCCGATGCCTTCTTCCCCCATAACCAGGCGCAGATGAGCGCCATCGGCAAAGAACGCGGCTGGGCCGGATACGACCGCGCCGCCTACGACCAGTCCCGTACTCTGCGGGGCGCTCTCTATGTCGGCGATCCCGAATTCGTCGCGGAGAAAATCGTGCTGCTGCGCCAGAACCTCGGCCTCGACCGCTTCTTCCTGCATGTGGACGTCAGCACGATGCCCCATCGCGAGGTGCTGAAGGCCATCGAGCTGCTCGGCACGAAGGTCGCCCCGATCGTCCATAAGGAGCTGGAGCGCATCGAAGGCGGCAAGTAACTTTCCCCAAGGGAGCGTCGAGCATTTCTTCCCAGGGACATTTCCCACTTGAAAGCCCGCTCATTCCCGCTCATCGGCTCCTCGCAAGAACGCCCTGCAGGAGCCCCTTGACTTGCTACCAAGACCGTTCCCGCCTGCATGCGGCTGGACGGTCTTTTTTCTGCATCCGCGGACCATCCTGCGCTTCCTTCCGGCCGCCCTGACGGCCCGCGCCCTCTTGGGAGCCAGCAGGCATTTCGCATGCAATCCCCAGTTGACGAAGCCGCTGCCCGATGTTATTGTCTAACTTAGTAAGCTTAATATAACGTTGTTAGATTGTAATGGCGGCCTTGCCTTCTCCCTACCCGGACAGCCGCCTTGATTCCATCCCCGAAATTGAAAAGGAGCCGATTCAACCATGTCCGTACCATTGAAATCCGATGCAGCGGAGACCTTCTCCCTGCGCGCCGTCCTGCCCTTCATTCTGGCCGTTGCCCTGGGAATGTTCCTCGTCATGCTCGACGGAACGATCATGAACGTCGCCGTCCCCCGCCTCGTGGAGCATTTCCGCAGCGATCTGAAAACGATCCAGTGGGCCATCACAGCGTATACGCTCGCGCTGTCCGCCGTCATTCCGCTGGCGGGCTGGTTTTCCGACCGCTTCACCGCCAAGCGGACCTTCCTGTTCTCCATCGTCTTTTTTTTGCTCGGATCCCTTCTATGCTCCTTCGCCGGAACGCCCGGCCAGCTCGTTCTCTTCCGCGTCATTCAAGGACTCGGCGGCGGCATGGTCGCGCCGATCGGCATGGCGCTCAGCTTCCAGGCGGCGCCCCCGGAGAAACGCGGCTCCATCATGGGCATTCTCGGCCTGCCGATGCTCGTCGCCCCCATTCTCGGCCCTCTCCTGTCCGGCTATTTCATCGAATACGTAACCTGGCGCTGGATCTTCCTCGTCAACCTGCCGGTCGGAGCCGTCGCGCTCTATATGGTTTACCGCTTCGTCCCGAACAAGCCGCGCCCTGCCGGCCGGGCCGTCAAGCTGGACAAGGCGGGCATGATTCTCGCCCCGCTCGCTTTCGTTTCTCTCGTGTACGGCGTTCACGAAGGCGGATCGAACGGCTGGGCGGGCATGCCTGCCGTCGCGCCGCTTATTGCCGGCGCAGCCGCATTGCTGGCCTTCATCGTCCTTGAGCTGAGGCTGGAGCAGCCCTTGCTGGAGCTGCGCGCGTTCCGGTCCGGCTATTTTACGCGCGGCGCCGTCCTGTCCTGGTTCAATATGATGGCCTTGTTCGGAAGCCTGCTGCTCATCACGCTCTATCTCCAGCAGGTCAAGGGGCTGTCCCCGCTGACATCGGGCCTCTATGTCATCCCGCAAGCGATCCTGTCCTCTATCGGCCTCAATGCAGGCGGCAGGCTCGCGGACAAATACGGCTCGCGGCCGGTCGTCGTCGCGGGCATCCTGTCGCTGGCTGGAAGCTTGTCCGCCTTCACCCGGCTCACACCGGACTCTTCCTCCGCCTACCTGATTGCGGCGGTCTGCTTCTTCGGCCTGGGCCAAGGCCTGAGCATGATGCAGATCAACACGTATGTGCTGAAGTCCGCTCCCAAGGGGCTGCTCGCCCGGATCACGCCGATCACGGCGTCGGCCCAGCAGCTGTTCACCTCCTTTTCCGTCACGATCCTGACGTCATCCTTGACCCGTCAGCTCCAGAAGGCCGCGTCTCCGAGCGACATCGCCGCGCTCAGCCACGCGTTCGCCGTCACGTTCCGGATTCCGTTCGGACTGTCTCTGGCCGCTCTCGCCCTGAGCTTCTTCCTTCGCAATCCGAAGTCCAATTGATATAATAAGGGCAAGCATGCCCCGATTGGAGATGGCGGATTGAAACCTCAGCGAAGGCCACATATCACCGAGGAAAAGATTATGGAGGCGTCCTGGAAGCTGCTCGCCGTCCAGGGCATCGAGCAGTTCACGATGAGAAGCCTGGCGGCCGAGCTGGGCATCCAGGCTCCGTCGATCTACTGGTATTTCAAGAGCAAGCAGCTGCTGTTCCAGGCGCTTGCCAACGAGGTCGCGAAGGAAATCTCCCTTGGGCTGCCACGGGAGGGCGGCTGGAAGGAACGGCTGCTGGAGAGCGGACGGACCATCCGACTCAAGCTGAGGGAATTCCCCTGCTCCGCGCAGATTTTCATGCAGACAAGGCCCGAACCGGACTACCTTCGCGTCATGGACCAGCTGCTCGGCATGGTGGAGTCCGCCCCGATAAGCGATGAGGACCGGTTCTCCTTCATGCTGCATCTCCTCAACTATGTCCTGAACTATTCCGTCGACGAGTACGAGCAGAAGCGGGTCCAGGCCGCTTATCCGGAGGAGGAGAGGTACCGGATGTCCGACCTGGCGGAGTTCCCTCTCGTCCGGAGGATCTACGAGAACGGGCTGTTCCGGCTGGTCGGGTCGGAGGAGATGTTCGAGTCGGGCCTGCTGCTCCTCCTGGACGGAATGGAGCGCAAGATGGCGGAGGGAATGTAGCGTCGCCGGAATGAAAAAAGCCCCTTTGGGCCAAGCCGCTCCGCTCGACCCGTCGAGGATCGGAACGCCGCTTGTCCCGGCAGGGGCTTTCTCTTTTGTTCAGGTCGAGGCCAAAAGCTCCAGCGCTCTTGCCAGCGGACGGAGAGGATGGCCGATCCGCCTGCCCGTCTCCCTCCCGGCCCGTTCGGCGGCTCCTGCCATCGACAGCTGGGCGACGGATAGGACGAGCCCCGGTTCCGACGCAGCCGTCCGGAGCAGATGGGCGGTTACCGCGTCCTCATATTCCTCTTTCCTGCCCGCCATGATCAGGGGGAACAGATCCGGGATGACTTCGGCGCGGACTGCCGGCGTCTCGCCGCGCGATGCGCCCGCATAAGCATGCAGCCTGGCCATCGTTCCTTCTACCGTGGCCGGATTGCTGAACAGCAGCAGCTGCGGCTGCCCGCTGCGGCACAGCTCCTGGATGAAAGGCTCGTCGATCTTGACGATCGCCGGCATTCCGGCTGCCAGACGCGACTCGTCAAGCAGCGCGATATAGTGGGTGCAGGTGATCAGGATGGCGTCCGCTCCCGCCGCAGCCATCCATTCCAGCTGTTTCAGCACCCTGTCTCCGCCTCCCGCGCTTGCGAAGCCGGGATCGTTGCCGATCATGGCGATCAAGCCGGGATCGACGTAATGCTCCAAGACGAATCCCCCGGGCGCAATCTCCTGGATGATTCCGATATTGGACTCATGCGCGTGCAGGCAAGCCAGTTTTCGAGCCATTGCAATCCACCGCCGTTTTTCCCCCTATCTTACCAGCTGGTCCGTCCCTTGTCCGGACAGGCGCCGAAAAAGCGAAAAACCCGGCTGTTCCCAGCCAGGCTCCGCTCTTAGTCGGCCACGATCCAGTGGACATCCTTCTCCTCCAGGGAAGGCGCCCATTCAGGAGGAGGCGCGATGTCGCTGACGACGATGTCGATCTCCTCCAGCCCGCAGGTGCGGCAGTAATAGATGCTGCCGACCTTGGCATGGTCCGCCAGCACGATGCTCTGCTTCGCCTGCTTGAGAAAGACTCGTCCCAGCATCGCGCGGTCGTCCTCGAAGCAGGTGACGCCGCCGTCCAGCTGCAGGCCGTCGGCTACGATGAAGGCTTTGTCCACATGGAAGTTGGACATGAAATGCATCGCCAGCGTTCCGCTCGTGCGGTAATGCCGGCTGTTGACGCGCCCGCCGACAAAGACGATCTCCCCGTCGAAGACGCCGCGGTTCTTGTAGCTCAGCAGCAGGTTCAGCGCATGGATGGACGTCACCAGCACCGTCAGCTGTTTTTTCAGCACCAGCATGTCGATCATCTGCACCGTCGTCGTGCCGTCATCGAGGATGATGACGTCCTTGTCCTGGATTAGCGCCGCCGCAGCATGGCCGATCCGCCGCTTCTCCTCCGCCTGCAGCACCTCGCGCTTGACGTACGCCGGCTCCTCCCGCTCGACATTCACCTTCACGGCGCCGCCGTACACCCGCTTGAGCCGGTTCTCCTGCTCCAGCTCCTCCAGATAGCGGCGGACCGTCTCGCTCGACACCTCCAGCTTGCTCACCAGCTCCGGAGTGCGCACCTTGCCCTGCAGCTGCAGCAGATTCACGATCATCTGCTTCCGTTCCTCACCCGCCAGCGAAATGGCTGCTCCCCCCTCTATATCCTGCCTGCGGGCGGAAATCCTCCCTGCGCAGGCTTGTTTCTCTTACCGTACCTCGGCGAGCCGGATTTGTGAAGCCTGAAGGCGGGACAAGAATTCCCGGCTCGGGGCCGCCGCTCCTCTAGACTCCGGCAGCGGGCTCCGTCCGCCTGGCCGCCATATAGGCCGCGGCGGCTTCGGCCAGCTCCTCCAGATCCTCCGCCTGCACATCTCCGATGCTGCCGATCCGGAACGTGTCGGCGGCGGAAATCTTGCCGGGGTAGATGACGTATCCCCTCTGCTTGAGGTAGCCGTAGAAATCCCGGAATTCAAAGCCGTCCGGGCATAGAAAAGCGGTAATGATCGGGGACTGCAGCTCCTGCGGCAGCAGTGCCGCGAAGCCGGCGGCCTCCATGCCTGCGGTCAGCGTCCGCTGCGTGCGGACATACCGCCGATGGCGCGCCGCGATGCCGCCCTCCTCGTCCAATTCCCGCAGCGCCTGATCAAAGGCGCGCACGACGTGGGTCGGAGAGGTGAACCGCCATTTGCCGCCGCCTTTCTCCATCGTCTCCCACTGGCCGTGCAGGTCGAGCGACAGCGAGCGGGCATGGCCGCCGCAGCGCTCAAGCACGGCCCGGCGGGCGATGACGAAGCCGAAGCCCGGCACGCCCTGGATGCATTTGTTGCTGCTGCTGATCAGCCAGTCGATGCCGAGCTCGGCGGCGTCCAGAGGAATGCCGCCGAAGCTGCTCATGGCGTCGACGATGAATTCCCGTCCGTGCCGGCGGACAACGGCGGCCAGCTCGCTCAGCGGATTGAGGATGCCGGTCGTCGTCTCGCAGTGGACGATGGCGACATGCGTCAGGCCGGAATCCGCAGCCAGCGCCTCGTCCAGCCGCTCCGGCGAGACCGGGCTGACCTCTCCGAAGCCGAGGCGCGTCGTGCCGATGCCGAGCAGCTCCGCGATTTGCGCAAGCCGCTCGCCATAAGCGCCGTTGGCCGCCACGAGCAGGCGGCCGCCATCGCGCGGCAGCGCCGTGCCGACGGCGGCCTCCACGCTGAACGTGCCGCTGCCCTGCATCAGGACGGCGGTATACGCCTCCGGCGCCGACGGAGCCGCCAGCAGCGTCAGCCGCTCGCGGATGGACTGGACGAGGCCGTTGTACTCGTCGTCCCAGGTGCACCAGTCGCGCAGCATCGCTTCCTTGACGGTGGCTGTCGTGGAGAGCGGTCCCGGCGTCAGCAGCAGATACGGCCTCTCCGCCCTCATGGCCGCTCCCCCTTCGCCAGCCGCTCGTTGACCGTCTCGATGAAGCGGTCGAGATCGCCGATCTCGCGGATGACCGCATGCGCCCCCGCAGCCTCCAGGCCCGCCGCGATCTCGCGGAAGCGGCGCTCGCGCTCGTCCTCGGACAGGGCGGCGACCTCATCCTGCGACAGGCCGAGCTCGTTGCCGCCGAAAACGACGCCGACCGTCCAGACGCCGGCGTTGCGGCCTTCCCTCATATCCGCAGGCGTATCGCCGCATTTGACGTAAGCGGACAGCGGATAGATGCCAAGCACCTCCGCGTTGCGGAAAATCATCCACGGATGCGGCCGTCCCCCGCGCGGCATCTCGTCCGGCGTCACGACGGCATCGGGCGCGTAGCCCTTCTCCGCCGCCGCAGGCTCGATGACCGCCATCATCTCGCGGGTATATCCGGTCGTCGTTCCGATCCGGATGCCCGCGGCGCGCAGCCGGTCCTGCAGGGCGAGAGCCCCCGGCACCGGATCGGCGAACCGGTCCAGCGTGCTCATCAGCATCGGCTCGAACTCCCGGTACATCTCCTGCACGTCCTGCTCTCCGGGCTCGCTGCCGTAGCGCGCCTTCCACGCCTGCTTCACCTCGCCGTCCGCGCAGATGTCGCGGAGATGATCGAGCTTCATGCGGCCCATCGGCTTGCGCACCGCCTCGTCGGATACTTCCACCCCCCGCTCTGCGAACAGGCGGATGAACGCCTCCACCGGAGCCCGGCTTCCGTAGTCCACCATCGTCCCCGCCCAATCCAGAATGACGGCTTGCACGCGCTGCTGTTCCGTTGTCATTTTCATTTCCTCCCGTGTGGTCGAATGATATTCTCGTTTCTCTTGTTTCCTTGCAAGGCAAAGCTCGATCGGCTTCGATTTTCATCAGAAGCGCATCGGAAGCGGCATCAGCGGCGCAAGCGGCCAAGACGGCCGCTTGCGCCTCCGTTCAATATCCGCGCCAAGCCGCCGTGCGGCGGCGCAGCCAATGGCTGACAGCCTCGTACCCCAGCCTCACGGCCACGTTCACGCCGAGGATCAGCACCGACATCGCCGCGGCCATGTCGGTGTCGCCGGCGTCATCCATGCTGACGACAGCGACGGAGGCAAGCTTGAGCTGCGGGCCGTACAGGAAGATGACGGCCGACACGGTGACCATCGCCTGGACGAAGAAGTACACCGCCATCTCCAGGATGGCCGGCAGCGAGAGCGGCACCGTAATTCGGAAAAACGTCCGGAGCCAGCCGGCATTCATGGACAAGGATACCGTCTCGAATTCCTTGTCCGTCATTTTCAGGGAAGCCGAGGCCGTCATGAACGGAACGGAGAAGAAATGCATGACTCCCGAGAGCACCAGAATTCCCATCGTCCCGTACAGCACATGCAGCGGATTGCCGGGATGGTTGAAGAAGAAAATGTACGCCAGGCCGATGACCATGCCCGGCAAGGCGAGCGGCAGCACGGACAGGAAGTATGCGGCCTGCCTGAGGCCTCTCCACAGGGAGATCCGTTCAATGAGATACGCGGCCATGAAGGCTCCGGCCGTGCCGATGGCAGCGGTCAGCAGGCTCATCCGCACGCTGTTCCAGAAGGGCGCCATGCCGCCGGCGGCCGCGTCGGCGAAGTTGAAGTGGCTCAGCGTCAGAGACAGGTTGTACGGCCATACCTTGATGAGAGAAGCCAGCACGACAGCCGCGAGCAGCGCTCCGATCGCCAGCGAGGCAAGGGATGCGCAAGCGTAGGCGGCCGCATCGCGCAGCCTGCCGGGACGATGCCGGTAAGCCGTCGATCGCGACGTGACATAGGCCTGCTGCTTGCGCGAGACGGCGCGGTCGACGATGAAAGCCAGTACCGCCGGGATGCAGAGCACGAGGCTCACGACGGCTCCGAGAGCCATGTTCTGCTGGCCGACCACTTGCTTGAAAATGTCGGTCGCCAGCACGTTGTAGGAACCGCCGACGACCTTCGGCGCGCCGAAATCGGTGAAGCTGAGGGAGAAGCAGACCGTGACCGCTCCCGCGAGCGCATACTTTACGGAAGGCAGCGTGACGGTCAGCAGCTGGCGCGCCCGTCCGGCTCCCATCGTCTCGGCCGCCTCGTACAGGCGGTAATCGCTCACCGAGAGCGCCGCGGACAGGATCAGGAATGCTTGCGGGAACGTATAGACGACCTCGGAGAGGATGATGCCGACAGGGCCGTACAGCGGAATGCGCAGCTCGAAGGGCAGCAGGCCGAACAGGCCGGTCGTCACGAAGCCCTGGTTGCCGAACAGATAGGTCAGTCCGATGCCGTGCATCATCGTCGGAGCGAACAGCGGCAGCAGCGCGATGGCCTTGAACAGCGCCTTGCCGCGGATCGCGGAGCGGGCCAGCGCATAGGCCAGCAGGAACGCCAGCGGCACTGCGATTACGGTCGTCATGACCGAGATGTAGACGGTGTGACGGAGCGAATCCAGCAGCGCCGGCGATTCCAGGTAAGCCCGGAAATACCGCAGCCCGGCGTAGCTTCCGTCCGGATTCAGCACCGCCTGCCGGAACATGAACAGCAGCGGCAGCACGAGAGCGGCGGCGAGCAGCGCGAGCAGCAGGAGAAGCGATCCTCCCTGCGCCAGGGCGCCGCCGCCGAGCCGCGGCTTCGCCGATGCCGCCGGTTGAAGCGGCGAGGAGCCGGGCGGCCGGGCGTTCATCGGCACGCCTCCGCCGGGTAGCTCAGCAGCCGGTTCTCCGGCAGCGCCAAATCCAGCAGGGAACCGCGCTCCAGACGCAGTCCCGCCGCCTCATGGGCGGGCAGATCGGCGTGGATCAGCGTCGGCTCCGCTCCGGACGGATGCGGCAGCAGCACGCTGATCCGCCAGCTGGAGCCGCGGAATTGAGCCTGCTCGACCCGGCCTGCGAGCAGCAGGCAGCCGGCTGACCGGCGCCCGCCCGGCTGGCGCTCCGCCGCCCCCGCCGCCAGCTCGCGCCTGGCGGCGTCGAAAATGTCGTCCGCCCGGGCGATGCGGACATGCTCCGGGCGGATGGCCAGCCGCCTGTCCGGACTGGATGCGCCCACCCATTCGGGAAGGAAGTTGACCGCGCCGATGAAGGAGGCGACAAAGGGATTTCCCGGATGATCGTAGATGTCCGTCGGCGTGCCGGCCTGCATCACCTTGCCGCCGTTCATGACGACGATCTCGTCCGCCATCGTGAGCGCTTCCTCTTGGTCATGGGTGACCATGACGGTGGTAATGCCGAGCTTCTCCTGCAGCAGGCACAGCTCCTCGCGCAGAGTGGCGCGCACGTTGGCGTCCAGGGCTGACAGCGGCTCGTCGAGCAGCAGCACCTCCGGCTGCAGCGCCAGCGCACGGGCCAGCGCGACCCGCTGCTGCTGGCCGCCGGACAGCTGGGCCGGATAGCGGTCCTTTACGCTTTCCAGACGGACGAGCTTCAGCAGCTCGTCCACTCTGGCTCCTATTTCCCGTCTCGGCATATTCCCCTTGAGGCCGTAAGCGATATTCCCCGCCGCCGTCATATGCGGGAACAGCGCGTAAGACTGGAACACGAAGCCGAAGCGCCTCTTGGAGGCGGGCACGCTCGTCAGGCTGCGTCCGCCCAGCGCCACCTCGCCCCGGTCGGGCTGCTCCAGCCCCGCCATGATGCGCAGCAGCGTCGTTTTGCCGCAGCCGCTCGGTCCCAGCAGGCAGGTCAGCTTCCCCTCGGGAGCATGCACATCGACTCCGCCGAGCGCCTCGAAAGCGCCGAATGATTTGCCTACTCCGCGTGCCGTCAATCCTTCCTTTGCCATGGGCACCCTCCATCCTGCTCGTTCTTGCTTTCATGATAGGAGTGAAGTGTAAATAGAATGTCAAAACCAAGTTAAGATTGTGTGTTTTGTTGTTTTCACTTTTAATTTATGTTGTTTTCGCTTGTTTTTCAAGACTAATCCCCATGTTTGTGGCTTTCAAATGACGAACCCGCCCATCCAGCTCCCCATCATCCTCATGAAAGGCCCTCCTTTCACGGATCTTCAATCATCGGACTAGCCGATGACAGCATCAAACGAATGACAAGCCTCCGAGTAGTTAGACGGGGGTTTCGGCTTATTCTGCCGTTTCTGCCGGAAATGCTCCGAGCGAGACGGGTTTCCCCGCTTATTTGGCCGTTTCTGCCGCAAAAGCTCGAGTAAGACGGTTCTTCCATGCTCGAGGTTTCCCATTGCCTGAGGGTGCGATGACCGCCCTGTGTTCCGCCATCGCCAGCCAAAAAAAGAACCGCCCTAGGCGGTTCCAATCATGATATAGGGCACTTTTTTGATTTCCTTGCTTCTTGGTCCGTTTGGTTTCCTTGGTTTCCTTGGTTCCTGCTTCTTGCTCTTCTTGCTCTTCTTGCTCTTCTTGCTCTTCTTGCTCTTCTTGCTCTTCTTGCTCTTCTTGCTCTTCTTGCTCTTCCGGCTCTCCATGGCTTGCCTTATTCTCCATGCTCCATGCGCTTCTTGCTCTTCTTGCTTTCACCCCTTGCCTGCTTTTTCCGCCATGCTTCTATCCCTGCCCGTGCGTTCATTCCTTGCCCGCCTGCTTCACATCCACCACGATCGTATCCAAAAGCCTGCCGTCCGCGTAGGGAAGCAGGCGCCAGCGTCCCGGCTCGGGCAGCGACATCATGGAGACGGCGCTCAGGTCGGCGCCGTTCAAGGAGCCGGAAAAGAACGAATCCGTCGAGAAGACGTCGACAGGCCGTTCCTCTCCTTCTTTGATCGCCTTCACCTGGAAGCCTCCGTCGAACTTCTCCTTGTCCCCCCAGAAATGCCACATGTACTTCTGGTGCATGCCTGCCGAGAAACCGGCGTCTATGAAGGCCACCTTTCCTTCCACGCCGCGCATGAGATAGGCTCCGGAGCGGAACTCGGGACTGGCCTGCCAGTCCGGCTCATGCAAGGCTATCGTCACATGTCCGTAGGAAACCCCGTCGAGAAGCACGTCGAGCCTCCACAGTCCGCCGAGGGGGAGGACGAACTGCATCCCATGCCTCTCCAATCCTTCATAACCGCTGTCCGGACTCCGGATCAGGCCGGAGTATGCGGTCTCTCTCCAGCCCGATTCGGCATGCACGGCTTCCACTCGGAGGTTTTTGCCCTCAAAGACGCGGAAGGGAGCGGTGAACGAGAATACATAACCCTGCATGATGCCTGCCCGCGCATCCGGCTCCGGATAGATGGCGAACAGCTGCTTGCCCTGCTCGAAATAGGCATGGCTCTCCGTCAGACCTCCCTGTCCCCGATGGCCCGGCAACGGAGACGGCAGTCCCCAAACCGCGGCCAGACAGACAGCCGTCAGCACCGCAGCCAGAATAGCCCGACGCGGCCTCCTCCAGGCCTCTCCCCCCCGCCCTGCGGACTGCGAATGGATCCTGCGGCTCACCGCCTGCGCCATTTCCTCCGTGAACCGGCCGGAGACGAATGGCGACGGCTGCATCCGGCTTCTCAGCCTCTCATTCCGATCGTTGGCGTTCAATGCCTTCGGCCTCCTTTCCATCCTCAATCAGCAGTTGGCCAAGCTTCTTCCTGGCCCGGTGCGTCCGGGATTTCACCGTTCCTGCCGGAAGCCCCGTCATGGCCGCGATCTCCTTCACGGCAAAGCCATAATGATAGTCCAGAATGAGCAGCTCCCTGTATTTTCGCGGCAGGCTCATCACCGCCTCCCACAACGAGCGGCTCTCCATCCGGTCGAAAAAGACGACGTCGGCGCCGGGAGAGCTTCCGGATGCCGTGAACAGATCGGTCAGCGTCACCTTGCGGACGAAAGCGCTCTGCAAATAATGCAGGGCTTTATTGCGCGTGATTTTGAGCAGCCAGCCTTTGACGGAGCCGTCCCCGCGATAGGCGTGCAGCGAGCTGTACGCCGACAGGAATACCTCCTGGGACAGATCGTCCGCCGCATCGGCCCGGCGCGTCAGGAAGTAGGCGAACCTCCATACGTCGTCCCCGAAATGATCCATCAGATCCTGCAGCACCCTGCCGCGGTCGAATCCCGGAGCCAGATGCTTGATATAGTCCAGTTTTTCCGACATGGCCGCCCCCCTCATGCATATAGGACCGCTTTGGCGGACGATCGGTTCCATTTTTTCAAGAAAAAATCTTGGCGCGAAGATCCTTCCAGGCAAGCCTGCTCTGTCTTGCAGGACGAAGCTTGCGAACAGCAAAAAGACCGTTCTCCCCTGATAACGGGGGAACGGTCTCGCGCCGGGATGCATTCGGTTTTGTACAAGCCGTTCCGACGACCAGGATCCCAACAGCCGGCCTCCTTTTTTCAAGAAAAAGCTATTCTTTCTTGGCGGTCTCGTCGAGTGCCGGCGCCAGATCGATGACCCTCCGCTCCCGGGCGCTGCGATGCGCCGCCTCGATCAGCCTGATGACCTCCATCGCTTCCTCCGCGCCGACCGGGGGGTTGCCGCCGCCGGATATCGCCTCCGCGATGCCGCGGTAATAGTCCTGATAGCTGCCGGGCAGCGTGTCGATCTTGGTGCGCATGGTGAGGTCGCCGACGGCTGTCGTCAGCTCGCCGTAGCATTCCTCCTTGTCCGCGCCCCAGTCGGCGTCGCCCGGCCTCAGGCCGGCCTTCAGCTGATCCTCCTGCGGATCCAGCCCGTATTTGATATAGCTCCCCAGATCGCCATGGACCATGAAGCGCGGCCCCGCCTGCCGGACCAGCGTGCCGGCCCGCAGAATCGCCCGCGACTGGGGATAGGCGAGCACCAGGTGGAAGTAGTCCACCGTCTCCGCTTCATCCCGATCGAGCCGCAGATCGGCCCAAATGGAATCCGGACGGCCTAGAACCTGCACAGCCTGGTCGATGAGATGCGCTCCGAGGTCGTACAGAATGCCGGAGCCCGGCAGCGGCTGATCCCGCCACCTCGCCTCGACCTCCACCTCCGGCGAATACCGGTCGTAATGCGCCTCGTAGACGGAAACCCGTCCGATCGTGCCGGAATCCAGCACCTGGCGCACGGTAAGGAAGTCGTTGTCCCAGCGGCGGTTGTGGAAAACGCTGAGCATGACGCCCTTGGTCCGCGCCAGCTCGATCAGCTCTTCCGCCTCGCGCACCGTATTGGTGAACGGCTTCTCCACCACGACATGCTTGCCCGCGAGAATGGCGCTCTTGGCATGCTCGTAGTGCAGCGTATTCGGGCTTGCCACGACGACCAGCTCCACTCCGCTGCCCAGCAGCGCTTCCACGTCTTCGTACACGTCGACGTTTTCATAATCCTCCCGGACTTTATCCGTCTGGGAGGTGACGACTCCGGTCAGCTGCAAGCCTTCCTCGGCTGCGATGAGGGGGGCGTGGAATACCGAGCCTGACAGGCCGTATCCGATCAATCCCGTTCGTATGCCCATGATGAACGCCTCCGTTTCGGTAGGATTAAGGTACTTATCCTTACCCGCATGCCGCCTCGCGGAACCAGAGCCAAGCTCCGAAGCCCCCGAACGGATCGGCCGCTCGGCTCTTCAGCCCGGTCAAGCCTGCACTCCGGTCAGACGGGCGTACAAGCCTCCCCGGGCTATGAGCTCATCATGCGTGCCTTCCTCCGCGATGCCCCGCTCCGAGAGCACGAGAATCCGGCCCGCGCTCCGGATCGTCGACAGCCGGTGGGCGATGACGAACGTCGTACGGCCCCTCGCCAGCCGCTCCAGGCTTTCCTGGACCGCCCTTTCGCTCCGGTAGTCGAGAGCGGAGGTCGCTTCGTCCAGGATGAGAATGGACGGATTCTTGAGGAACACCCTGGCGATGCTGATGCGCTGGCGCTGTCCGCCGGACAGCTTCACGCCCCGCTGCCCGACCATGGAGCCGTAGCCTTGCGGCAGCTCCAGGATGAATGCATCGGCGTTCGCTTTCGCCGCCGCTTCCCTGACCTCGTCATCGGTCGCGTCCGGCCGGCCGTAGCGGATATTGTCTGCGATCGTTCCCGCGAACAGATACGACTCCTGCTGCACGATGCCGATATGCCTGCGCAGCGACTTCAGCCGGATGTCCCGGACATCCTTGCCGTCGATCCTCACCGTTCCCTCGGTGCATCCATAGAATCGGGGAATGAGGCTGCAGAATGTCGTTTTGCCGACCCCCGAGGAGCCGACGAGAGCGATGAACTCGCCGGGGCGGGCCTTGAAGCCGATGCCGGCCAGCACATCCCCCTCCTCCCGCGAGTAGCGGAGGCTGACCCGGTCGAATTCAACTTCTCCGCGGACATGATCGAGATCGGCGGCGTGATCCGCATCCGCGATATCGGGCTGGAGCTCCATGAGCTCCCGGAAGCGCTCGAATCCCGCGATGCCGTTCTGCAGGTTCTGCGTGAAATTCACCAGCATCCGGACCGGTGCGATCAAGGTGCCGATATAGAGCAGGAAGCTGATCAGGTCGGGCAGCTGCATTTCGCGGCGGCCGATAAGATAGGCGCCAACGACAACGACCAGAATCGTAAGCAGCGACACGAAGCTGTTCAGGCCGTTGAACATGACCGCCTCGGCCCAGTAGCCTCTTTTGCGGCTGTCGAAAAAACGGCGGTTTCGGCGCCTGAACTTTTCCGTCTCGGCCTCCTCGCCACTGAAGGCCTGCACGGCCCGGATGCCGGCAAGCGTGTCTTCGATTTGGGCATTGATGTCGCCGATGCGCTCCTTGCTCGTTTTCAGCGCCCTCTTCAGCTTTCCGCTGTACAAATAGACAAGCAGGAAAAGCACCGGAAGAATCAAGAAGATCAGCCCAGTGAGCGGGCCGTTGATCCGGCTCAGAATGACGAAAGAGCCTGCGATCCGCACCAGCGAGACGACGACATCCTCGGGCCCGTGATGGGCCAGCTCCGAAATGTCGAACAGGTCGTTCGTCATGCGCGACATCAGCTGGCCGGTGCTGGCGCTGTCATGGAAGGCGAAGCTCTGCTTCTGGACGTGGACGAACAGATCTTCCCGCATGTCCGCCTACATTCTCGCGCCCACGGCATGCCCGAAGTAGTCCGTGTAGAAGCCGCTTGCGTATTCGACGATCATGAGGAACAAGAACACGCCGATGATCCTCGCCATCATCTCTGCCGCTATGCCTTGCCCGCTGATCGCCTCGCTTGTTATGCGGCTGATGAGCATGGGGTAAGCGAGGACGACGAGGGAAGCCAGGGCGGCGAAGAACAGATCGGCGGCCAGCATGAGCCGGTAAGGCCTGTAATAGGCGAGGAATGCCTGGAGCCATTTCACGGGAAGCACCTCCTGCGGACACAGCTTCCTTCTTGGAAGCGCGCCTTCTCCTTTCAGAGTATCCCTATCGCGGCGCGCGCTCTACGTAAAGGATGGCTATAGCCAAACCCGCGGACGAACAGCCCTCCCAAAAGCCGGTTGTCACGGCTGGATCAAAAAGACAAAAAGAAGCGCCCCGGCGGGCGCTCCTTCTTGCCTGGCATTCCTCAATCCGCGAGCCGGTAGCCGACTCCGCGCACGGTCTCGATGTACATCGGAGCCAGGGCGTTGTCGCCCAGCTTGCGCCGCAGGCTCTTCACATGGACGTCGACGACGTTGCTGTTGCCGAAAAACGGCGCATCCCAGATCGTCGCCATGAGATGGTCGCGCGTCTGGACGGCTCCCTCCGCGCCGATGAAGCTGAGCAGCAGCTCATACTCCGTCTTGGTCAGATCGATCGGGCTGCCGCCGCGGAACACCGCCATGCGCTTCGTGTCCAGGATCAGGTCCTTGAAGCCCAGAATGCCTGGATCGGCCTCGTCTGCGGCAGGATGCCGAAGCAGCCAGTCCTCGACGAGATCCAAAGCGTCCGCGGGGGATACCGTCTGCAGGACTCCGGTATCCGCGCTGCCGCGGAATTGAGTTCCTTGCTTGTCCCGGCCGTCCAGGAGAATGGCGCGGCTCTGCTTGGACGGATCCGCCATGAAGGTGCGGAAGCCGGGATCGCTGCCGAGCATGTCGGCCGCGCTGCCGTCGATCAGGTACAGGTCTGCCTGCAGGCTGTGCAGAACGTAATCATCCACGCGGTGGAAGACCATGACATCGTAGCAGGCGGCGGACAAGTCCCGGATCAGCTCATGCAGCAGGTTGGGGTACGGGCTGATCAGCACGATCCGCCGCGTCGAGGCGCAGATGATGGGCGGCAGGGCTTCAGCCGTCGAGACGGCGGATGCTTCCGCACCCGCCTTCGTTCCGTAGCCATAGCCCGGCAGATGAAGCTGCGCGAGCTTGACCAGGTCTTCTTCAGAATGGATGCTGTTCACTCCACAATCTCCTCCTATCCGTTGCCAGCTGCGAGAGGATCTGTTCTCGTTCTATCTCTGTCCCTATTTCTCTATCTGTCTGAGACTCTATCTGTGCAACCCCGTGATATTCCGTACAGAGGGCAGGCAGGCGCGGATCCGCCTCCCATTCCCTATGGCGGCATGCCGCCATGCTTCTAGTATAATTCCGGCTGCGAACGGGGGTCAACCGGCTCCTCCGCCTCGTCTTCCTTCGGAGAGCGCAGCTGGCGCAGCGCGAACTCGCGGTACAGCTCATGCGTCTCCAGCAGCTCCTCATGGGTGCCCCGACCGGTAATGCGTCCCTTGTCCACGAACAGGATCTGGTCGGCGTCCACGACGGTCGACAACCGGTGGGCGATGACGACCGTCGTGCGCCCCTCCATCAGATTGCCGAGAGCCTGCTGCACGATCACCTCCGACTGGCTGTCGAGCGCCGAGGTCGCCTCGTCGAGCAGCAGGATGTCCGGATTGCGCAGCAGAGCCCGCGCGATCCCGATGCGCTGCCGCTGCCCGCCGGACAGCTTGATGCCGCGCTCGCCAACCTCGGTGTCGTATTTTTGCGGCAGCTCGCTGATGAAGACGTCGGCGTAGGCCAGGCGCGCCGCTCTCTCCAGCTCCTCCGGCTCCGGCGCGCGGTCGATGCCGTACGTCAGATTGTCGCGGATCGTGCCGGCCATCAGCGGGCTTTCCTGCGCCACATAGCCGATCCGGCTGCGCCAGCTGGCGAGGGAGTAGTCCGCGAGCGGCACGCCCCCGATCAGCAGCCTTCCGGCGGTAGGAGCGTAATACCGCTCCAGAAGCGAGAAGAGCGTTGTTTTGCCGCCTCCGCTGGGACCGACGATCGCCGTAACCTGTCCCGGCTGGATCGCGAAGTCCATGCCCTGAATGATGGGATCGCTGCCTGCATAGGCGAACGCCAGTCCCTCGGCCGTGACGGGTGCCGACGCGCTGCGGAGCTCCCCGCCGGCGGCGAAGTCCTCCTCGGTCTCCTCCAGCGTCGCGCTGATCCGCTCCGTCGCTCCCATCGCCTTGTTGAATTGGGAGAAGAAGACCGCGATCTGGCTGACCGGCATGATGATCTGCATGAGGTACAGGATGAAGGCGACGAGATCGCCGGCCGTCATCTCGCCTGACGATACGCGCACGCCGCCGTAGCCGATGATGATGACGAGCAGCATCATGATCGTGAAGGAGACGGCGGGGCCGATCCACGCTCCGACCTTGCCTTCTCGGACGCCGAGCCGGTACAAGGCGCGGATACCCTTGAAGCCGTGCTCCAGCTCGCGCCGCTCCGCGCCCGACGCCTTGACGAGGCGGACCTCCGACAGCACGTTGTTGATGCCGCCGGAGAAGGCAGCCGTCTCGTCCTGCGTTTCCTTGGCGATGCGGTGCATCATCATGCCGAGCGGCACCATGATGCCGGCCAGCACCGGAATCGCGATCAGCAGGATGAGCGTCATGCGCCAATCCAGCGTCAGCAGCAGGATGAACGCTCCGATCGCCGAGATGATGCTGGTGACGAAGCCGACCAGATGATCGGTGATGAGTCCGCGCACGACGCCTGTGTCGTTGGTCATGCGGCTGACGGTCTCGCCCGTCTGGTGGCGATCGTAATAAGCGACCGGCAGCGCCATCAGCTTGCGCCACAGCCGCTCGCGCAGGCTCGCGACGACATGCTGCCCGAGCCGGGCGAGCAGGTAGCTGGAGTACGCTCCGGCCAGCGCTTGGATGACGAAGAATCCGGCCAGCATGACGATATGGCCCGGCTTCAAGGCGCTCAGGCTGAAGCCGTCGATGAACTGCTTGGTCACCATCGGCACGACGAGGCCTGCCGCCGTGGAAGCCAGGCTCAGCAGCAGCGCGACGGCGATCAGCTTTTTGGGCGGCTTGGACGCCATGATGAGCCTGACGAAGGAACGCCAGCCGGCCCGCTTGCCGCCGGCTTGTCCGGCGGATGAAGGGGCATCGCCCCGTTCGCGGTAGGATGAGGTTTCGGTTGAAGATGCCATGCGTCTGCAGCCCCCTTTCCCTCTTTCCGTCCCGAGGGAATCTGTTTGCTCTTATTATAGGTCTCGCTCAAGTGCCATTGCCAGTCGGCTGCCGCCGCGCTCCCGATCCGCAGCGAAGGGACCGCAAAGCCTGGCTGAAGCCTCCCGGGAAGAACAAAGAGAGGCATGAGAACTTCTCATGCCTCTCTTTGGCTCTCCACACGCCTCTTCCCAATGCCCTTAAACCTGTCGCTCCATGAGCGGAAGGATTCGAGCCTATTCCTCCGAGAACAGCTCCTCCAGCATAGGACTCCGGTTGTTCAGGAACTGCCTCGTCACCCGGAAATGCTCCGTCTCCTCCAGCGCGACCTCTTCGATGCCGCTCCCGCTGAGCTGATAGATGACTGCGTCCGGATAAGCCATCAGAATCGGCGAATGCGTGGAGATGATGAATTGGGAGCCTTTGCCGACGAGCTCGTGGATCCGGGCCAGCATCGACAGCTGCCTCGTCGGCGACAGCGCCGCCTCCGGCTCGTCCATCACATACAGTCCTCCGCCGCCGAACCGGTTCATGAAGGCCGCAAAAAAAGATTCCCCATGCGACTGCTCATGGAGCGAGCGGCCGCCATAGCTGTCGATGATGGAGGGGCCGGAGCCTTCCCGGTCCAGCTCCTCGATATTGCTGGCCAGATTGTAATAGCTCTCTGCCCGGAAGAAGAACCCGTCCCGAGGCTTGCGGGTTCCGCGCGCCAGCCTCAAATGCCGGTGAAGCTCCGAATGGGAAGCATAGGTGGAGAACGTGAAGTTCAGGCCGCCTCCCTCGGCATTGAAGCCCCATGACACCGCAAGCCCTTCGAGCAGGGTGGATTTGCCCATGCCGTTCTCCCCGACGATGTACGTCACCTTGGGATGCAGCGTGATCTTGTCCATCTCCCGGATGACCGGGAGCGAGAAGGGATACTCCGCGAAGGAAGGCACGCTGTCCCGCAGCAGCTGCGCGCTTCTTAGATAGGCTTCCGGTCGCATTCCGGCCATGTCCCCCTTCTTCTAAGCTGCGGTTGGAGTCGGATCGGCGGCATCAGCCCTCGGCAGGACCTCTGAGCTTGACCGTCCGTTCCAGAGCCGCCAAGGAATCGGCGTCGACCAGGCCGGGAGCGAGCCGCCACAGCGCGATGCCCTTGAGGCCGTACCGCTTGGCCAGCCCCGCCGGTCCGGACAGCGACAACGCCGTCTCGCTGTTGAAGTTGATGCCGAGCAGCAGCTTGCTGCGGTCGGTCTCCTTCAGCGCCAGCCGGATGGCCTCATCCACCTTGGCCAGAGGCTCCGGCTTGCCGCCCTGCCCGTAATCGTATGCCATGATCGCGATCTCGTCGGACAGCTGCGACAGCGTTTTGTAGTCATAGCCTTTGTAGGAGCCGTTCAGCGGATGCAGCGACAGCGACAGGCCGAGCCCGGCCGCCTTGGAAGCCGTCCGAAGCTCCTTGACGAACACGTTGAACGACTGCGCGGCCGCCGCCTTGTCTCCGGTCATTCCGAGCCCTTCAAAGTCCAGGTCGATGGATTTGAAGCCTCCCTGCGAAGCGGTGTCGACGATGCCCTTGACCGTCTCGGCTCTCAGCGAGGAATCCCCGAGCATCTTGGTCAGCTCGCCTTTGGCGTCCCCGGAGAAAACCATGAATTCCGTCAGGCCGCCGGCCGCTCCCGCGCCCGCTACGATCGATTCCGGGGTGACGTCGCCGTCGGCTTGGGGCCAGTAGAAGTCTTTGCCCTTGAGCGTCAGCCTGCCGTCCTCCCCGATCCGGCCCCAGCCGAAGGCGACCGCGTCGAAGCGGCCCAGCTGCTTCACTTGGGAATAGGATCTGATGGCGTAATAGGCTTTCGTGTACAGCTTCTCCGGGGGAGAAACGATCGATACGGTGCGGGTCGCCCCGTCCCAGCTCACTTGCGCTCCGAACGCGCTGCTGAAAAAGCTCAGCGGAACGAGGACCGTTCCGCCCTTCTGCACGGGGGCAGCCCCGAGCTGAGCCGCCGCGCCGTCGACCGTCGCCTGCTTGCTGCCTTGGCGCAGCACGACCTTGCGCGGGCCTTCATCCGTGGTCTTGACGGCCGTAACCGTCTTGCCGGCGGCATTCCACTCGACGGGAATCTGCAGCGCTTCGGCAATGGCCCGGAAAGGAACCATCGTCGTTCCGTCCTGGATGATCGGCTGGGCCGGGAAAGTCAGCGGATACCCGTCCAGCAGGATGGTCGCGGACGGAGCCGAGCCGGCCGCGGCAGCCGTGCCGGCCCCCATGCCGCCGCCGGCCAGAATCGTTGCCGCCAGCACAGCGAGTGCGGGGCGGCGGATAGATGTCAGGATCATATGAAGACAGCCTCCTTGAATCGAAATCGATGCCATTCGTCGTCTATCAACCGGATATTTCCACTAGAGTAGACGCATTCCAGTCCCGAATGTTTCACCGGGCCGCTCCTTTCCCTCGTCGCGCCGAGCGGCTGCTCCGGTTTCAAGGGCCTGCTTTTGGAATTTTTGCGGAAGGAAAACAAGGCGAAAACGTCCACGCAAGACGCGCTTCCGATTAGGACGGCAAAGCGAAGTATAGTATTCTTAGAAGACAACGCTGCAGCCGCTGCATCGCAGCCCTGCCGTCTCAACAGAGCCGATTTTCCCCTTCTACGACAAGGAGGCTTGGTGATTCCATGACGACCCATCGACAGCCCGATCCATCGCTGAATCGGTTCCACCCCGTTCTCGCGCACTGGTTCGCGGGCTCTTTCGGCAGCCCTACCGACATCCAGCGCCGGGCATGGGCATCCATCGGAGAGGGAGAGCATACGCTGCTGGCCGCTCCGACCGGCTCCGGCAAGACGCTGGCCGCCCTGCTGCCCTGCCTGGACCTGGTGCTCCGCTCCAAGGAAGAGACGGGCGAAAGCCTGGACGGCAGCATGCCGCCGGCCGGAGTCCGGGTCATCTACGTCACGCCGCTCAAGGCGCTGAACAATGACATCTACGACCATGTCGCCGGATTCGTCGAGGAGATCGGGCGGCAGCATGAACAATGGCTTGCCCCTGAGCACCCTGCCGGGTATGACCAGGCATCACAAAGAATTACTTGCGCAGTCCGGACCGGCGATACGCCTGCCTCCAAGCGAGCCGCCATGCTGCGCAAGCCGCCCGACGTGCTGGTCACTACCCCCGAATCGCTCTACATCCTGCTCGGCTCGGCCAAGGGAAGAACGATGCTGCGGACGACCCGCCAAGTCATCGTCGACGAGATCCACGATCTGGCGGCGGACAAGCGCGGCTCCCATCTCTCCTTGACGCTGGAGCGGCTCGAGGCTTGGTGCGGCCGTCCGCTGCAGCGCATCGGCCTGTCGGCGACCGTAAGGCCGATGGAGAGCGTCGCCCGCTTTCTCGGGGGATGGTCTCCCGAAGCAGGCGGCGAGACGGAGGCTTCAGATTCAGCCGCCCCTCTTCTCTCGTCCGACGGCGACGGAGACGGTCCGGCCCATCCGCTCGGTTATCTCCCCCGCCCCGTGGCCATCGTGGAGAGCGCGATGCCCAAAACGATGCAGGTGTCGGTCACGATGCCCGACCACAGCCGGCTGCACCGGACCCGGGAATCCGTCTGGTTCCCGATCATGGACCGGCTGCTCCAGCTCATGGAAGGGAGCCGCTCGACGCTTGTCTTCGTGAACAGCCGCAGGCTGGCCGAACGGCTCTGCCTGCGGATGAACGACTATACCGGCCGCGAGATGTGCCGCGCCCATCACGGGAGCATGGACCGGTCGCGGCGGCTCGAGGTCGAGCGTCTGCTGAAGGCGGGCGAGCTGAGCTGCATCGTCGCCACCTCGTCGCTGGAGCTCGGCATCGACGTCGGCCACGTCGACCTCGTCATCCAGATCGACTCGCCCTTGTCCGCCGCCGCCGGCATCCAGCGGATCGGCCGCGCCGGACACGGAGTCGGCGAGGCGAGCCGCGGCGTCATCCTCTCCCGCCAGCGCGGCGCGCTGCCCGAAATCGCGGTGCTCAGCCGCATGATCGCGGAGCGCGACATCGAGCCGATCGAGATTCCGCGCGACGCGCTTGACGTGCTGTCGCAGCAGGCAGTCGCCATGGCTTCCGGCGGCGAGTGGACCGTGGAGGCCATGCACCGCTTGATCGCGGGAAGCGACAGCTATCAAGCCTTCCCGCGCGGCAGGCTGGAATCGATGCTGGCGGTGCTGGCCGGCTTCTATCCGTTTTCCCGGCCGCTGCTGGAGTGGGACCGGGGCTCCGGCACGGTAGGACCTCGCAGCAACAGCTCCATGGCAGCGGTCACGGGAGCGGGCACGATCCCGCAGAGCAGCGCTTATCCCGTCCACCATGCCGACAGCCGCGCCCATATCGGCGAGCTGGACGAGGAGTTCGTCCAGGAGAGCCGGGTCGGAGACGTGTTCCAGCTCGGCACGAATTCCTGGATGATCCGGCAGATCAGCAAGGATCGCGTGTATGTGGCCGAGACGTCGAACAGCTTCAGCGAGATCCCGTTCTGGCGCAACGAAGCCGGCTCCCGCTCCTATCTGCTTGGCCGGAAGGTGGCGGAGCTGTGGACGGAGCTGCTGGAGAGGCTGGAGCAGGGAGATGAAGAGGCTCTCCAGGCGGGGAATCGCAACGATCGCCGGCCCGGGCGTCCTCCCGAGGCGGCCCTGGCCGCGATGGACGGCCTTGAAGAGGGCTCCTCCCTGCCGGACGAGCCCGTCCATCCCGGAGACGAACCCGTCATCGCCGAGCTCCGGGAGCGCAGCGGCATGGATGACCGCTCCGCGCGGCAGCTGGCCGCTCTCGTCCGCGCCCAGGCCGCCTCCGGCGTCAGGCCGACCCGCAGTCGGATCGCCATCGAGGTGTACAAGGATATTTCGAACCAGACCCACATCGTCATCCACAATGCCTGGGGACGCCGCGTGAACCGGACGTGGCAGCTCGCCATCGAGCGCAGATTCGAGGAAGCGCTGCCCTATCGCCTGTACGGCAACGCCAAGGAC